>NZ_JBSGVQ010000026.1:0-105482 GCF_053608525.1 Nocardia sp. NPDC055029
AGATTCGTCTCCCGGGGCCACCGCCGTTTTCCGCTCAGCCTTGCTCGTAGGTGCCGATCAGGGTGGCCCGGCCGAGGGAGTGGGAGAACAGGTTGAACCCGAGGTAGGCGGGTGTCGCGTCCGGCCCGACCTCGAGCTCGGGGACGTCGACGGCGTGCACCACCACGAAGTACCGGTGCGGCCCATGGCCTTCCGGCGGCGCGGCGCCGACGAAGCCGGGGAACCCGCCGTCGTTGCGCAGCGTGACAGCGCCGGCGGGCAGTGTCCCGCCTTCGCTGCCCGCACCCGCGTCGAGGGAGGTTACCGAGGCCGGGATGTTGGCGACGGCCCAGTGCCAGAAGCCCGACGCGGTCGGGGCGTCCGGGTCATAGACCGTGACCGCGAAGCTCTGGGTGCCTTCCGGGAAGCCGGACCAGCTCAGCTGCGGCGAGATGTCCTTGCCGCCCGCCCCGAACACCCCGGACACCTGATCGTTGGCCAGCGGCTGACCATCGGTGATGTCGGCGGAGGTGACGGTGAACGACGGAATCTTCGGCAGTGCGTCATAGGGGTTGTAGCTCATGGGGTCTCCGATTCGTGGCGTCGGTGCTCAGCTGTGCAGGAGGAAGTGTTCCAGTACCCGGGTGCCGAATTCCAGTGACTGCACCGGCACCCGCTCGTCCACCCCGTGGAACAGGGCGGTGAAGTCCAGTTCCGGCGGCAGCTGCAGCGGCGCGAAGCCGAAGCAGCGAATACCCAACCGCGCGAACGCTTTCGCGTCGGTGCCGCCGGAGAGCATGTAGGGCACGGTGCGCCCGTCGGCGTCGTGGGCCAGCACCGCGTCGTTCATCGCGTCGACGAGGTGACCGTCGAAGGTGGTCTCGTAGGAGTCGAGTTTGGTGATCCACTCGCGCTCGACGTCGGGGCCGATCAGCTCGTCGACCTCGCGTTCGAAGGCGGCCTGACGGCCCGGCACGACCCGGCAGTCCACCACGGCCTCGGCGGTCTGCGGGATGACATTGGCCTTGTAACCCGCCTGCAGCATCGTCGGATTGGCGGTGTCGCGCAGGGTGGCGCCGATGATGCGGGAGATGGTGCCGAGCTTGGCCAGCTGGCCTTCGATATCGGGGCCTTCCGGGTCGAACTGCAGCCCGCTCTCCTCGCTGACGGCGGCGAGGAATTCGGCCACCGAGTCCGACAGGACCACCGGGAAGGTATGCCTGCCCAGGCGGGCGACGGCTTCGGCGAGGATGGTGACAGCGTTGTCGTCGTGCAGGAACGAACCGTGCCCGGCGCGAGCCTTGGCCCGCAGGCGCATCCAGCCCAGCCCCTTCTCCGCGGTCTCCACCAGGTAGAGCCTGCGTTCGGTGCCGTCGGGACGCGGCACGGTCAGCGAGAACCCGCCGACCTCGCCGACGGCCTCGGTGACGCCGTCGAACAGGTCGGGCCGGTTGTCGACCAGCCACTGCGACCCCCACTTGCCGCCGTTCTCCTCGTCGGCAAGGAACGCGAACACCAGATCGCGCGGCGGCACCGTGCCCTCGGCCTTGAACTGGCGGGCCAGGGCCAGCGTCATGCCGACCATGTCCTTCATGTCGATCGCGCCGCGACCCCACACGTAGCCGTCGCGGACCGCGCCGGAGAAGGGGTGCACGCTCCAGTCGGAGGCTTCGGCGGGGACGACGTCGAGGTGTCCGTGGATCATCAGGGCGCCGCGGCTCGAGTCGGCGCCCTTCAACCGCGCGAACACGTTGCCGCGGCCTGGCGCGCCCGATTCGACGTACTCGGTCTCGTACCCGACCTCCTGCAACTGCGCGGCCACCCACTCGGCGCATTCGCGCTCGCCTTTGGTGGTCGCCAGCTCACCGGTGTTGGAGGTGTCGAACCGGATCAGCGCACTGACCAGCTCCACCACCTCGTCCACCGCACGGGACCGTTCGTTCGAACCAGAACTCTCGCCAGATGCCGACACGTCCCCTTTCCTACCACCCCTACCGCATCCCCCGCGCCATCTCCCCTGGCGCGCGAGGATTGCGCCGCTGCTGGCGACTACAACTCGCGCTGAGCGGAATTCCGGATTGGCGCGCCCACCGGCTCGCGTGTTTGGCTGTGGCGATGAGATCGCGGGTCGTTCGGGTCGGTACCTTCGTGCTGGCAGGCACCGCGACGCTGGCGGGCGCGGTCGGTATCGCGCTGCACTACACCGGTTGGCCGGCGGAGGCGTTGGTGCTCGCCACCTCGGGGGCGCCGTATCTGATGATCGGTGCGATCGTCGGTGCGGTGGGATTCGCGGCGACCCGGCAGTGGGTCGCGACCGGGGTCGCGGTGGTCGTGGCGGCGGTCGGGGTGGCGACCCAGGCGCCGCTGTATCTCGCCGATACCGGCGGCGACGGTCACCCGGTCACGGTCATGCAGGCCAATCTGCTGTTCGACGGCGCCGACCCGTCCGCACTCGTCGAAGCGGTGCGGACCCGTGATGTCGCGGTGCTCACCGTCAACGAACTCACCCGCGCCGCCGTCACCGGCCTCGGTGCTGCCGGACTCGACCAGCTGCTGCCGTACCGCTATCTTGCGCCCGGCCAGACGGCGAGCGGGACCGGAATCTGGAGCCGGTATCCGTTGTCGGACACCGTCGAATACGACGGTTATGTCCTCAATCAGATCTCGGCCACCGCCACCGTGCCGGAGGTCGGGCCGGTCTCGGTCTATGCCTTTCACCCCGTCCCGCCGGTCTACGACACCGATGTCTGGGCCGATGAGTTGTCCCGGCTCGATGCTGTCCTGCGCCGGTCTCCCGCGGATCGCCCGGTGATCGTCGGTGGCGATTTCAATGCCACCTACGACCACAGCCGCTTCCGCGCGATGGCGTCGGGCCGTTTCGCCGACGCCGCCGGGCAAGCCGGTGCCGGACACCTGGTCACCTATCCGACCGACAAACGGCTGCCACCGCTGGTCGGCATCGACCATTTCCTGCTCGCGGGCGCACACGCTACCTCCGTGGAAACCGTCGCCATGCCCGGTGCCGACCACAAAGCCCTGGTAGCCCGTGTCGTCCTCGAACGCCGGTAACTCTCACCCCGGCCGGGCCGCGGTGCGGTCACGGGTGGCGAGCAGGGCGTCGATCCGAGCCGAGATCGCCTGACCGGCCGCCAGCAGCGGCTCGGTCGAACGCAGTGTCCGGCCCAGCACGAACGCGCCCTCCAAGCCGCACAGCACACCGAGGATCAGCTCACGCGCGGCCGGCTCATCGAGGCCGCGGCCGACGAAATACGCTGTGCCCTTGTCGATCCAGTCCGTGACGACCTCGGCGGCGACCTCACGCAGTGCGGGTTCGCTGTCGGCGATCTCGCCCGCCACGGTGCCGACCGGGCACATGTTGATCCACCCGGACTCCTCGAGTGTGCGTGCCGCATCGGCGAAGGCGGCGGGCACGGCGGCGCTGAGGTCGTCGTGTGGGTCCATCAGCAGCGGCAGCAACTGGATGTAGGCGGCGCCCGAGCCGCGCAGCGCCTCGGCCGCGATCTGCACCTTGCCGTGCGGAAAGTGGTGGTAGAGCGACCCCATCGGCGCCTCGGCGGCCGCGGTGATCTGTTTGACGGTGATGGCGCTGTACCCGTGGGTGCGCATCAACTCGGCGACCGCGACGACCAGGCGATCCCGCGTAGTCGTTGACATCTTCTCGCTCACCGTTCCAGAATAGAGCAAACGCACTAGAGCATTTGCTCTAACGTCTGGAGGTTCTTATGCCGACCGTCGAATTGCCCGCGGGCCGCATCCACTACCGCGAACATGGCGATGGCCCGCCGGTCGTCCTGCTGCACGGCCTGTTGATGAACCACACCGTGTGGGATTCGGTCATCGACCTGCTGCCGACCGGCTTCCGCTACGTCCTGCCCGACCTGCCGCTCGGCGCGCACCCCGAACCGCTGCGCCCGGGCACCGACCTGAGCATGCGCGGCCTCAACCAGCTCGTCGCCGACTTCCTCACCGCCCTCGACCTGACCGACGTCACCCTCGTCCACTCCGATTGGGGCGGTGCGCTGTTCCTCACCGCCTACGGCCTGGACAAGCGCGTCGGCAGGCTGATCGTCTTGCCCTGCGAAGCGTTCGACAACTTCCCGCCCGGCCTCCCCGGCAAGACCGCGATCCTCGCCTCGATCCTGCCCGGTGGCGTCACCCTCGCACTGCGCCAGCTGCGCATCCGCCGGCTCCGCGGCAACCCCCTCCTGTTCGGCTGGATGGCCAAATTCCCCCTCCCCGACGACCTCGTCCACGGGTGGACCGAACCCGGCCTGCGTGACCCTGGCGTCCGCGCCGATGTGCTCGCCTACATGCGCTCCGGTTACGACAAACCCACCCTGATCGCGAATACCGAAGCGCTGCAGCACTTCCCAGGTGAAGCCCTGATCCTCTGGTCATCGGCGGGCAAGGTGATGCCCCGCGAGCACGGCCGCCGCCTGGCCGCCCTCATCCCCCACGCCCGGCTGGTCGAGATCGACGACGCCTACGTCCTGTCGATGATCGACCAACCCGCCGCCGTCGCGGCCGCGGTCACCGAATTCCTCACCACGACAGCGGCGCGCCCGTCGGAGCGCTGACGCCGCTCAGGTCTGCTGGACGGGCTCGTACGCGTCGGCGGCGAGCCCGAACGTCCACGCGACACCTTCCCTGGCGGTGCGGGTCGTCGGCGGAACCCGCAGCCAGTAGGTGCGGTTCGTTCCGTCCGGCTCCGGCGTGGAGTTGACCACCTCGACCATCACCACGTCCTCGTCGCCGAGCAGGGCGATCCGCCACAGGATGCCGGTCTCGTCGCGGTGGACGGGGCGGGCGTCGGATTCGGTGAGATAGCGGTCGTAGCCGTAGTGCTCGAGCATGACCCGCCGCAGTTCGGCGTTCTCCTCGTCCCGGATCCGCTGTGGTGTCAACGAGCCCAGGCTGTCGAGGAACTCGGCGGGCACCGGCATGCCGCGCCAGGCGTGCAACGCGAAACCGTCGGCGTAGGCCAGGGCGGGGCCGTCGGCGCGGTCGAGGCGGCCGGCCTCGTCCCGGTGCAGTTCGAGCGGACGCTCGGAGATGATCGCGATCTTCTCGTAAGGCCACCACCAGCCGGCCTCCGCGGCGACCGCGGCAATGCCGTCGAGCGGCCGTCCGGGTGCGGTGTCGTAGGCGCTGAGCCACGCCGCCTCATGCTGGCCGAGCACGGCATCGAGCAGCAGTACCCGAATCTGCCGTTCCTGCTTGCGATCACCGGCCGCGACCTCGACGACTCCGGCGCGAATGCGGTCGACGACAGAGTTGGTGAGTTCCCACAGGTCGGCCCCGGTCGCCCGCCAATGCGCGCTGTAGCCCTGCGCCCCGAGTTCGGTGTGCAGCCGGGCGCGCTCGGCCGCCCACGGGCCGCTGCGCACGGCCTCCCGCACCCGCGCACCCGTCTCGATTCCCGCGATCAGCATCCAGATAGCCGCCAGCGGCGAACGGGCCCACAGGATCTGTTCCGGTTCGGGCAGGCCTGCCCGCGAATAGGCGAGTCGCACACCTGCTTCGGCGGCAGCACGGTTACCCGGGCCGGAAGCGGCGGCGACCGAGCGCCAGTTGCGGTCCGTCATCGTCGTGCTCCTGTCGATCATCAGTCGGCCACCACCCGCACGGAACCGGGCACATATTCGCGCTGCCGGACCACCCGGTACCAGCCCTTGGGCAGGCCGATGGCCGCGTGCTCCTCGTGCACCACGCGTCCACCTTCGGGCAGGTGCAGCAGCATCGGGCCGAAAGCCCCTGCCTCCCTCATCAACCGGCCCGGCCCGGGAATCGCGTGCGCGTGCCCGGTCACTTCCCCCAACGCCAGGACGAGCCTGCCCCGGCCGTCACGCTTCTCGCCGTGCGCCGCGCGGGCACTGTCGGGCACCGCGGACTCGGTCAGCGGCACGATCAGCACATCGCCTTGTCGATACATGAATTTCCTCCCGTCACGGCCCGCGACTGCTGCCGTGGCGTGGACGGTAGCGGCAGGTGCCGACAACTCGGCCCGGCGCGCGGAATGTCGGTGGCGCTTGGTAGAAACGCAGCTGTCACACGGGGTCACCACGCCAGAAGGGGCGGGAACATACATGTCCATCGGAGAACATCTGCGCGGGTTGGGCGGTCTGCCCGCATACCAGTTCCCGGAGCTGGAGGAGGATGCCGCGGCGCAGGAGGCGGCGGTTCGCCTGTTGCCCGGCGCCGATGACGTGGCGTGGCGGATCAGCGTCGACGTCGACGAGGCCGAGGAGACCTGGCCCGAAGCGTTCGGCCGGTTCCTCGACACCGTCGATCCGGCGCGGGTGCGCGCGCTCATCGTCGGTTCATGGGCCGATGCCTACGACAATCGTCCCGATGATGTCATCGACGCCATCATCGCTGCCCGCGAACAGCTTCCGGCCCTGCGCGCGCTGTTCGTCGGCGACATCACCGGTGAGGAGTGCGAGATCTCGTGGATCCACCAGGGTGAGGTGACCAGGCTGCTCGACGCGTTCCCCCAGCTCGAAGAGCTCGGCGTGCGTGGTGGGGAGCGCCTCGAATTCCCCGCGGTCCGCCACGAGAACCTGCGCACCCTGAAGGTGCAGGCAGGCGGTCTGCCGGTCGCGGTGGTGCGCGGTGTCGCCGCCAGCGAGCTGCCGTCGCTGCTCGACCTCGAGCTGTGGCTGGGTACGTCCACATACGGCGGCGACGCCGATGTCACCGATCTCGCGCCGATCCTGTCCGGCGATCAGCTGCCCAGTTTGAAGCGGCTGGCCCTGCGTAACAGCGAGATCCAGGACGCGGTGTGTGCCGCGGTGGCCTCGGCGCCCGTGGTCGCCCGCCTCGACGCGCTCGACCTGTCGATGGGTGTGCTCACCGACGACGGCGCCGCCGCCCTGCTCGGCGGGCAGCCCCTGACCCACCTGAAATCACTGGACCTGCGCCACAACTATGTGAGCAAGGAGATCGGCGCCCGCCTCGCCGACACCCTGACCCCGGCGGGTGTCGAGCTTGACCTCGATACCGACGATGCCTATTCCGACGACGACGGCGACGGTACTGTGTGGCGATTCGTCGCGGTCGGGGAGTGACCTGACGTGCGATGGGTGGTGGTCGGCAACGCCGAGAACCGGCGGGTCCGGCTGTTCACCGAAGCGGCACTCGCCGCCGGGTTTCCCGCTCCGCGAGTCGTCGAATGGCTCTCGGTCCTGACCGACGGTGGTCATGATTTCGCCGACGACGAGATCGTCCGGCTGGATTCGCCGGGCGAGAACCCGGCGGTGGACGCGCTGCTGCGCGGAGTGAACGAGCCGACCCGCGTGGAGGGTTCGGCCCGCTGGTACACCGGCTTCCTCGCGGCGGTGGGTTCGCTGCGTGGCGGGCATCGGCTCGACGATCCGGCCGATCTCGCGGTCCTGTTCGACAAGCGGCGCTGTCACGCACGCCTGGCCGAGGCGGGGGTGCCGGTACCACCGTCACCCGCCGGGCCGCTGCGCGGCTGGCTGGACGTGCGGGCTCGGATGCGAGAGGCGGGAATGGCGCGGGTGTTCGTCAAACTCGCGCACGGCTCGTCGGCATCCGGGGTGCTCGCGATCGAGTCGACCGCGTCTGGCCGCTGGCAGGCGACCACCTCCGTCGAGGTGAGTGTTAATGGGGCGCTGCACAATTCACTGCGGGTGCGGCGATACCGCGAGGAACGCGAGATCGCCGCGATCGTCGACCGGCTCGCCCCCGACGGCCTGCACATCGAACGCTGGATCCCCAAGGCCACCACCGGCGGCCGGACGGCTGACCTGCGGGTCGTTGTCATCGCAGGCCGGGCCTCCCATGTCGTGGTCCGCACCAGCAAGGGGCCGCTGACCAACCTGCATCTGGGCGGTGCCCGCGGGGATCTGGCCGCGGTCCGCGCTGCGGCGGGCGAGCATTGGGCCGAGGCCATGGAGATCTGTGAACGCGCCGCGGCCTGCTTTCCCGCGACCCTGTGCGTCGGGGTCGATCTGCTGCCCGGTCTCGGCTGGCGGCGGTTCACCGTCGGTGAGGTCAACGCGTTCGGCGACCTGCTGCCCGGCCTGACCGGGCTTGCGGGCACACCGGCCGAGGGAATGGACACCTACACCGCGCAACTCACCGCCGCGGCGGCCATCGGAGCGTCTCGATGACCCAATCCCCGCTCTCGCGTCCCGACATGACCGAGGTCGTCGGCCGCGACGACCTGCTGCTGCTCACCCTCGACACCTTGCGCTACGACGTCGCGACCGAACTCGCCGCGGCGGGCAAGCTGCCCACCTTGTCGGCGTACCTGCCGCAGGGACGCTGGGACAAACGCCACGCACCGGGCAGTTTCACCTACGCCTCCCACCACGCCATGTTCGCCGGTTTCCTGCCGACCCCGGCCGCGCCCGGCCCGCATCCGCGCCTGTTCGCGGCCCGTTTCGCGGGCAGCGAGACCACCGCCGACGGCACCTTCGTCTTCGACGAACCCGATCTGGTGACCGCCCTCGCCGCGCGCGGCTACCACACCGTCTGTGTCGGCGGTGTCGGCTTCTTCAACAAGCAGGGGGCGCTCGGCAGTGTGCTGCCAGGCCTGTTCGCCGAAAGCCATTGGGAGCCTGACTTTTCCGTCGCCTCACCGACATCGTTCGAAGCTCAGGTGGCGTGCGCGGAACGCGCGGTCGCCGCGGTGCCCGCCGATCAGCGGGTCTTCCTGTTCCTCAACGCGTCGGCGCTGCATCAGCCGAACTGGTTCCACCTCTCGGGCGCCACCCGTGACGTCGGGGACAGCCGCGAAACCCACGCGGCGGCACTCGAATACATCGATGCCCATGTCGGCAGGCTCTTCGACGCGATGCGGGCACGCCGCCGGTGTTTCGCGATCGTCTGCTCCGATCACGGCACCGCCTACGGCGACGACGGGTACACCGGTCACCGGCTCGGCCACGAGTCCGTGTGGACGGTCCCCTACAGCCACTTCTTCCTGGAGCCCTCCCCATGATCGACACCGCGCTACCCCGGCCATACCAGAACTACGTCTACGCCTACCCACACAAGACCGCCTACCGGCCGCTGCCGGACCGACCCGCACTGTCGCAGGTGTGGGCGGGCGAATCGCGGTCCGCGCTGTCGCTGTATCTGCACATCCCGTTCTGTGAAGTGCGCTGCGGTTTCTGCAATCTGTTCACCCGGGTCGGCGCCCCGGACGGTCTCACCAGCCGCTACCTCGACGCCCTCACCCGCCAAGCCACCGCCGTTCGCGAGGGCCTGGGCGACGCCGAACCCCCGCGGTTCGCGAACGCGGCCTTCGGCGGCGGCACCCCGACCTTCCTCGAGGCAGGCGAACTGACCCGGCTGTGCGATATCGCCGAGCAGATCATGGGCGCCGACCTGCGCGCGATCCCACTTTCGGTGGAAGCCTCCCCCGCCACCTCGACCGCCGACCGCCTGGCCGTGCTGGCCGATCGTGGCGCGACCCGCCTGAGTCTGGGTGTGCAGAGCTTCATCGACGAGGAGGCCCGCGCGGCGGTGCGCCCGCAGCGGCGCACCGATGTCGAAGCGGCACTGGGCCGTATCCGCGAGGCGGGCATTCCCGTGCTCAATATCGACCTCATCTACGGCATCGACGGCCAGACCGCCGCGAGCTGGCAGGTGTCCCTCGACGCGGCGCTGGCATGGCGACCGGAGGAAATCTACCTCTACCCGCTGTACGTGCGTCCACTGACCGGGCTGGCCAGACACGCCGATCCCGCTGTCGCCGAACAGGACTGGGATCGCGACCGGCTCGCCCGCTACGCCCAGGGCCGCGATCACCTGCTGGCCGCCGGCTACGAACAGGTATCCATGCGCATGTTCCGCCGCCGCGACGCCCCACCCCAGGGCCCCGACGACTATACCTGCCAGACCGACGGCATGATCGGACTCGGCTGCGGCGCCCGCTCCTACACGAGCACCCTGCACTACTCCTTCGACTACGCCGTCGACATGCGGGAGGTCCGCGGCATCATCGACACCTACATCGCGACAACGGATTTCGCATCGGCGCTGCACGGTCGGGTGATCGACGTCGACGAGGCCGCCCGCAGGCACCTGCTCCAGTCACTGCTGCAAGCCGACGGCCTGGCTGTCGCCGACTACCGCCATCGCTTCGGCACCGATCCCTGGGAGGATTTCGGCGACCAGCTGCACGTCCTCGCCGACCGTGGCTGGCTCGCCGACGCCGGCGCCGACCTGCTGCGCCTGTCCCCCGAAGGACTGGCCTATTCGGATGCCATCGGCCCTGACTTCTTCTCCCCCGCTGTCCGTGCCGCCATGGCCGCCTACGAGCTGCGCTGACCGTGGACCTGACACTCCTGTACCGCGGCCCGCTGTCGTCGTGCGACTACGACTGCCCGTACTGCCCGTTCGCCAAACGCAGAGACTCCACCGAGCAACTACGCGCGGACCGCACCGCCCTGCACCGTTTCACCGACTGGGCCCATGCGCAGTCCGATGACCGGCTGTCGGTGCTGTTCACGCCATGGGGTGAGGGTCTGGTGCGGTCGTGGTACCGCACAGCCTTGATCGAGTTGTCCCACCTGCCCCACATCGATCGCGTCGCCATCCAGACCAATCTCAGCGGCCGCATCGACTGGACCGCGGACGCCGACCCCGACACGCTCGCTCTCTGGTGCACCTATCACCCCGGCCAGACGCCGTATCGCCGTTTCCTCGACAAGGCCGAACGCCTGGCCGAGACCGGAATCCGGTTCAGCGTCGGCATCGTCGGCCTGCCCGAACACCTCGACCACGCCCGCCGCCTGCGCGCCGACCTGCCCGACCACGTCTATCTCTGGGTCAACGCCGCCGAAGGCCACACCTACACCGACGACCACGCCGCGCAGTGGACCGCCATCGACGCCCTGTTCCCGTTCAGCAGGCACCCGCACCGCTCGGCAGGCGCCGCCTGCCGCACCGGTTCCTCGGTGATCTCGGTCGACGGCGACGGCGAGGTCCGCCGCTGCCATTTCGTGCGCACCCCACTCGGCAACCTCTACGACGGCTCCTACCGCCAGGCACTGACGCCACGACCGTGCCCACTGACGGTGTGCGACTGCCACATCGGCTATGTCCACCTCGAAACACTGCCGCTCTACGACGTGTTCGCCGGTGGCGTCCTGGAACGAATCCCGGCCGATCCTGCGGTCGAGCCGATGTCGAGCGTCGTACTCACCGGGGTGGCACCGTGATGCCGAACCGTGTCAGCGCGCGACACCCAGCGACAACGCGGCGAAGGCCTTCGGCGCGCCGGGGTGATAGAACCGGTCGAGTTCGACGGTTTCGAACCCGGCGTCGCTGATCAATCCGGGAATGTCACGCACGAGGTGACATCCGCCCGCGATCCGCTGCTGGACCGGATCGAGCCGGTACTGCCAGGTCCGGACCGACGCGTCGGGAGCGAGGCCGTGTTCGACGAAGTGCAGCGTCCCGCCCGGCTTGAGCACGCGGCGGATCTCGGCGAGCGCGGTCGCGACATCGGGGATGGTGCACAACGTGAACGTCGACAGCGCGGTATCGAACGTCGCGTCCGGAAACGGCAGCGCCTGACCGTCCAGCCCGGCCCGCTCGATCGGGACCCTGCTCGCCGCGACCCGCTTCGCCGCGATCTTCCACGCGGTGTCCGCGGGTTCGACGCCACAGACCCGCTTCACCGCGTCCGGGTAGAACCCGACATTGGTCCCCGACCCGAACCCGACTTCGAGCACCTCGCCGTGCAGACCCGCGCAGGTGCGGCGGCGCAGGGGATCGTTGTTGGCCACCCCGCAGACGGTGTCGACGATGTGCGGCAGGATCCGGTCGGTGTAGAAGCCCATCCCCCGATCATCCTCCTGCCGGCAGCGAACTGCCGTCGATCAGGCCAGTCGGCGGTCGAAGACCTGCGTGCCCGCGCCCGAACCGGGGTCGACCGTGATCACCCGCAGGTTCACCGTGTCCGGGGTGAGATCCATGACCATGAAGCCCAGTTCGTGCTGGGTCTCGTACAGGGCAGGGTGGCCTGATCCGGCTGCGGCGTGGCCGCTCGCCGTTTTGCCCGCCGCGCCCGAGATGATCTGGCGGGTGCCCTTCGACGCGGCGGTCGGTTCGAGCACCTGCAACGTGTGGTCGTGGCCCGAGAGCAGGAACGACACCTTGCCCAGCACGTGATCTTCGAAGAACCGCTTGGCGTGCACACCGTTGAGCGGCTCGATCGGCAGCCCCTCGTAGTTGCCCGCGTCGCCGTGCGGGCCGTTGCTGAGGTACGGGTGGTGGGTGCAGGCGATCTTCCACTGCGCGGTGGACTCGGCGAGGGCCCGGTCGAGCCAGGCGCGCTGTTCGTTCATGTACTGCCCGTCCACCGACCAGTACGGGTCGAGCAGCGGTGGAATGTAGGCCGCGAGCGGGTTGACGTCGAGGACGAAGAACTCCACCACCGGGTTCTGTTCGGGCACCCGCACCGAGTAGTAGCGGCTCGGCATCCACCACCGCGCCGATTTCGCGTGGTACTCGACCTCGTGGTTGCCGCGGACCAGCCAGCCGCCGTCGCCGGGGAACACCCCGGAGGTGTCGTGGTTGCCCAGCGCCATCGCCCACGGAAAGTCCAGTCCCGCATTGGGATCCTCGAACTTCGTGGCGAACTGCACGTCATCGGGACCGTCGGGGCCCGATTCGTAGATGTTGTCGCCGAGACCGACGGCCATCGTGAACGGCTCACGAGCATGGAACGCGCGAGCGGCGTCGGCGACCGCCCACTGCGTGCGGCTGCCCGTTCCGGCGTCACCGGTGATCAGAATCCGGGCGGTGCGGCCCGCGCGTGGCGCGAACTTCGGCACCTCGGCGGGCACGGCCGCCGCCGGCGTCAGCCCGACGAGCGTGATACCGGCGACAACGCCTGCCGCGCCGGCCAGAACTTCCCGCCGGCCGAGCCCGGCCGGAACGGAATCGGTGGTGGAGTGCGACACGTGGATACTCACCTTCTGGTCAGGGATCGGGGGAAACTTACACCGCGGTGGTGCTGTTGGATACTTGTCCCCATGGCAGACCGGATGTCTCCCCTCGTGCTGAGCACCGAGAGCGTTTCCGCCCAGGAGGCTTTCGACTATTGGCGCGACAGCATCTGCGCGATGTATGTCCGGATGCAGGTCGATCCGCTGACCTCGGCGGACTTCCACGCCCGGATCGAGTACGCCACGCTGGAGAACTCCGTCGGCCTGTCGAGAGTCAGGGCCGACGCCCAGCGTGCGCGCCGACGCCCGGTCGACCTGCAGGCCGACGCCGAGGACTGCATCCTGGGCGTCATCACCCTCGACGGGCAGGCGGTGCTCGAACAGGACGGCCGCACCGTCGCCGCCGAGCCGGGCACGCTGATCCTCATCGACAGCACCCGCCCCTACACCGCGACCTGGACGGCGACGTTCGAGGAACTGGTGGTGCAGGTCCCGAAACACAGCATCTCGGTCACCGACACCCGCTCGCTGACCGCCCAAGCCTTCGGACCCGGCACCGTCGCGCCGGTCGTGACCTCGTGCTTCACTTCCCTTTTCGACCTCGTCTCCACCGACCCCGCCCAGGCAGCTCCGCTGGTCCCGCACGCCCTCGGCTTGTTCGGCGCGGCCGTCGCGACCGCGGCGGGGCGCAAGAGCGAGCCGGAGGAGATCACGGCGCTGCTGCGTCAACAGGTGTTCGACTTCCTGCACAGGCACGCGTGCGATCCCGAACTCGGTGCCGACACGGTCGCCTCGGCCTGTGGGGTGTCCCGGCGGACGCTGTACCGGATCGTCGGCGGTGGCGGTATCGCCCACCACATCCGCGAGATCCGGATCGATCGCGCCAAGAAACTGCTGCAGCGCGAGCGGTATCAGTCGATGGGGGCGATCGCCGCGGCCTGCGGTTTCGGTAGCGAGTCCGGGTTTCACCGCGCGTTCCGGGAGTCGGTGGGCGCGACACCGGCCGACTACCGGCAGATGGTGCGCCCGTAGGCGATCACACGGGCGAGTTGGGCCGCCCGACTCCGGTCGCGGCGTCCATGTCCTCGAGCGACATGCCCTTGGTCTCGGGCACGAACCGGAACACGAACAGCAGCGACAGCAGGGCGAACGCCGCGTACATGCCATAGCCGAAGCCGAGCGAGAAGGTCTTCAGGCTCGGGAACGACACGGTAATCGCCCAGTTCGCGGCCCACTGACCGGCCGCGGCGAGCGAGAGCGCGGCGCCGCGGATCCGGTTCGGGAACATCTCGCCGAGCAGCACCCACACCACCGGGCCCCAGCTCATGCCGAAGAAGACGACGAACAGATTCGCCGCGACCAGCGCGATCGGGCCACTCGCGCCCGTCAACTGCGGCTCCAGGACGCCCTCGTCGTTGGGCACCTGGCCTGCGGTGCCGAAGCACACCGCCATCGTGGCCAAAGTGATGGTCATGCCGATCGAACCGATCAGCAGCAGCGGCCTGCGCCCGATCCGGTCGATGAGCATGATCGCGACGATGGTGGTGGCGATATTGACCACCGAGGTGAACACGCTGATCTGGAACGACTGGGACTCCTCGAATCCGACGGCCTCCCAGAGCACATTCGAGTAGTAGAAGATCACGTTGATACCGACGGCCTGCTGGAACACCGACAGCAGCAGACCGACCCAGACGATCGGATAGATCCCGCCGGCGGGACGGCGCAGGTCCTTCCACGACGGCTTCACATCGCCCTCGAGACTGTCCTCGATCCGGCCGATGGTGAGTTCGAGGTTCCGCTCGCCGAACAGCAGCGTCAGCACCGTGCGTGCCTCGGGGATGCGGTGCGTCGCGACGAGGTAGCGCGGCGACTCCGGAATCGTCGAGGCCAGTACGCCGTAGACCACCGCGGGCACCATCATCGACAGGAACATCCAGCGCCAGGCGTCGAGACCGAGCCACAGTGTCTGGCCGGCCCCGCCCGCGATCTCGGCGAAGACATAGTCGACGAGCAGCGCCAGGAAGATGCCGAGCACGATCGCGAGCTGCTGCAGCGATCCGAGTCTGCCGCGGATACGCGCCGGTGCGGTCTCCGCGATGTAGGCGGGGGCGATCACCGAGGCCACGCCGACACCGAGGCCACCGATGACGCGCCCGATCACCAGGATCCAGACGCTGGGCGCGAACGCGGTCACCACCGCGCTGAGGAAGAACAGCGCGGCCGCGATCTTCATGACCTTGATCCGGCCGATCCGGTCGGCGATGCGGCCCGCGGTCATCGCGCCGGCGGCCGCGCCGAGCAGGGCCGAGGCGACCGCGAAACCGAGAACGGCGTCGTCGACACCGAATTCGTCCTGGATCGCGGCGACCGCACCGTTGATCACCGCGCTGTCGAAGCCGAACAGCAGACCGCCCAGCGCCGCGACGGACGCGATCCGGATGATGTGGTTGCCCGCAGCGCCTTCCTCGTCGGGAGCGGCGGACTGATCGGCGGCGGAACTTCCGTCGGACATCGGCGTCGTCCTCTCCGCGGCGCGGCAGGCGGATGCCACGCGCAGCACTGGGTTGGTCAGGTCGCAGTATGCCCTGACCTGCGGGCCGATGTCGTCGAGGACACGCACACCAGCGCAGCGCCCACCGGCGCCGTAGGCGGCCCACACCGCGTGTTCACCTCGGCGACACGGTCGTCGGTTAGCGTCCGGCAGATGACCGATGTCGAGACACGCACGATCCCCCGCGATCTGAGCGAGATCGCCGATCTCGCCACCGCGGTGAATCTCGCCGACACCACGGCGTTCTCCGTCGACGACAGCGACGACGACGATCCCGTCCTGCTCACCGAGCCCGGCGGCCTGATCGTCGACACCTGGCGGGAGGGCTACCCGTACGACGAACGCCTCTCGCGCACCGACTACGAGTTCGACAAGCGGCTGCTGCAGATCGAGTTGCTGAAGCTGCAGAACTGGACAAAGGCGACCGGCAGGCGCATCGTCATCGTCTTCGAGGGCCGCGACGCCGCGGGCAAGGGCGGCACCATCAAACGGTTCATGGAGCATCTGAATCCGCGTGGCGCGCGGGTGGTGGCGCTGGAGAAGCCCTCGGCCCGCGAATCCACCCAGTGGTACTTCCAGCGTTATGTCGAGCACCTACCCGCGGCGGGTGAGATCGTGCTGTTCGACCGCTCCTGGTACAACCGTGCCGGTGTCGAGCGGGTGATGGGTTTCTGCACGCCGGAACAACATCGGCGCTTCCTCGCGCAGGTGCCGTTGTTCGAGCGGATGCTCGTCGACGACGGCATCGATCTGGTGAAGTTCTGGTTCTCGGTGTCGCCGCTGGAGCAGCGCACCCGCTTCGCGATCCGGCAGGTCGACCCCGTGCGGCACTGGAAGCTTTCACCGATGGATCTGGCGTCGCTGGACAAGTGGGACCAGTACACCGCGGCCAAGGAAGAGAACTTCGAGCACACCGACACCGACTACGCGCCGTGGATCGTGGTCAAGAGCAACGACAAGAAGCGGGCGCGCCTGAACGCGATGCGCCACGTGCTCAACCGGTTCGAGTACGAGAACAAGGACGACGAGATCGTCGCGACCGCGGACCCGCTGATCGTGGGCCGCGGTCGCGACGTCCTCGGTTCCTGAGTCAGCGCACCAGCATCACCCGGTGTGCCGCGGTCAGCAGCATCGCCAGCTCGTCGCGCTCGCCGGTGTCGAGGACCTCGAAACAGGGGGCGATGAGCTCGTCGGTCAGCTCCTCGGCGGCGTCCCAGCGCGCCCGCATCCCGTCGGTGACCTCCTCGAACGGTTCGGTCCAGCCGAGCAGGCGCGCGTGGGTCGGGCCGTCCGACATCGGTGAGCCCGCGATCAGGATCGCCTGCAGCGGGGTCAGCCCGTTGGCGGTCACGGCGATGAAATGCAGACCGCCGCGCAGTTCCCGCAGGACGTGGCTCACCTGCACGAGCGCTGCCTTGCCGTCGCCGGGCAGCGGCATCGCGCGCCAGCCGGCGAACAACGGCAGCCCCGCCGAGGGCGCGGCGTCGACGACGCGGCCCAGCAGTTCGGCGAGGCGACCGGCGTCGGCCTCGTCGAAGTCGGCGAGCTTGCGGCGCCCGAAGTCGTGACAGGCGGCCAGGTAGGCCGCGGCCGCGTCGGCGGCGGGCATCGGCACCGATTCCCATGCGGCACGGACACATCCGGGTTCGAAGAAGCCGAAGGCCGCCGAGACGACATCGGCGTCGACGTCACCGAGGACGCCGCCGCGCCCGCGCGTGTAGGTGCCGTGGAATCCGGGCACCCCGACCGTGTTCCCGAAGTCCCTGACCTCGCGCGAGAGCATGAACGCCCCACCGAGTTCGAGCACCTGCTGTTTGACCGCTGTCGCCGTCATCGTCTGCCACCTTCCGCTGTGTGCGTCCTCCAGGCAGACTTTAGCGTGCAATAGCCAGATTGGGCAGCCCCCAGCTGCCCTACGCTGAACTCATGAACGGCCGACCCCTCGTGGCGATCCTGTCCGGCGCCGGTGTCTCCACCGACAGCGGCATCCCCGACTATCGCGGGCCGAACGGCTTGTGGCAGCGCGATCCCGACGCCGAGAAACTGGTCACCTACGACTACTACATGCGTGACCCCGACATCCGCCGCCGCTCCTGGCTCATGCGCGGCGAACATCCGTCCTGGCGCGCCCGGCCCAATGCTGCGCATCTGGCCGTCACCGCCTTGGCTGACACCGGGGTGGCGGTGCGGGTGATCACCCAGAATGTCGACGGGCTGCACCAGCTCGCCGGTCTGCCCGACCGCAAGGTCCTGGAGCTGCACGGCAATGCCCGCGCGGTGGTTTGCACGGCGTGCGAGGACCGCACGACCACCGAGGCCGCGCTGGAGCGGATCGCGGCGGGCGAGGACGATCCGGCGTGCCTGCGCTGCGGCGGCATCCTCAAGACCGCGACGGTCATGTTCGGTCAAGCGCTGGATCCGGAGGTCCTCGGACAGGCGATGACGATCGCGCAGGCATGCACGGTGTTCATCGCCGTCGGCACGAGCTTGCAGGTTCAGCCCGCCGCGTCGCTGGCAGGCATCGCCGCCGAGCACGGGGCGCGGCTGATCATCGTCAATGCCGAGCCGACGCCCTACGACGCACTCGCCGACGAGGTGATCCGCGAGCCCATCGGCACGGCGCTGCCCGCGCTGCTGGCCACCCTCGCCTGACTCGTCGCAGGCGCGATCCCGGCGCCGCGGCTAGTCTTGTGAGCATGACCGTCGATACCGGCCTCGGTAGCCGGAAGACTTGGCTCACAGTCGAATTCGCCGGATTGTTCTTCGGGGTCGCCGGCGCGTATGCGGTGTTTCTGCGCGGTGTCCGCCCGCTGCCGTTCCTGTTGGTCGTGGCCGGGTGTGCGGTGGTGTATCTGTTCCGGACCGGGTTCGACCGTCGTGATTTCTGGCGGGCCGATGCGCTGCGCGGCGCGTTGCCCGGCATGCTCGGGTTGTGGGCGGTGGCCGCGCTCGTGCTCGGTGTCGCGGTCGCGGTGCTGCGCCCGGATTCACTGTTCGATCTGCCGCGGGAACGCCCGCTGCTCTGGCTGCTGGTGATGGTGTTCTATCCGCTGGTCAGCGTGTATCCGCAGGAATTGTTGTTCCGCGCCTTTCTGTTCCACCGCTACGCGCCGGTGTTCGGTGACGGTGTCCGGATGGTCGCGGCCAGTGCGGCAGCGTTCGGGTTCGTGCATCTGATGTTCGGCAGCTGGTTGTCGGTGGCGCTGAGCGCGGCCGCCGGAGTGCTGTTCGCCGAACGCTACCGCCGCACCCGTTCCCTGCTGACCGCCTCGGTCGAGCACGCGCTCTACGGCTGTCTCGTGTTCACCATCGGCCTCGGTGACTTCTTCTACCACGGCGCCGCGACGACGTGACCTGCGAATCGGTGTGCCGCCCAGTCGCTTCGGGCGGCACACCGGCCACGGTCAGCTGTCGTATGGCTTGGAGAATTCCTCGATGAGCACCGGATACTGCTCGCCGCCGTGTCCGGCGGAGATCGACCGGTCGGCCATCGCCTTGATCAGCCTCGGCAGCTCGGCGTTGACACCGAGTGCCTCGCTTTCCTCGACCAGGTGTGCCATCGCCCGCGCATCGGTCGCCAGCGCCGACACCTCGGCGGGAAACTGTCCGCGGTCGATCTGCTCGGCATAGCCGGGCAGCCACTCGGCGACGCCGGTGGCGATCAGCTGCGCGAACGGCGCATAGGTCGCGGCGTCGACACCGGCGGTCCGCAGCATCGCGGTGCCCTGCAGCCAGGCGTTGAGCACGCTCCACATCATGGCCAGGCCCGCCACGTCGTACAGGGACGCGAGCCCGTGGTCGGCGCCCAGATAGCTGACGCCACCGAGCGCTTCGAGTGTCGGCCGGTGCGCGTCGAAGTCCGCTTGCGGCCCGCTGTGCAGGATCACGGCCTCGGCGGTTCCGATCGTCGACGGGATCGCCATGATGGCGCCGTCGAGGTAGCGGACGCCGCGCTGCTCGGCCCACCGCGCGGCTTCCCTGGCCTGCGCCGAATCGCCCGAGGTCAGGTTGACAACGGTCGTGCGGTCGAGGGGGACATCGCTGGTGCCGAGCAGTTCGCGCACTGCTGTGTAGTCGGTGACGCAGACGATGGTCAGCGGACTCGCTGCGAGCGCGTCACCGATCGTCGGCGCCAGTCGCGCGCCTCGGGACACCAGGTCCTCGGCCTTGGCGCCGGTGCGGTTCCAGACGGTGGTGGGATGCCCGGCGGCGAGGTAGGCGCCGGCCAGTGCCTGGCCCATCAGGCCGAGCCCGATGACGGTCACAGGTGTGTCGGTGGTGTTGTTCATGGGAGCATCGTCAACGTTGATACCGGTGTGAAGGTCAAGTGAGGGATTCGATGCGAATCGGGGAACTGAGTCATCGGACGGGCGTCAACGCCCATCAGCTGCGCTATTACGAGGCCCAGGGACTACTCGAGGCCGACCGCAGCGCCAACGGCTATCGCGACTACCCCGAGCATTCCGTGCTGCGGGTGACCCAGATCCGGCACCTGCTCGGTGCGGGCCTGTCCTCGGAAGACATCGCCTACCTGCTGCCCTGCGCCCAAGGCGAAGTCCCCGAGCTGCCCGGCTGCCCCGAGCTCCTGGCGGCCATGCGGTCACGGATGCAGCGCCTCACCGACCAGATCGAGCGGCTCGCGCGTTCCCGCGACGCGTTGGCCGCCTATATCGCGGCGGCCGAGCAGACCGGCGGTGACAGCTATCCCCCGTTCGACGGTGCCGACCGCCAAGCTGTTCCCGCCTGAGATTGCGCGGTCCACTGGATGGCCGGTGGTTTCACCCTCGCGCACACCGGGTTTCCGGTGGCGTCGGTCAGGCCGAGCCTGGCTTCGAGGACACCGGACACCGTCGCCGCGGCCATGACCTCGGTGGGCACGTCGGCGAGCATCAGCTTCGCCCGGCGGAACATCGCGAAGGCGCCTGCGTCGTCGACGGTGCCCCAGCTGAGGTAGACGAACCGGGCACCGGGGCCACCCTGCACATAGGGTCCGCGCACATCGGCGCCGTCGACCGCGCACTCCAGCGTCCAGGTGACCGACTCCGCGTCACCACGCTGCCGATCGAGCAGTTCCTCCGGCCGGTTCCTGCGCTGCACGCCGACATGGATGTTCGTGTACGCCGAGGCGCCGGCGGGTTGGCAGGACGAGCCGGGCAACCCGGTCCCCACGATGCGGATCAGCACCAGCCCATCCTCCCGCACCGGCGCGGCTCACGGCTGGAACTGCGTCGCCCCGATCCGCAGCAGCGACCAGACCAGCAGTGCGCCGACACCGATCGTGAGGAACACGGTCATCGGAAGATCACCGTCGTCACGGGTTTTCGTGATGATCTTCACCGTGCCCGCTTCGATGAAGAAGGCCAGCACGAGCACCGCGTTCACCGCCACCGCGGCCCACATCGCGCCGGGCTGATACGCCAAATAGCCCAGGATCCAGCCGAACAGCAACGTGATCGGCAGCCCGAGCAACATCCAGCCGAAGCCGAGGACCACCAGGTTCTCACCGTGCGCCTTCGGATCGGTCTCGGCCATGTCGTCCAGCGATGCACCGGCTACCGGGCGGACCCGGCCGATCTGCACGACGGCATGCCCGAGGCAGGCCACCGCGCACGCGATGACCAGGGCGAAGTAGCCGTCGGCTGGGTCGAGCGGTGGTTCCGACGCCCATCGCATCGGCAGCCACCCGGCCCACACCATCAGTACGACCGCCGCCAGGGCGGATCGTCGCGCCCGCAGCCTTTTCCGCGCATACCCTTCCGGAAACAGGCGCTTCTCGCGCCCGTACAGCCAGCCTGCCCACAGCGGCGCCAGGACACCGACGACGACGGTGAGCCAGCGCCACTGCGCGGGAGCCAGGAACATCGACACCATCGCGAGCAGCCAGCTCACCACCGCGATCAGCACCGCGGGGCGGGCGATGGCCATCCACAGCGTGTCGGCGCGAGCGCGCACCGCCACCATGGGGTCGGGCTCCGGAACCGGTGGCGGGACAGCGCGTTCCGATTCCCACCGGTCGGCCGTCATCTCCTGCGACGGCTGCTCCCACTCCCCCTCGAACGCCGATCCCGGACACAGCACGGGACTGTCGTCGTCGCGATAGTCGTAGTCGACATCCACCTCGCCGTAGGTGCGCATCCGCTCCATGCGCGTGGTGATCGCCAGCCCGTGCCAGGGCTCGTCGCAGTACGGGTTCGGACAGTCCGGATAGGTCGGATCGTCGTAGTCGTACCCGACCTGCGGCTCGCCGTCGCGCAGGCTCTGCTCGACGAGTTCATCGATCTCGTCGAGCAGCCGCCGCACCGGTTCCTCGACCGTGACATGTTCGGCGACAACAGGTTCCGGCGCGACACCGCCCGCCGACACCACGGCGTAGTCGACCGCCCTGGCCTCGGCCTCCACCACCTCGACCGACGCGGGCCGGCGCCGGACCCGGCGAAACCACAAGTGCCGCACCAGCACCGCGTGTGCGGTGCCACCGACCATCAGCAGGAACAAGCTGATGTCGAACACGGTCTCGTGTGTCCGGAATGTCCACAGCGCCAGGGCCAACAACCCCAGATACCCGAGTGCGGCGCCCGCCACCGGCCACGACCGGGCCCGCACCGCCAGGACCGTGAACAGCGCCCATGTCAGGAAACCGATCGAGAGCAGCGGTACGAAGGACACGACCCAGCTCGAGCCCCTGAGTACGGTCGACACGACAATCCCCCCACTGCCCGAACATGATCCGCCGATCCTAGGGTCGGCCCCGCACCGAGTCCAGGCGTTTCGCGGACACTGAGCTCCCGTCTATGACCTGAGTTCGGGAGCTACCGGCTCGGTGGAACGGCGCCGGTCCCGGACGACGAGGACCACGGCGGCAACAGACCAGATGATGCCGTAGGCGACGGCACGCATCGGGCTCCAGTTGGTGATCAGCAGCAGGACAGCGACGCCACCGAGCAAGCCGAGCAACCGCGGGGTGTTCGCTTGACCTTTCATGCGGCAGATCATCGCACGGCTCCCGGTCCCATCGCTGGTCAGTCAGCCGTCGATCTGAGCGTCGACGGGGCGAACCTCGTCCCGCACCCGCGAGCGGCGGGTACTCCACGCCAACGCCGGGACGATGAGCAGCGCGATCGCCGCGCCGAGGTAGGCCAGGCCGGGGAAGTCGGCGGCCGCGACGATCAGCCCGGATCCCAGGCCGCCGCCCGCCCCCGCGATGGCGATGCCGACGTCGACGGTGCCCTGGGTGCGGGCGCGGGTCGCGACCGGGGTGGCGTCGGCGATCATCGTGGTGCCCGCGACGAGGCCCAGATTCCAGCCGAGGCCGAGCAGGCCGAGCGCGGCGGCCAGCGCGATCACCGAACTCGGCGGGGCCAGCGCCGCGGCCAGCCCCGCCGCGACCAAGGTGGCTGCCGCGGCCACGGCGACCAGCCCGGCGCCGAACCGGTCGACGAGCAGGCCCGACAGCAGCGACGGCAGATACATCCCGGCGACGTGCACCGCGATGACGAAGCCCGCGGCACCGACACCGTGACCGTGCTGCTGCATGTGGATCGGCGTCATCGTCATCACCGCCGCCATGACCAGCTGGGTCACCACCATCACCGTCGCCCCGGCCACGATCGGCCCCGACCATGTCTTGGCGGGGAGCGTCCCAGCCGACTCGGCGGGTTGTTCCGACACGGCGATGCGGCGGGCGAGCACGAGCGGGTCCGGCCGCAACAGCACCCACAGCACGATCCCGGCGACCAGATACGCCGCACCCGACAACACGAAAGGCCCTGACAGCGGCGGAATTCCCCACGCCGTGGCCAGATCTGCCATCGGGTGCAGCAGATTCGGACCGACGACCGCGCCGACCGTGGTCGCGACGAGAACCGTGCTGATCGCGCGCGCCCGGTGCGCCGGGGTGGCGAGGTCGGCGCCGGCGTAGCGGGCTTGCAAGCTTGTCGCCGTGCCCGCCCCGTAGACCAGCAACGACGCGAACAGCACCGCGATGCTCCCGGTGACCGCCGCGACGACAACCCCGAAACTGCCGAGCGCACCGATCAGATAGCCGAAGGTCAGCCCGGCTCGGCGTCCGGCGCGCTGCGAGATCCGCCCGACCGCGACCGCGGCTGCCGCAGACCCGACGGTGAACATCGCACTGGGCAACCCGGCCAGTCCGGTCGACCCGAGCATGTCCTGTGCCAGCAGCGCGCCGACGGTGATGCCCGCGGCCAGGCCCGCTCCACTGAATATCTGGGCGGCCACGAGCACCGTGAGAGTGCGCCGCTGGGCGGGATGTTCGCTCATGATCGTCAACACTGCGCCAAAGATGGACAGTGGTCCAATCGGTTTCGGATCAGGGCTCGACGAGATCCATCCGCAGGAACTCGGTGATGCGCAGCAGCTTGGGTGGGCGCGCCACATCGTCGGCGAGTGCCTGGAACGCCTCGGTTTCCCCGATGACGACGGGTGCGGCGAGTTCCACCTCGTGCCCGTCGATCCGCAGCCGGGCACCTCCGGCAGCGAGGACGTTGCGCACCCAGTCCGAGCCCGACCCGTACACCAGCACGAACACGTAACCGCCGTCGACGGGGTAGGCGTCCAGCGGCGTCTGATACATCGTTCCGGACGACCGCCCGACATGGGTCAGGACCGGCCACTTCCCGCCCTTCACGGCACGCGGATTGAACACCCGCTTGTTGATGTGGCCCCACCACCGTGGCATCGGCATCGGGCTCTCCTCACTGTGACAACCAGCGCTTCTTACACTCGTAAGGCTGCCTTACGCATGTAAGCTTGTCAACACTGTGTTGCCAGCACCATGGAGCCGCCGATGACCGCCCGACCACCCCTGAGCCGAACGCGCGTGCTCGACGCCGCCATCCGGGTAGCCGATCGCGGCGGCGTCGAAGCGATCACGATGCGACGGGTGGCCCAGGAGTTGGGTGTCGAGGCCATGTCGCTGTACCACCACGTCCCGAACAAGGACGCGATTCTCGACGGCGTGATCGACGCGGTGTTCTCGGCAATCGACCTACCCGGCCCCGGCGGCACCGACTGGCGCGACGCGATCCGCGTCCGCGCCGCCTCCGCACGCATGGTCCTGTCCCAACACACCTGGGCGCTCGGCCTGATGGACTCGCGCCGCAACCCCGGCCCGGCGACGCTGCGCCACCACGACGCCGTCCTCGGCGTCCTGCGCACGGCCGGGTTCTCGCTGCCGATGGCGGCCCACGCCATCTCACTCATCGACAGCTACGTCGGCGGCTACGTCCTCCAGGAGACAGCTTTGCCGATCACCACACCCGACGACGTCGAAGAACTCGCGGGCGGCATCCTCGACACCCTGCCCACGGGCGAGCTGCCCTATCTCGCCGAGATGATCGTCGACCACGCCCTGCGACCGGGCTACGACCACACCACCGAATTCGCCTACGGCCTCGACCTGATCCTGGACGCGCTCGAATCCCGCCGGACCTGACACACGACTATCGCCCGGGCAGACGGTGCTGCCCGGGCGAGGACCAGCCGGTCACCTCAGTGGCCGCCCGGGTCACTCAGGTGCAGTCCCTCACCGAGCTTGATCCGGCGATGCTCCGCGAGCACGATCATCACTCCCGACAGCAAGCACACGCCACAGATCAGGCCTGCGATCACTGCCCACCCGACGAAGCCGGATCCCGCGGCGGTCAGCGTCGCGGCGAGAAAGACGATGCCGACACCGATGAGGAACAGTCCGGGCCAGTTGAGCGAGTCCTGGATGGACTCACCCGCGTGGGAACGGAACGTGCGCTCGGTATCGGGGAACTTGTGTACATGCGGATCGTGGTGTGTAGCCATGGCCTGCCGTCCTTTCGACCAGCCGTTCCATATCTCATGAGTACCCCCGATCGTGGCCGAGCACCACCCCTGACCGTCAGTCGCGGGCCAGGACGAAGAAGTACGGCTCCGGCATGTCACGGAAGTCCATCAAACCGAGCACGGTGTCGTCGTCGATCCGGCGGAAGACGTCGACGATCGGCAGATGGTCGTAGACCATCGCCGCCGTCACGACCCCACGGTGCTCGACCCCGCGCAACCGCGCCCGGTACCTGCGCGTGCGCAGCGCGGGCCCGAGCACCCCGAGCAGGCCACGCACACGCTCGACGAGCGTGTGCGGCACCTTGTCGGCGATTCCGAGTGGCACCTTTTTCGGGTCGACGGCGAAGATCTCACCCGCGGGGTCACAGAACAGCAGCGGATGGACGCTGTCGAGGCCGTCGAACTGTTTGCCGTACCAGCCCGATGCCGCGAGCAGCCCGTCGAGAGGGTGGCCGGTGGCCAGTTCGCGCCCGTGCCAGCGGCCGGTGAGCTCGGTCGCCGATACGGGCGGGAGGCTGTCGAACAGCGCCAGCGCCGCGTCCCGGTTACAGGCGGGTTCGAGCAGGGCGAGTTGAGCGGTGGTGGTCATGGATTCCTCTTTCGGACAGGTCAGGCGGGCAGGCGCAGCGCGCCGGGCGCGGTCGCGGGCACCGCGGGCTGGGCAGGGGCGACCGGGCTGATCCGCCGGTAGGCAGCACCGAGGTCGGGTCGCGGATCCTCCTCGCCCTTGTTGGGCCAGAACGCCATCGCCCGTTCCGCCTGCGCGGTGATGGTGAGCGACGGGTTCACGCCGAGATTCGCGGTGATGGCGCTGCCGTCGGCGACGTGCAAACCCGGGTAGCCGTAGATCCGCTGGTAGGGATCGATCACCCCGGTCTCGTGGGAGTCGCCGATCGTGCAGCCGCCGATGTAGTGGGCGGTCGCGGGGATGTTGAAGATGTCGGTGGCGACATTGCCGCTGATGCCGTCGATCTCGGACGCGTACTTGCGGGCGATGTCGTGCGCCAGCGGAATCCACGCCGGATTCGGTTCCCCACTGCCCTGTTTGGTGACCAGCCTGCGCCCCTTCAGATACGAGGTGAGCGAGTTGTCCAGTGACTGCATGACGAGCAGGATCACCGACCGGTCCGAGGCGCCGTGCGCGTTCTGCGAGCGCAGGAACTGCAGCGGATGCAGCAGGATCGTCAGCAGCAGCCGCAGGAACCGGAACGCCCCGCCGTCGACCATCGGCACCGTCTGCAGGAACAGCGCGTTCTGCCCCGACCCGTAGGTGCACACCTCCACGTGGGTGTGCGGTTCGGGGTGGATGGAGGAGGTGATCGCCACGCCCTGGGCGAAGTCCTTGCGGGACTTGCTGGTGACGCCGATGATCGCCTCGGAATTGCTGCGGGTCAGCTCGCCGACGCGCGGCGAGAGCTGCGGCAGGGTGCCGTCGGCGCGCAGCGTGTGCAACAGCTTCTGGGTGCCGAGCGCGGCCGCGGCGAAGACCACCTGCTGCGCGGTGAACGTGCGCCGCTCCTTACGCAACCAGCCGTTGGACGCGACGGTCTCGACCCGGTACCCGCCGGTGCCGTCGGGCGCCACCGATGTGACCGTGGTCAGCGGATGCACCTGCGCGCCACGGCTTTCCGCGAGATGCAGGTAGTTGACGGTGGTCGTGTTCTTCGCGTTGTGCTTGCAGCCGGTGAAACAATCCGAGCAGTGGATGCAGCCCGCGCGGCGCGGTCCGGCGCCACCGAAGTAGGGGTCCTCGACCTCGGTGCCCTCTTTGCCCTCGTTGAAGAAGACCCCGACCTGGGTGCGGTGGAAGGTGTCGGCGACGTTCAGTCCGCGCGCGACGTCCAGCAGCACTTCGTCTTTCGGGCCGAGCCGCGGGTTCTCGACGACGCCGAGCATCCGCTTGGCCTGGTCGTAGTAGGGCGCCAGCTCGCTCTTCCAGTCGGTGATGTGCGCCCACGCGCGGTCGCGGTAGAACTCGGGCAGCGGCTCGTAGAGCGTGTTGCCGTAGATCAGCGAACCACCGCCGACACCGGAACCGCTGAACACCAGGCACTTGCCGAGCACGCTGATCCGCTGCGGCCCGGTCAGCCCGAGGCGCGGCGCCCAGATGGCCTTGGGAATGTTCCAGTTGGTCTTGGGGTAGTCCTCGGCGTTCCAGCGCCTGCCGGATTCGAGAACACCCACCCGGTAGCCTTTTTCGGTCAGGCGCAGCGCGGTCACGCTGCCGCCGAATCCGGAGCCGACGACGATCACGTCGTAGTCGTACGCAGTCATGCAGAGATCACCTCGTAGTCGGCGGGGTCGAACCGCGCCTGCTTCTTGTATTGGAATCCGAGCAGTGGCCAGTTGGTGGTGATCCGGCCGTCGGCCTGCCGATACCAGGACGTGCACTGGCTCCACACGCTGCCCGACAGCCGTGCCTGGATCTGCGCGTCGTAGGCCTGTTCCACTTCCGGGCGCACCGTGAGCGGTTTCCCGGTCGCGGCGAGATGGGCGACGTAGTCGCCGAGGTACGCGGCCTGCGCCTCGAGGAAGTAGATGATCGAGCCGCCGCCGGTATTGGTGTTGGGTCCGTACATGATGAACAGGTTCGGGAACCGCGGCACCGTCATGCCGTAGTAGGCGTGCGCCCCGGTTTTCCACTCCTGCTCCAGCGGGAGACCTTCCGCGCCGGTGATCGTCATCGGCGCCAGGAACTCGGTCGACTTGAACCCGGTACCCCAGATGATGACGTCGACGTCGTGTTCGCGTCCGTCGGAGGTACGCACCCCCTCCGGGGTGATCCCGGTGATCTTCTCGCTGGTCACCTCGACATTCGGCTCGGTCAGAGCAGGCAGATAGCTGTCGGAGAACAGGATCCGCTTACAACCGATCGGATAGTCGGGCCACACCTGCTCGAACAAGCCGGGCTTGGCCTTGGTCTGTCTGCGCATGTGCGCCTTGGACCACGACTTGACCACGGCGGCAGCCATGGTGGAGTAGACCCAGGCGAAGCTGAGGCCCTCGGTCACGCCGTACCAGGTGCCACGTTCGGCGAGCGCTGTCACCGGCAGTTTCTCGAACACCCGATGGTGCAACGGCGAGAACTCGCGGTCGGGGCGCGGGATGATGTAGGGCGCGCTGCGCTGGAAGACGGTCAGTTTCGCGACCTTGGGCTGAATCTCGGGGACGAATTGGATCGCGCTCGCGCCGGTGCCGATCACCGCCACCCGTTTGCCGGTCAGGTCGAGGTCGTGATTCCACTCGGCGGAGTGGAAACTGACCCCCGCGAAGGAGTCCCGGCCCTCGATGGCGGGCAGCGCGGGTCGCGAGAGCTGGCCGACCGCCGACACCACGACATCGACGACCACGGTGTCCCCGGTGCTCAACCGCACGGTCCACATGCCGGTCGTGTCGTCGTACTCCGCGGCGGTGACCTCGGTGCCGAAGCGGATGTGGCGGCGCACATCGTATTTGTCGGTGACGTTACGGATGTAGTCCAGAATCGCCGGCTGCCGCGAGAACCGGTGCGGCCAGCGCGGATTCGGTTCGAACGAGTACGAGTAGAACGGCGAGGGCACATCGCAGGCGGCCCCGGGATAGGTGTTCTCCCGCCAGACACCGCCGACGTCGTCGGCCTTCTCGAAGACGACGATGTCGTCGAAGCCCCGCTTCTTCAGCGCGATGACAGCGGCGAGCCCGCCGAAACCGCTTCCGATGACCGCGATCGACGGTGTCATGAGGCCCTCCGGTTGTCGAGGATGGTCCGAGTGCACAGCTGCGGGTCGTCGCTGAACGGCAGGTGCCCGCAGCCGGGGAGATCCAGGTGCCGTGCGAACGGCAGGACTTCCCGCGCGCGAGCGCTCTGCGTGCGATGGATGAGCACCACGTCGCGGGTACCCCAGGCGATCGTCACCGGGATATCGCGCAGTGCCCCAGGATCGTCGTCGGGAGCGAGGAGGTAGGTGGCGAAGTCGTCGCGCGCGGCGGTGAACGAGGTCGCGCCCGCCAGGCCTGCCAGCGCGCCGCGCGCGGCGTCGGGGTCGACGCGCGTCGGGCGACCGAACATGACCGACAGCAGTGCGGCCCGGCCGAGACGATGCCCGACCGCGCGGTCGAGCCCCGGACCCGCCGACCGCGCCGCGACCCGCATCGCGGTCAGCGAGCCCTGGACCCAGCGCAGGCCCGGCTTGCCGTAGAAGCCGACGGGCGAGAACGCGGTGACGGCGGAGGCGACACCGGCGCGGCCCAGTTCGATGCCGACACCGCCGCCCATCGAGCTCCCGACGACGTGGGGACGTCGAATCTCGTTGTCGCGCAGCCATTGCGCGAGCCAGCTCGCGTATCCGCGTGGTCCGGGCCGGATGCCGGGCAGCGGTGGTGAGGCGCCGAATCCGGGGAGGTCGACGGCGATCACCTCGTGCTGTTCGGCCAGCAGGTCGATGACCGGCGCGAAGATCTGCCAGCGGCTGCCGAGTCCGTGCACGAGCACGAGCGGCGAGCCGGTGCCCCGGCGAACATGAGAGATCTGCGTCATCGCAGCCCTTCATCCAGAAGAAACAGTTACTGCGTACGGTTTGTTGATTGCACCAGGTCATTGCAGCTGCGTCAATAGGCAATCGGACAACAAGACGCGCGGGATCGCCAATCTTTACCGTCACGGCGTACGATTTCTCGGGTGACCGTGCAACAACCGCGCCGTACCCAGGCGCAACGCCGTGCCTCCACCAGGGCCCTGATCCTCGACTGCACCGCGCAATGCCTGCTCGAACGCGGCTACGCGGCGACCACCGTCAGCGCCGTCCAAGAACGCGCCGGTCTCGCGCGCGGCACCGTGCAGCACCATTTCCCCACCCGCACCGAACTGCTCATCGCGGCCACCACCCGCGTCGTCGACCTGCGGCTCGAACAGTTCCGCCGCGAGGCCGAACTCCTGCCGCCGGGCCGCGACCGGCTGCAATCGGTCGTCGACCTGGCCTGGCGCGACCTCAACAGCCCCGCCTTCTTCACCGCGCTCGACCTATGGGTCGCGGCACGCACCGACGCCGAACTGCGCGAGCGCCTCGTCCACGAGGAACGCCGCGTGTTCACCGAGATGCGCAGGCTCTACCTCGACGTCGTCGGCGAACCGTACGCCTCCGATCCGCGCGCCGAGATCCTCGTCGAATTCACCATCGACCTGCTGACCGGCCTGTCCATGACGGCCATGCTCACCGGGACGCTCGGTGAGCGCGAAGCGGTCGTGCGCCGCTGGAAGCGCGCACTCGCCGTCCTGATCGGCAGGCTGCCCAGCGACGAGCTGCTCGACGGCAGCCCACTGCCCGCGGTCGCCAGCTGAGCGAGCCCCGCGTCAGCTGATCCCGGACAAGCCGTTCCAGCACAGCGCGACCGTCGTCGCCACGGCATCACGCTTGGGGATCGGACGGCCCGTGTCCAGCCACTGCCGGGCCGCCAGATGGCTGGCCCCGACGACACCGAACGCGCACGTGTACGCCCGCGCGTCGTCCATGCCCGCCGCCCGCAACTCGGCACTGACCAGCACCGCGCACTCGCCGAACGCGTGCCGCGAGCGCCAGCGCACGCTGGGTTCACTGGGCACCGGCGACTCGAAGATCAGGACGTGGCCGTCCGGGTCCTCGTCGACGAAGTCGAAATAGGCCCGCACCGCCCGACGCACCTTGTCCTCCTGCCCGGTGGCACCGGCCAGCGCATCACGGATACCGCGCACCATCCGGTCCAGATGGTGTTGCAGGACAGCCAGATACAGATCCAGCTTGTTCGCGTAGAGGGTGTAGATGACCGGCTTGCTCATCCCGGCCCGCGCGCTGATCTGATCCATGCTCGCGCCGTGATAGCCGTGCGCGACGAACACCTCGCGCGCCGCGTTCAACGCAGCCAGGAGCCGTTCCGCGCGGGCCGCGACAGTGCCGCCGCCGGACCCGTCGGCGTCGTCCTCGGAAAGCAGGATGTCGCTGTGCAGGACTGTCATGAGACCAGCCCTCCTTCGCAAAGTCGTTCGGTCACCATGTCAGCACCGGCTTCACCACGCGCCCGGCCCGCTGATCGGCCAGCGCGGCAGCGATCTCGGTGTGCGGATAGCGGCCGATGAGCCGCTCGACCGGGAACAGGCCGCTCGCGTGCAGATCGAGCAGGTGCGGAATGAAAGTGGCGGGCACGCTGTCGCCTTCGAGGCACCCGCGAATGGTCTTGCCGCGCAACACGATGTCGCTGACATCCACCGGCGGGGCGCCCGCACCGAGACCGACCGCGACCACCGTCGCCCCGGTGGTCAGCGCCGCCACCGCGTCCGCCAACACCGCAGGGACACCCGTGGTGTCCAGCGCGTGGGTCACCCCACCGCCGGTGAGGTCACGAATCCGCGGCACCGTCGGCCCCTCGACCGGATCCAGCGCCACCTCCGCACCCAGCTCGAGCGCGAGTTCCCGCCGCGCAGCCGACGTCTCGACCACCACCACCCGCACCCCGGCCACGGTGCGCGCGGCCAGCAGCGCGGCCATCCCGACCGCGCCCGCGCCGTACACCGCCAGCCAGGCGCCCGATTCGGGACGCAAAGCATTGAGGACCGCGCCCGCGCCGGTCTGGAATCCGCACCCGAACGGCGCGGCCGCCGCCAGGTCGATCGCGGGATCGACCACGATGGTGTTGTCCTCGGTCGTCAGCGCGTAGCCGGCGAAACTCGACTGGCCGAAGAATCCGTCCAGCACCGGAGAGCCGTCGCGCAGCACGCGCGGTGTGTCGTGGGCGCGGCGCCCGAACTGGTTGAGCGCGACCGAGCGATGACAGTAGGCGGGGCGACCGGCCAGGCAGGTCGCGCACGCGCCGCAATGGCGGAAGGTCAGCACCACATGATCACCGGGCGAGACCGTGCCGACGCCGGGCCCGACCGCGGCCACCACACCGGCACCCTCGTGGCCGAGCAGGATCGGCCGGTCCGCGGCGCCTGCGCGCCGGGTCACCAGGTCGGTGTGACAGATCCCGGCGGCGGCGATCCGCACCAGGATCTCCCCGGCCCGTGGTTCGTCGATCTCGACCGGCTCGATCGAGAACGCCGCGGACGGGTCGCGCGACAGGACCGCCGTTGTCCGCATCAGGACACCCGTTCCAGCAGGAAGTAGAAGTATTCGCCGCGGGAGAGCACCAATTCCGGGCGACCGTTCATGATGCCCATCAGGGTCCGCTCGTCGAGCCACTTGAAATGGTCGAACACGGCGCGACCGTCGTAGACCATCGTCGCGGTGACCTCGCCGCGGAACTCGATGTTCCACAGCGTCGCCTCGCCCTGTCCCAGTTCGACATTCGAGAACAAGGTGCCGTCCTCGGCGCGGCAGATCAGCGGTTTGGCATCGTCGAGGGCCAGGAAGGTCTTGCCGTACCAGCGGCTGGCGGGCAGCGCACGGCACAGCGGATGCCCGGTCTGGAACGCGCCGCCGCGCCATTCGCCGAGGATGTCCTCGGCGCGGGCAGGCCGTAGCCGGGTCCAGAGCGCGTCCAGTTCCGCGGTGGAGACGCCGTCGGTCTCGTCCCGCAGTTGCTGCCAGCGTGGCTTGTCCGCGCCCATGGTGTCCTCGTCTCGCCGTTTTCAGAACCATCCGGTTCCAGAACGGACCATAGTTCCGAACCAGATGGTTCGGCAAGGGGTACGATCCGGCTCATGCGGGCAGCGGGTGAGGCGACCAGGGAACGAATACTCGCCGCCGCGAAGGCCGAGTTCGCCGAATTCGGCATCGCCGGAGCCAGGATCAACCGCATCGCGGCCGCCGCCAACGCCAGCAAAGACCGGCTCTACGCCTACTTCCCCGGCAAGAACGAGCTCTACGTGGCAGTCACCGAGCGCTGGACCAGCCAAACGGCCGTCGAAACCGCTCTGAGCGCCGACGACCTCCCCGCCTATGTCGGCCGGCTCTTCGACCATTTCGTCGCCCACCCCGACAACGCGCGCCTGCAGGCCTGGTCCGACCTCGAACCGGCGGGCACCTTCTTCGGGGCCATCCTGCGCGACACGATCGACGCGAAACTCACCGAACTGCGCCGAGGACAACGCCAAGGGCTGATCACCGCCGACATCCCGGCCTCGATCCTGCTCCGCATGCTGTCCGACCTCGCCCGCACCAACGCGATGCAGGCCAGGTTCGCCGCCGAGAAGGGCGACAACGACCAACTGGCGACGCGCCGCGCGGCAACCGTCTGCGCCGCCACCCGCATTGTCGCCCCCTGACCACCACTATCGTGGGCGCAGTGGGGAGCGTATGGGATTCGTGGGGGCACGTACTGACCGTCTGGGCGCTGGCCGTTCCGACGGTCCTGGCCACCACCGTCCTGCTGGTGCGCCGACGAATCGGTTCGGGGACACCGCGGCGAATCGCACTCAGGCACTCGATCGCCGAAGTCGGCATCCTGACCGCGACGTTGCCGTGGGTCTGGATGATTCTCACGCCTACCACCGGCGAACGAGCCGTCAGCCTGGTGCCTCTGCGAGACCTGGCCGACACCCTGAGCGCTGCGCCGACCACCGCCCTCGTGCAGGTCGGCGCCAATCTCGTGCTGTTCGTCCCCCTGGGTTTCCTTCTCCCCCTGCGATTTCCCCGACTCTCGGGTGCCCTCCGGATGACCGGGGTCGGGGCACTGCTGTCGGCCACGCTCGAGGTCGCCCAGTACGTCCTCGACCTGGGCCGGGTCTCCTCGGTGGACGACGTCCTCATGAACGCGGCGGGTGCGGGAGTCGGCGCACTCCTCGCCACCGTCCACGTCGCCCGCAGGGAATCCGGGTATTCGCACAGTGATCGAGTGCTGACCCAGCTCGAGTCGGTGACCTCAGTGGGCGGGCGTCGCGCGGGGACTTTCGGTGCGCGGGACCTGGAGTAGCTGCCGGGCCATGAGATCGGTGAGGTGTTCGCGCGTGGTGTCGAATTCCCCGCGCATCCACGCCGCCACCAGCTCGAGGGTGCCACTGACCACGACGTAAGCGGACATCGCCGAGTCGAGCAGGTCGTCCGAGGAATCCGGGAGGAGTTCCCGGGCGACCGCGGCCATCGCTGCGGCGATCGAGTGCTGGGTGGACAGCCGCGCGGCTTGCAATGCTTCGGTGCTGTGGGCAGTCAGCAGCAGCGCGTGCCTGCGTGGGTCGGCGATCAGGAACCCCAGCGCGGCGTCGGCGGCGGCATGGACCTGGCTGTGGATGTCGGGGGCCGCCGCGCGGGTGGCCGCGACGACGGTGGCGATGCCTTCGGTGGTGAGCTCGTCGACCAGCGCCGACAGCAGGGTGTCGCGGTCGGTGAACTGCTCGTAGAAGTAGCGATCGTTGAGACGCGCGCGAGCGCAGACCGCCCGTTTGGTGACCGCGGGCGCGCCACCCTCGGCAAGCAGGTCGAGTGCGGCGTCGAACAGTGCGGCACGACGCCGGGACCGCCGCTCGTCGGCGGCCACCCCCGCGTAGGCGCGCGGTGTCGCCGTGCCGCCGGAGGACTCACCCATGCTCTTGACCATCCCACCATTCTGGTGCACTCTGACACCATACGAGTTTCTGGTGTCGCTTGGCACCAGATTGGCGCCGAGGCGTCGATCGCGCTCGCATGTCCTCGACGCTGGAACAAAGGAGTTCCCGATGACCTGTCCCGTGCCACACATCACCGAATCGACCGCACCCGAACACCTGTCCGGTGCCGTCGCACGATTCGAGCGAGTGGGCGGATCGGTGCTGTTCGGCCTGTTCGCGGTAGGCCTGTTCGATCAGCCGATGCTGCCGCCGGTCTCGGCCGCGCTGGAAGCCACCGGACGTTCACGGAATCAGCCGTGGGCACGAGCGGTCCGCACCGCCGCCGCCGACCAGCTCATCTACCACGGCGAAGACCCCGAACGCGCCGCCGAAGCACACCGGCTCATGGTGCTGCACCGCGATGTCAAAGGCATCGGCCCGGACGGCGAACGGTACTCCGCACTCAACCCGCAGGCATGGAACTGGATCCTGTACTCGGCGTTCTTCGTGCAGCGCGGCGCCTACATCGCCCTCACCGGCACCGAACCCACCCTCGCCGAGAATCAGGCGATCTGGGACCACTACCGGCACAAGACCGACGGCCTGCACCTGCCCGGCAAGTCCCGGCCGATCGAGGACTACACCGACCTGGTCGCCCACTACGAGCGCATGGCCGCCGACGAACTCCGCTCCACCCCCGCGCTCGCCGCCGCCACCGCCTCGGTCCGGCAGGCGCCACTACCGGACTTCCTCCCTGCCGTGGCAGGCCCGCTGTGGTGGCTGGGATCCCCGATATTCAGCCATGTCGTGATGGTGCTCGGCTGCGGCATCATGCATCCCGACGTACGCGCCCGCATGCCCATCACCTGGACCCGCCGCCACGGCCGGGAATTCGCGGCGATCACCGCCGTGCTGCGCGTCGCCTTCGACCGGCTGCCCGCCTCGGTCACCGATTCCCCGATGGCACGCAACCGGCGCAAGTACCGCAAGCTGGTGACGCAGTATCGCGAGGTCGGACTGACCTCGTTCGCGCCGGACCCCGCCGTCAGGTCGTGAGCGACAGGGCCGAATCAGGCCCTGTTGACAGCATCTGACCACCACCGGATCATCTTCTTGGACATTTGTCCGAGACGCGATGCCCCGAGGCGGTACCCATGCTCGATTCCCCCGTCACCTCGGTCGAACAGGCCGACGTCGTCGTAGTCGGCGCACGCTGCGCCGGCTCGGCGACGGCCGTGACGCTGGCGCGAGCAGGACATCGGGTCGTCGTCCTCGACGCCGCTCCCCTGCCGTCGGACACGCTGTCCACACATCTGCTGTGGCCTGCCGGGCTCGCCGAATTGCAGCGACTCGGTGTACTCGCCGAGGTCGAGGAACTCGGCGCGCCCCGGCTGACCAAGGCTTACGCCGAAGGCGCCGGGTACGGCATCGAATCGCCGTTTCCCGCCGTCGACGGGATCGACTACGCGATGTGCGTGCGGCGCACCGGCCTCGACGGCGTCCTCGTACGAGCCGCGATCGAGGCAGGCGCCGACGTCCGCCCGCGCTGCCGGGTGACTTCCGTCGTCTGGACGCAGAACCGGTGTGCCGGTGTGCGATACACCGATCCGTCCGGTGCCCTCGTCGAGATCCGGGCAGCCCTGGTCGTCGGCGCGGACGGCCGCCACAGCACCGTCGCCCGATCGGTCGGCGCCGACCAGCCGTTCCTCACAACGCCCAGCGGACGCGATTGCTACTACGCGTACTGGCGTGACACCACCGGCCAGCCACGCCACACCGCCGCCCAGTGGCGCCACGGCGCCGACCTCGGCACCGCTTTCCCCTGCGACGACGGCCTCGTCCTGAGCCTCGTGCAACCACCCTCGGCACCGGGCCGATCCGGTCCGGGCGAATCCGAACGGCGCTATACCGAAGCGGTCGAACGGATTCCCGCACTCGCCGCCCGGCTCCACGGATGCGAACGCGTCGGCCGGGTCCGCGCAGCCACCGGCATCACCTCCTACTTCCGGCGATCCGCGGGCCCCGGCTGGGCGCTGCCCGGCGACGCCGGGCACTTCAAAGATCCCGTCACCGCCCAGGGCATCCGCGACGCCCTGCACTACGGACGACTACTCGCCGAAGCCGTCACCGCGGTCATCGACGATCCGCACGCACTGGACAGATCACTGCTGGAATGGGAGCGACGCCGCATCGTCGAATGCCGCGACATCTTCCACTGGACCAACCGGCTCGCTCGCGGAGAAGCCATGCGCCCCTTGGAGATCGCGTTGTATCGCAGCGCCGCCACCGACCCGGAACTGGCCCGCATCACCACCGGCATCTTCTCCCGCACCCGCAGACCCGCCGAGCTGCACACCCCGTCGCGCGCAGCACGGCTGGTCCTCCGCGCGATGCGCCACCAGCGCGCGAACACCCGTGCGGTACTCCTCGACCTTGCTCTGGAGATCCGCACGGGCACCCGCAACTGGTTCACGAACAGGACTGCCTTGCGCGGCAACACGCTGCCTCCGCCGCCCCGCACACGCGTCCGGCGGCCTACCCCGCCTGTTCCCGAAGGTCGAGCAACCCGAGGCCGGTGAGGTCACGGACATACTTCTCGATCAATTCCGGACCCAGGTGCGGAATATCGTGATCGGCCCCGATCCGCGCCGCCCGCACCGCCGCCCGGAAACCGTCGGCAGGCAACGCCGAACCGGGTAGCGGACGGCCGGGACGCCGATGCGCGTGCAGCAGCGGAAGCAGGGTGTGTTTGCGCTGTTCCTCGGGCAGGGCTCGCAAGGCGGTCTCGAAGCGGGCGAACCATTCGTCGTAATCCTCGATGCGGTCCACCCGATGACCCGCCTCGATCAGCCAGTCGACGAACACATCGAGCGAGATGCCGTCGTCGTGCGGGTTGACGACATCGTAAGTGCGATATCCCTCGGTTGCCGCCGCACCGAGCCCGGTGACCGCGGCCGCGACGAAGTCGGCGGGCAGCCCGTCGTAATGTGCGCGCTGCCGCTGACCACGGGAATCGGTGACGTAGAACGACATCGGTGCGACACCGGTCACCAGCACGCTCAGCAGCAAGCGGGTGAACACGTCGGGCACATTGAGCTGACCCGGATAGGTGCTGTGCGCGAGAATCATGTCCGAACGGAACACCGCCACCGGTAGCCCGAAACGGTCCGACGCCTCCCGCAGCAGAACCTCACCCGCCCACTTGCTGTTGCCGTAACCGTTGGCGTAGCTCCGGTCGAGGCGGCGCACAGGGCTCATGGCCCGCACATCACCGTCCTCGGCGAAGGACTCCCCCTGCGCCGCGACCGCCACCGTCGACAGATAGCTCACCGGCTTGCGCGTCGACGTCAACGCGAGCCGGATGACCTCGGCGGTGCCGACCACATTCGGGCCGAACAGCTGCGCATAGGGCAGCACATGATTCACCAATGCCGCCGAGTGCACGATCAGGCCGACGTCCTCGGCCAAGCGCTGCCACTTCGAGGAGTCGAGACCGAAATTCGGTTCCCCGATATCGCCGGGCAGCACCTCCAGCGCGCCTGCGGCGAGCCCATGGAAACGCGCACGCAGGTCGCTGTCGGTGTCGAAGGCCGCGTCGAGTCGTGCACGGGCGGCAGCGACATCGCCGCCCCTGACCACACAGATCACCCGGCCGCCGACCGGTGCCAGCCGTTCCAGCCAGGTCAGCAGCAGAAACCGGCCGAGATAGCCGTTCGCGCCGGTGATCAGCACAGTGTTCGCCGGCGCCGTCGCCGCCGGAATGCCCGGCGCCGCAGCCAACGTCCCGGCATCGATGAACCCTGCCAAGGTCAGGTCGGTGGCACGAATCGTGGTCGCGTGCGCGCCGTGCACCGCGTCGCTATCGATTCTGCGCGTGCCCGGTTCGCGTTCCCGACGGAGGTAATCGGCGATCCGGGTCAGGTCGCTGTCGGGTCCGAGCAGAACGTTCACCGGGACATCGACACCCAGGAGTTCCCGCAGCAATGTCGAATACGACAGGGCTGCCAGCGAATCCCCACCCAGATCACCGAACCGCGCATCCGGGCGCAGATCGGAAGCCGCGCAGCCGAGCACCGCTCGCGCGGCGCGAGCGACGGTGTCGAAGAGCGGAAGGCCCGCAGCGTCACGGCGCAGACTCGCCAGCTCCGCCTCCTGATCCCGCACCACCTCGTCGTATAGCGCCTCCAGTCGCTCGCCGTAATGCTGCTTCAGCTTGGGCCGCAACAACTTCCCGACACCCGAGAGCAGACCGTTGGCGATCGAGAACGGTTCGGGCTCGATCAGGAAGTCCCGCGGGATCTCGTACGGCTCCAACTCCGCGACAGCGGCGGCGCGCTGCAGGGACGCGCCCACCGCCGCCCGCAACCCGTCGGCAGGTCCGGCCAGCGCCGCCTCGGTAGGTACGACAACGGCCAGCAGATACGCGCGCTCGCTGCTGCCGTACACATAGATCTGGCGCACCAGGTCGGCACCGGCGAAGATCGCCTCCAGCCGCGACACCGTCACGAACTCGCCCTGCGACAGCTTCAGGACGTTGTTGCGGCGATCCACATAGGCCAACCGGTCGGGTGCCAGCTCGGCGACCACATCCCCCGTACGGCAGAAACCGTCCTGGTCGAACACCTCGGCGGTGACCTCGGGACGCCGGTAATAGCCGGCGATCATGGTCGTCGTCTTCAGTAGCAGTTCACCACGCGGATACGGCTTGTCGGTGCGGAAATAGCCGAGCTCCGGCACATCGACGAGCTTGTAGTCCAGCACCGGCGGCCGCATCACCTTGGTATCGAAGATGACGCCCCCACCGGTCTCGGTCGACCCGTACCCGTCGTGCAGCCGCAACTGCAACACCGACTCCACGAAACCGCGCAGATCCGGCGCGATCGGCGCGCTCCCGCACAGCACCGTCATCAGACGGCCACCCAGCAACTGTTCACGCAGTTCGGTTCTCACCTCGTCACCGAGCACGTCCAGATCCGCCCCTGGCCGCGCGCGCCGATCGACCTCGCGCCGGTAGCGCTGCAGGATCATGTCGCACACCCGTGGCACCAGAAAGATCTCGGTCGGCCGCACCAGTTCGATGTCCTCGAACAGGGTCGACATATCCGGTGCCGCAGCGAAATACGCGGTCCCACCGCGGGCAAGCACACCGTTCAGAGTCAGCCGGGCCGCGATATGACTCATGGGCAGGAAATTCAGATTGATGACGGCATTCGGCCGGGCATGCTGCCACCCCGCCGCGACGAGGCGATGGGTGTACATCGCGCCCTTGGGTGTACCGGTGCTGCCGGAGGTATAGATCAGCATCGCCAGCGGATCCTCGCCCGCCGCGGGCACCGTCAGCGGTGCGGGATCGAGTGTCCGGCCTCGGTCGATCGTCTCGTCGATGGTGTGGAGCGCGACCGTGGAGCCTGCCGCTGTCAACCGGGCATGAGCCGCGGCGAGCGCGTCGCGGTGACCGTCGTCGTCGGCGTGCTGGTCGAACACCAGCAGCGTGCGCGGTGACGCACCGGCGAGAACAGCGTCGACCGCGATCGCCAGATGCGCGGTGTCCACCGCGAACATCCGCGGCTCCGTCTCGTCCAGGATCGAGCGCAGTTGCGCCAGACCCGCACCCGCCTGCAACGGAACCGCCACCGCGCCCAGGTGGATCGTCGCCAGATCGAGCACGGTGTAGTCGGCGCCGGTGAAACCGAGAGTCGCGACGAAGTCGTCCGCCGCGACACCGTCGGCGTGCCAGGCAGCAGCGAGAGCACGGGCCCGGTCCCACACCTCGCGGTAGGTCAGCAGGTCGAACTCCGGCAGCAGACGCCGCGTCGCGATTCCGCCCTCCGACGACAGTTCGGTGCGCCGGACTCCCAGCGCGGGCCGGTCCGCGTACGCGGTCATCACCGTCGACACGATCTCGGCCAGTGGGAGACCGGGAGTGGTGACAGCCGCGTAGACGTCCTCGTCGGGTGTCGCCGCGCGGATCTGCGCGTCCTCCGCGTAGAGGGTCTTGATGCGGTGAGCCAGCTGATCCGCGTCGAGCTCGACGGTCATGCCTCGGTCTTCCGATCGGCGGCACCCGGCAGCGCGATCCGAACACCTTGCCACGCTTCCCGTTGCGCGGCATCAGGATCGATCAGAACGCGGGACGGATGGTCGATGATGCAGGTCGCCCTGCGCTCGGCCGTGTAGGGCGTCCAGTTCGGCAGCGGCAGGCCGGTGCGGGCGAAACTCAGCCAGTTGTCCTGAACCAGATCCTGCACGGACCGGAACGCGCGCCGCCCACCCGCCGACGTCATCGCCCGGCCGACCGGAGTATCGACCCACCCGAACACCGGAACCAGATCGAGCGCGTGGGTCGCACCGAAACCGGCCAGCCGCACCGCGCGCGGCGCGAAGTCGAAGCGGTAGGCATACGTCGGCGCGAACCTGCTGTGGCCTTCCAGCACGGCCAGTGTCGGGCGCCAGAACATGAAGTCACCACCGATCCGCACCGCGGTCCTTGCCGCGGGATAGCCGGGGTAACTCCTGATCACGCGTTGCTCGGCGCCGGGCTCGCAGCGCCCAAAGATCGTCGTCAGCTGCTCGGGAGTATGCGGGACCGACTTCGCGAACCGCTGGAACAGCGTCGCCTCGTCCCGGTTGGTGCCGATGATCAGCGGCACCGGATGCGCACGGCCCGCGGTGATCGCATCGATCGGCGCCTCCGGCAGGAAGTCACCGTCGACCACCGGGGAGTAAGCGAAGCTGCCCGGCAGCTCACGCAGGGACCGGCCCAGCGCCCGGTCGGCCGCCCGGCACAACTCACTCGCCTTGGCCGTGGCCAGGACGCGCGCGGCGTCGGCGGGATCGGCGCCGAGCCGTTGCAGGCAACTGCGGGCGAACCGGCGAGCTTCCTCCGGTTGTGCCGTCCAATCCGCCGGTGCGCTCTGGGCGATCGCACGGTGGAACAAGCCACGCGCCGCGGGCGTCGCCAACAGCGTGGTCACCGCGTGCGCACCCGCCGATTCACCGAAGATCGTCACGTTGTCGGGATCACCGCCGAACGCGGCGATATTGCGCTGCACCCACTCGAGCGCCGCGACCTGATCGCGCAGGCCCAGATTCGACTCGAACGGCCTGTCCGCCGTGGAGAACTCGCTGAAGTCGACGTAGCCCATCGCGCCGAGCCGGTAGGTCACCGACACCACCACGACATCACCACGCGTCGCCAGCCGCGCACCCGAATACATGCTGGCCGCACCGATGAGGTAGCCGCCGCCGTGAATGAACACCATGACCGGTCGCGGGGTCGTCGACGGCGTCGCGGGGGCGGTCACATTCAGGGTGAGACAGTCCTCGCCGATCGGCTGCCAGGTGCGCGGCCCGGTGCGGGCACCATTGGGATGCTGCGTCGCGGCGAAACCGAACTCCGTCGCCGAACGCACCCCCGTCCACGGTTGCACTGGCTGGGGGGCACGGAACCTCAGTTTCCCTACGGGCGGGGCCGCATAGGGCAGAGCACGCCAGCTGAGGACTCGACGGCCCGCACGACCGCGCACGACTCCGTCGGCGGTCACGATCTCGGTGGACACCATGTCCTCACAGTACGTGGTACCAGCGGTACCGCGCAGGCAGTTCGGTCGTCTAACGGTCTGCACGGATTAGACTGGGCCGATGGCCGGCGACGACCCGGAAGAAGCCCCGCTCGCAGCAGGGAACACCCAGAGCATCGCCGAACTCGACTGCCTGGTCTCCACCTGCCGAGCCTGCCCTCGCCTCGTCGCCTGGCGGGAAGAAGCCGCCCGCGTGAAACGAGCCGCCTACCGCGACGAAGAGTATTGGGCCCGGCCGGTACCAGGATTCGGACCCGACGATGCCGAGATCCTCGTGGTCGGCCTGGCACCGGCCGCCAACGGCGGTAATCGCACCGGACGGATGTTCACCGGCGATCGCAGCGGCGACGTCCTGTTCGCCGCACTCCACGCCGTCGGCCTGGCGACCGGTGCGCACCCGGTCAGCATCGACGACGGCATCGAACTCGTGAACACCCGATTGACCGCGCCCGTGCACTGCGCGCCGCCGGAGAACAAGCCGACCAGCGAAGAACGGCACCGGTGCGCGCCGTACCTGAGCCGCGAACTCGAACTGCTCCGGCGGTCGGCGAAGGTGATTGTCGTGCTCGGCGCTTTCGGGTGGCAGGCGCTGTTCACCGTCCTGAGCGAAGGCGGCTGGCATGTACCCAGGCCGCGACCACGTTTCGCCCACGGCGCGCAGGTCACCATCACCCACCCCGACGGACGCGCGATCACCGTCCTGGGCTGCTATCACGTGAGCCCACACAACACTTTCACCGGACGGCTCACCCCAGCCATGCTGGAGAACGTCTTCCTGGCCGCGAAGCGGATCGCCGCAGCCGAACGCACCGTCGCCTAGGGTCGACCAGTGCTGACTGTGTATACGATCGGCGCCTACGCCGACTACATGCAGTCACCGAAGTTCGCCGAGGGCATCGACGAACTCGTCGACCTGGCCGGCGTCGCACAGACGGCGATCATGTGCGCCGAAGCCGTTCCGTGGCGGTGCCATCGCTCGCTCGTCGGCGATGCGCTGCTGGTCCGTGGCGTGCGCGTGCTCGACATCATGTCGGCCACTCGCGCGCCGGAACACCAGCTGACGAATTTCGCTCATGTCGAGGGAACGACGATCACCTACCCCTCCCCGACTGATCCCCTGCCGTCCTGAGCTGTTTTGTGTTGTTTGGTTTCGTCTTTAGCGATCAGACCGGAGAGGGATTATTCATTAGTAGATGCGCATATCCACGTATCATGATGTTTTATTGGCCGTTCGTCTGCCCGGTCGCCCCAGGGCTTCAACCTCCCAGCACCAACGAGTCTCCGCACGGCGCGCGCCTCCCCGAACCCCCACACCACCCGCCCCGGAGTTGAACGCCGGTCGCCACTCCCCCGCTTCCCCAGGGAGACTGGAAGACGCAAGCAGAATTATGAAGTAGCTGCGGCCGACGCAAGTCAGCAGTCAGTGCAGTGATGTGTCCCGTGTGAATCCGGCGGTCTGGGTGGTTTCATCGGCTACCCGAACGCCGTAGCGATAGGCCAGTTCTCCGCCGAGATAGCCGGAGGCCCCCAGAACGGCCAGGCTCACCGCTGACAGCGCCAGTGGACCGGCAGGCACCGACCCGTCCACCTCTGACCCTCGCCACCAGAAACCGACCGCGAAGGCGATCGTCACGACCAGGTTCAGGCTCATATGCACCAAGCCCGTGCGGAACGCGCGCGTGCCGGTCGGAATCGCCAGCAGATCCAGCAAACCGACCGCGGCGGCCACCAGCGCACCGAGCACACCGATGGCTATCAACCACCGTGCGCCCTGAACCAGGAACGCGGGATCATCCACGATGTGGGAACCCACATCGAAGATCAGACTCGCCACCCATGCCCCGATCGGGACAGTGACCAGGATCGGATGGAACGGGTGCCCATACGGACCCGCGAGGATCGCACTGACAGGTCGCTTGCCCTGTCCTCGATCAGTGTTCACAACAACCTCCGTACTCGTCGGTGATGCTGCTACTGATGGCGCTCTGTGATCACATCATCGGCATGCCGGGAATCATGTTCAACAGCCCCATGAACATGTTCATCATCTGCATACACATCTCGGGCATCATCATCAGGATCACCTCCTCACACACCCAAATCCAACCCACCTTCGCCCTACCCCGAATCGGTGCGATCATGCACCGCGCATCGTCTCGATGGGGCGGTCGATGAGGGTGTGGATCTCGGCGAGGAGTTCGAGGCTAGGCACCGAGGACTACTCCCACCTACAGGCCCTAGCCGGTCTGTTGCCGCTCGCGGGCCTTTACTCGGCGGTGTTCGCCGAAGACCAGAAGGGCGCCGCCGATCAGGCAGATTGCGCAGAGGGTGCCGGTGATGAAGGCCCAGCCCTCGAATCCGTAGCCGGCGCCGGTCAGGGTCACCCCCAAGAGGACGATGCCGAGGGCGACGAGGATCAGGCCCGGCCAGTTGCGGGTGTCTTCGATCGATTCGCCGGCATGGGGTCGTGCGGTTCGCGCGTCGTCGGGGAAGTGGTCGTTCGGGGGTTCCTGAGTGTTCACGGGAATCCTTTCGGTCACCGAAGATCTGCCTTCACTCGGCAATTCAGCACCCGGCACATACCCGTGCAGCCGTCGCCCAATCACCACCCCGTTCGGTGACTGCGGTTTCGTCGGCGCCGACCTGGGCATATCGGCACCAGGAGACATGCCGATCCGTAGACGGCCGACGGGTTCCCGCCGACGTGGTGGCTCCCGAACAGCTGGAGGTGGCCATGGGTATCGAAGTGGGCGACCACATAGTCGCCCGGCTCCGGGAATGGGGAGTCGAGCAAGTGTTCGGCTATCCCGGTGACGGAATCGGCGGCTTGGTCGCCGCGTTCGGCCGGGCAGGCAACCCGGCGTTCGTGCAGACCCGGCACGAGGAGATGGCGGCGTTCGCCGCGACCGGCTTCGCCAAGTTCAGCGGCCGGATCGGCGTCTGCGCTGCCACCTCGGGACCGGGCGCGATCCATCTGCTCAACGGCCTCTACGACGCCAAACTCGATCACGCACCGGTGCTGGCGCTGGTCGGCCAGACCGCACGCGGCGCGCGTGGCGTCGGTTTCCAGCAGGAGATCGATCTGCAGAGCCTGTTCAAGGATGTCGCCTCCGAATACCTCGTGGAAATCGACGTACCGGACCAACTCCCCGCCGCGCTCGACCGCGCGATCCGGGTAGCCACCACGCGGTCCGCGCCGGCGGTGGTGATCGTGCCCGCCGATGTACAGCAGGAACAATTCCGACCGCCGGAAGTCGGCTTCGGACATGTCGGTTCGAGCCCGCCCGGCGACCTGCACCAGGCCCGCGCCCTGCCGCCGAAGGAGGACATCGCCGCGGCCGCCCACATACTGAACCGCTGCACCCGCCCCGCGATACTGATCGGCCAGGGCGCCCACGGCGCGGCAGACGAAGTGTTCGCCGTCGCCGAGCGGCTCGGTGCAGGCGTGGCGAAAGCCTTGCTGGGCAAGGACGTCCTGCCCGACGACATCCCCTTCGTCACCGGCTCGATCGGCCTGCTCGGCACCAGACCCAGCTACGAGATGATGCGCGACTGCGACGCCCTGCTCATCGTCGGCTCGAACTTCCCGTACACCCAGTTCCTGCCCGAACCGGGAACCGCCAGGGCCGTGCAGATCGACGCCGACGGAACCCGCATCGGCATGCGCTATCCCACCGACGTGAACCTGATCGGCGACGCCGCCTCGACCCTGTCCGCCCTGACCGAACAGCTCTCCACCGATCGCGACCCGAGCTGGCGCGACCAGATCGAGAAGAACGTGGCGAGCTGGTGGGAGACCGTCGAACGCCAGGCCATGCTCGATGCCGACCCCGTCAATCCGATGCGAGTGGTGTGGGAGCTGTCGAGCCGGCTACCCGAGGGCGCGATCGTCACCGCGGACTCCGGATCGTCGACCACCTGGTACGCCCGCTGTCTGCGGCTGCGGCACGGAATGCGCGGATCACTGTCGGGCACATTGGCATCGATGGGTGCGGCGGTGCCCTACGCGATCGGCGCGAAATTCGCCCAACCCGATCGCCCGGTGATCGCGCTGGTCGGTGACGGCGCGATGCAGATGAACGGACTGACCGAACTGCTGACCATCCGCCGCTACCGCGACCGCTGGCCCGACCAACGGCTGGTGGTCTGCGTCTTCCACAACAACGACCTCAACCAGGTCACCTGGGAACTGCGCGCCATGTCGGGAGCACCGAAATTCACTGATTCACAGGAGCTTCCGGACGTGTCGTATGCAGAGATCGCCAGCGCGGAGGGCCTGACCTCGATCGCGGTGGACCGTCCAGAGGAGGTCGGACCGGCCTGGGACCAGGCCCTGAGCGCACACGAACCTGTCCTGCTGGACGTGCGCTGCGACCCCGAAGTGCCACCGATCCCCCCACACGCCACCCTCGAACAGATCGAGCACACCGCGGCGGCCGTCCTGCGCGGTGACCCCAACGCCTGGCACCTGCTGGTTCAGGGCGCGAAAACCAAAGCGCGGGAACTGTTCCACTGACCGCCCACCACCCGAAGGAGGCCGATGTCGATGACCCAACCCCCGCTCCCCAACCCACCGGAACCCATTCCGCCGACACCACCGGAGCCCGCCCAGCCTCCCCCACCCCGCCCCGACCCCGTTCCCCCCGCACCGGTCCCACCCGGGCCTGCCCCTGACCCGGCCCCGCCCGGCCCGAGCCCCGACCCGATTCCCCCGATCCCCACCATGGCCCCGCCGCAGGAGCAACCAACCGCGTAGCCACGGCGCCTGTGCCGATCCCCGGTGTCACCAGCTGATCGCCGGCGTCGCTACCCGATACGACAAACTCGCCCTGATCTACCGTGACCTAGACCGCCGTATCAGCTCAATCGCCGGCCGGGTTCTGCAGAATCCGCAGGGCGGCCCGCTCGATCCGGTCGGCGATCTTCGAGTACGACTCGTAGCCCATCCCCGCACGCACCAGCGCCCCCGCGTAGATCATTTCGAGCCATTCGATGACCTCCTCGTCGGCCTCGGGACCGAGCGCTCGCGCGATCCTGCCGCGGATCTCGATCCCGATGCGGGTGCGCAGATGCTCGACATCCGGGTCACCACCGAGCAGCGCGCTGGTGACCGCGCCCGATAATTCCTGCTCGTCGGCTACCAGCAAGGCGATATTGCGCAGTTCGGCGAGTACGCGCACGGTCGAGTCCGGATCCTCGCTGGCAGGCGACCGCGAGGCGAGCAGCCGCCGCCAGAAGATCTCGGCCACCAGGTGTTCCTTGGACGAGAAGTAGGTGTACGCGGTGGCCGTGCCGACGCCGGCCTCGGCCGCGACCAGCCGGATCGTCATGCCGGAAAAGCCGTCGCGGGCCAGCACCCGCAGCGCGGCCTTGGTGAGCCGGTCGACCGTGTCGGCCTGTTTGTCGGTCAAACGCCGCCGCGTCGCTTCGAGGCTGATGGAATCGCTTTCGGACATGCGTCTGGATGCTACTCGGCGACCCAGGACCGTCGTCCGACCACACCGTGTGGCGTGTACCGGCGCCGTCGGCTACTTCTCGCGACGTTCCTGCGCGACCACCTTGCCGACGGCGCCGTCGAGCTTCGTGCCCGCGGGCCACCCGACGTAATGGCACAGAAACAGCGCGATCTCACGAAGCTGTTCTTCCGAGAGCTCGCCGTTGCGCAGCGCCGCCCCGATCTGGATCTCGGCGATATCCAGATGCCCCTGCGCGGTCAGCGCGCCGAGCAGTAGCAGCCGCCGTTCCCGCACGGTCAACGCGGGGCGCGACCAGATCTCGCCGAACAGATGGTCGGCGGTGACCGCGAAATAGTCACCGGGGCCGTCGGCGAAGTCCCAGCCGTAGACCTCGCTCATCTTGGCAAGCCCACGCTGCCTGGCATCGGTGGGGGTGTTTCCGTTGGTGGTCATGATGTCTCCTTGTCGAGCACGGAACCGGCTACGCCGAGCCCACCGGCCAGCCGGACGATGGCGAGTTGCGCGAGTGGCAGATCCACCCCGAGCCGGTCACCGAGTTCCAGGGCAAGGGTCAGGTCCTTCTCGCCGAGGTCGCGCACATGGCCGAGGATCGGGAACCAGAAGTCGTCGGGGTCCAGCGGCGCGGAGGTGTCGCGCAGCATGATCGCGCCCGGTCCGCCGGTCACCGCGTCGGAGTGGCGCACCACCTTGCCGAGCGCGGTGAGACTGAGCCCGGCGGCATCGGCCAGGCGCTGGGCCTCGGTGGCGGCGGTGAACGAGATGAAGTGCAACAGATTGCGCGCCAGCTTCATGCGCGTGCCCGCACCGACCTCGCCCGCGTGCACGATCAGGTCGGCGAAGCACCCGAACGGCGCTCTGATCCGGTCCACCGCGGCGGCGCTGCCGCCGACCATCACGGCCAGGCTGCCGTGGGTGGCGCCGGGCGCACCACCGCTCACCGGCGCGTCGACGAACTCGACCCCCTGCTGGGCGCATCGCGCGGCGAGCTCTTCCGCGGTCCGGTCGCCGATGGTCGAATGCACCGCGACGACGGTCCCGGGAGCCGCGGTGCGCAGAATGCCCGCCGGACCGGTGACGACCTCCGTCACCTGCGCGTCGTCGACCACCGTCACACAGATGACGCGCGCGTCCGCCGCCAGCGCCGCCGGATCGACGGCCGTCCGCGCACCCGCCTCGACGAACGGCGCGGTGGCCTCGGCGCGGACGTCACAGACGGTGAGACCGCCCGGCCACTGCAGCAGTCGCCGGGCCATCGGTGTGCCCATATTGCCCAGTCCGATGAATCCGACCGGGAGACAGTCTGTTTCGGTTGTCATCGGATGATCTGCCCGCCGTCGACATTCAGGATCTGACCCGTGACCCAGCTCGCGTCGTCCGAGAGCAGGTACAGGCAGGCGCCGACGAGGTCCTGCGGCGTGCCCATCCGCTTGATCGGAATGCGGGACACCATGTCCTTCACCAGGTTTCCGGGCGTGACGGTCTGGGTGGCCTCGGTGTCGATCGGGCCGGGCGCGATGGCGTTCACCCGGATCTTCGAGCCGCCGAGCTCGGTCGCCAGCTGCTGGGTGAGTCCGTTGATCCCGACCTTGGCCAGCCCGTAGAACCCGGAGTACAGCCAGGCGGCCGTGGAGGACTGGTTGACGATGGAACCGCCGCCCGCCGCGATCATCGGCTTCCACACCGCGCGCGTCACGTTGAGCGCGCCGTCGAAGTTCACGCCCATGAATTTCTTGTAGTAATCCCACGGCACGGTGAGCAGCAGGTCGAGCTTCATCTCGCCGTAGATCGCGGCGTTGTTCACCAGATGGTGGATGGCGCCGAACTCGGCGACGGTGAATTCCGCCAGCGCGACGGCGGATTCGGGGTCGGCGACGTCGACGCGGCAGAAGGCGGCGGTGCCTCCTTCCGCGACGATCTTCGCCGCGACCTCGGCGCCGCGCTCGGCGTTGAGATCGGCGACGACGACATTGGCCCCTTCGGCGGCGAGCGCGCCGGCGTAGACCGCGCCGATGCCCTGTGCCGCGCCGGTGACGATCGCGGTGCGACCGGTGAAACGTGCCATGGTTGTTCAGCTCCTGTGAATGGTGTCGGTGTCAGGCGGGAGTGGCGACGAGCTTGGTCTCGAGGTATTCCTCGAAGCCCGCGACGCCCATCTCCCGGCCGATGCCGGACTGTTTGTAGCCGCCGAACGGCGCGTCGGCGTGGTACCAGAGCCCGCCGTTGACGCTCAGCGTCCCGGTCCGTACTCCCGCGACCACCCGTTCCACGCGATCCGGATCGGTGCCCCAGACCGAACCCGACAGACCGTAGGGCGATTCGTTGGCCAACCTGATCGCGTCCTCGTCGCCGTCGTGCGGAATCACGACGAGCACCGGCCCGAAGATCTCCTCCTGCGCGACGGTCGCGGTGTTGCCGAGGCCGCTGATGAGCGTCGGCTCGATGAAGAAGCCGCGTTCCTGGTTCGCCGGCCTGCCACCGCCGACCACGATCTGCCCGCCCTCGGCCTCGGCGATCTCGAGATAGCGCTCCACCCGCGCGCGCTGGTGCGCGGAAATGACCGGCCCACAGACGGTTCCGGCGTTCGTCGGGTCACCGGCCGCCAGCCCGGACATCGTCCCGGCCGCCGCGGCGACCGCGTCGTCGTAGGCGGCGCGCGGCACCAGGAGCCGGGTCGTGAGGGCGCAGCCCTGGCCGGCGTGGACGGCGACGGTGAACGCGGTGTAGCTCGCGGCCGCGGCGATATCGGCGTCGTCGAGCACGACCGCCGCCGACTTGCCGCCGAGTTCGAGGAAGGTGCGCTTGAGGGTGGCCGAGGCACCCGCCATCACCAAGCGGCCGGTCCTGGTCGATCCGGTGAAGGTGATCATGTCGACCCGTGGATCGTCGACCAGCTGCGCGCCGATGCCGTGATCGGCGGAGGTGACGATATTGATCACGCCTGCGGGGATGTCGGTGTGTTCGGCGATGAGCGGGCCCAGAACCGCTGCGCACCACGGCGTATCCGGCGCGGGCTTGAGGACCACCGTGTTTCCCGCGGCGAGCGCGGGACCGATCTTGGCCAGGTTGATCTGGTGCGGGAAGTTCCACGGCGTGATGGCGCCGACGACACCGACGGCCTCGCGCCGGATCACCCGGCGGCTGGCGACACCCATCAAGTCCCTGGTGCCGAGATCTGTTTCCCACGTGTAGTTCTCGGCCAGATCGGCGGCGTAGGCCAGATCGGCGATCGGGCCTTCCAGCTGCGGTCCGCTGGTGAGCATGATCGGGGTGCCGACCTCGGCGATGGTGATCGCCCGCAGCTCCTCGAGGTGTTCGCCGAGGACGTCACGCAATTGACGCAGGCAGTGGGCGCGGAACGCGGGGTCGCGCGACCAACCGGTCTCGTCGAAGGCGGTGCGCGCCGCACCGATGGCCGCGTCCATGTCCTCGGCCGAGGCGTCGGCGGCGTAACCGAGCACCTCCTCGGTCGCCGGGTTGATCGTCGCGAAGACGCCGGAGCCACCCGGAATCAGCTTGCCGCCGATCAACAGGGGCGTGCCTTCGGCAGGGACGAGGCCATTCATAGCAAGGCTCCGATACATGTCTGGACAGGTGTACGGAATATAGTTCGGAGTTTAGAACAGACGCAAGGGTCGGCGCGGCAATTTGTCCATACACCATGCTGTAGTAGCATCCAGACACATGTCCGAAATCGCGCCTACCGGCATCGAAGCAACTCGACGACGCTTGACCGAGAAACAGGCCGATACCGTGGACCGCCTGACCGTGGCAGCGGTCGAGGTGCTCTCCAGGGAGGGCTACTCGGGCACCACGATCCGGCTCGTCGCCGCGGCGGCCGGCGTCGGCACCGCCACCGCGTACACGTACTTCTCCTCCAAAGAGCACCTGATCTCCGAGGTCTTCTGGCGCCGCCTGGTCGCCATGCCACCCCTGGACGACCGCGACGCCGACCCGACCACGCGGGTGGTCGCCGTCCTGCGGCAGGTCTCGATGCTGGTGGCCGACGAACCCGCACTGGCGGGCGCGGTCAGCAGCGCCCTGCTCGGCGACGATCCCGACGTCCAGCACCTGCGGCTGCGCATCGGCAAAGAGATCCGCCACCGACTCGCGCAAGCCCTGGGTACGAAGGATCCGGAACAGCTTGCGGCGCTGGAACTTCTGTACTCCGGCGCGCTGCTCCAGGGCGGTATGGGCCTGCTGTCGTATGCGGAAGTGGCCGACCTGCTCGAGGTCTGCGCGCGCCGCATGCTGGCCGAGCCGGCCATCGGCGACTAGCACGCACCGCTTCGCCGAGCCTTGTCGGACAGCATCAACCGTAGTACTGTCCAGACACGTGTCCATTGCATATCTGGACAGTGTTCCGGGAAGGATTCCCCCAATGACGCTGGTCATACCGCGGCGCGTGTCCGGAGGCGAAGACGAGCACGGGCATCTGGCCGAGTTCCGTACCGATCCGATCGCGCTGATGCGGCGCGTGCGTGCAGAGTGTGGTGATGTCGGGACGTTCGAGCTCGCGGGGCGCACCGTCGTCCTGCTGTCCGGGGCCGAGGCCAACGAGTTCTTCTTCCGGGCCGGTGACGACGACCTCGATCAGGGTGCCGCCTACCCGTTCATGAAGCCCATCTTCGGTGAGGGGGTGGTTTTCGACGCGCCACCCGAACGCCGCAAGGAGATGCTGCACAATCAGGCGCTGCGCGCGGACCATATGCGCGGGCATGCGGGGACGATCTCCCGCGAGGTCGATCGGATGATCGCGGGCTGGGACGACGAGGGTGAGATCGATCTGCTCGAGTTCTTCGCGGAGCTGACCATCTACACCTCCTCGGCCTGCCTGATCGGCGTGAAGTTCCGCAACCAGCTGGACGCGCGTTTCGCGCACCTCTACCACGAGCTCGAGCAGGGCACGGACGCGCTGGCCTATGTGGACCCGTATGCGCCGATCGAGAGTTTCGCCCGGCGCGATGCCGCTCGGGCGGCGCTGGTCGAGCTGGTGCAGGCGATCATGGACCAGCGGGCGGCCGATCCGCCGACGGGCAAGGCCGAGCGCGACATGCTCGATGTGCTGATGTCGGTCACGGACGAGGACGGTGCCCCGCGGTTTCCGGCGAGCGAGATCACCGGCATCTTCATCTCGATGATGTTCGCCGGCCATCACACCACCTCGGGTACCGCGGCCTGGACGATCATCGAGCTGCTGCGCCATCCCGAGACGCTGCGCGATGTCGTCACCGAACTCGACGAGCTGTATGCCGACGGGTCGGAGGTCAGTCATCATGCGCTGCGCCAGATTCCGTATCTGGAAGCCGCGCTCAAGGAGACCCTGCGGCTGCATCCGCCGTTGATCGTGCTCATGCGCCTGGCGCGCGGTGAGTTCGAGGTGTGCGGGCACCGGATCGCGCCGGATGACATGGTGGCCGCCACGCCCGCGATCTCCAACCGGATTCCGGAGGACTTCCCCGACCCGGACGCCTTCGATCCCGGCCGCTATCTCGATCCGCGCCAGGACGACATCGTCAACCGCTGGACCTGGATCCCCTTCGGCGCGGGCAGGCACCGGTGCGTCGGGGCGCCGTTCGCGCTCATGCAGCTCAAGGCGATCTTCTCGATCCTGCTGCGGGACTGGGAGTTCGAACTGGCCCAGCCGTCGGACACCTACCGCAACGACCATTCCAAGATGGTCGTCCAGCTGCAACAACCCTGCCGCGTCCGCTACCGCCGCAGGCAGCGCTGAACGCCCCGGGTCACCACCGCCGTCGGCCTCCAGGAGGAAACGTGTCAGCGCCGTCGCTCCCCGCCGGATTCGATTTCACCGATCCGGCACTCTGGGAAACCCGCAACCCCGTCCAGGAATTCGCCGAACTGCGCCGGACCGCGCCGGTGTGGTGGAACCCGCAGACCGACGCGCAGTCGGGCGGCTTCCGCGACGGCGGCTACTGGGTGGTCACCAAACACGAAGACATCAAGGAGATCTCGCGCAACCCTGACCTGTTCTCCTCGCAGCGCAAGGGCTCGGTCATCCGGTTGCCCGGTGAGGTGACGCCCGAGCAGATCGAGCTGACCGGCGCACTGCTGCTGAACATGGACCCGCCCAAGCACACCAAGATCCGGCGCATCGTCGCCAAGGGTTTCACGCCGCGTGCGGTCGAGGGGTTGCGCGCGGCACTGGCCGAGCGGGCGGCCGCCATCGTGCACGCGGCCGCGAAGACGGGCGGCGGTGATTTCGTCGAGCAGGTGGCGTGCGAGCTGCCGCTGCAGGCCATCGCCGAGCTCGTCGGTGTCCCGCAGCAGGATCGGCGCAAGCTGTTCGACTGGTCGAACCAGATGCTCAACTACGACGACCCCGAGTACGGCGATGCCACGACCACCGAGTCCTCGTCGACCGCGGCGATGGAGATCCTCGGCTATGCCTGGAACATGGCCGAGCAACGCCGCACCGACCCTCGCGACGACATCGTCAGCCGGCTCGTGCACGCCGATCTCGACGGCGAGGCGCTGGGCTCGGACGAATTCGGGTTCTTCGTCATCCTGCTCGCGGTGGCGGGCAACGAGACCACCCGCAATGCCATCACCCACGGCATGAAGGCCTTCGTCGACCATCCGGAGCAGTGGGAGCTCTTCAGACAGCGGCGTCCCGTGACCGCGGCCGACGAGATCGTGCGATGGGCGACGCCGGTGACGGTGTTCCAGCGCACCGCCACCGCCGATGCCGAGCTCGGTGGACAGCGGATCCGTGCGGGCGACCGCGTCGGATTGTTCTACAGCTCAGCCAATTTCGACGAGGACGCCTTCGAGCAGCCGTTCCGCTTCGACATCCTGCGCGACCCCAATCCGCATCTGGGCTTCGGCGGTACCGGCGCGCACTTCTGTGTCGGCGCGAATCTGGCCCGGCTCGAGATCGGTCTGATCTTCGACGCCATCGCCGAGGCCATGCCGAACCTGACCCAGGTGGCGGAGCCGCAGCGGTTGCGGTCGGGCTGGATCAACGGCATCAAACATTGGCAGGTCGACTACGGGACCGGGGGGCGCTGATGCGGATCGCCTTGCTGTCCTACCGGAGCAAAGCCCACTGCGGCGGGCAAGGGGTCTACATCCGGTACCTGAGTCAGGGGCTCGTCGAGCTCGGTCATCAGGTCGAGGTGTTCTCCGGTCAGCCCTATCCCGAGGACCTCGATCCCCGGGTGCGGCTCACCGAGGTGCCGAGCCTGGACCTCTACCGGGACGACGATCCCTTCCGCACGCCGCATCCCCGCGAGATCCGCGACCGGATCGACCTGCTCGAACTGGCCACCATGTGGACCGCAGGCTTCCCCGAGCCCCGCACGTTCAGCCTGCGCAGTGCCCGGCTCTTGGCCACGCGCGCACAGGATTTCGACGTGGTGCACGACAACCAGTGCCTCGGCTACGGCCTGCTCGACATCGCCCGCCTGCTACCGCTCGTCGCGACGGTCCACCACCCGATCACCCGCGACCGCGCGGTGGACCTGGCCGCGACGCCGTGGCGGCGGCGACCTTTCGTCCGGCGCTGGTACGGGTTCCTCGGCATGCAGCAGCAGGTGGCACGTCAGATTCCCGACCTGATCACCGTGTCCTCCTCGTCCGCGGCGGATATCGCCGAGGACTTCGGGGTGGATCCCGGTCAGTTGCGCACGGTCCCCCTGGGCGTGGACACCACGTTGTTCCGGCCCCGCGACACGCCCCGGGTACGCGGGCGGATCGTCGCGGTCGCCAGTGCCGACAAGCCGCTCAAAGGCATCGCGCATCTACTCAACGCCCTTGCCCGGCTGCGTCATCAGCACGAGGTCGAGCTCAGCCTGGTCGCGAAGCTTGAACCGAACGGGCCGACCGAGAAACTGATCGCCGAACTCGGCCTCGCCGATGTCGTCACTCCTGTCAGCGGCGTCAGCGACGAACAGCTGGCGCAACTGCTCGCCTCCGCCGAGATCGCCTGTATTCCGTCGATGTACGAAGGGTTTTCGCTGCCTGCGGTCGAGGCCATGGCGAGCGGGACACCGCTGGTCGCCAGCCGGGCCGGTGCGCTGCCCGAGGTTGTCGGCGACTGCGCGGAACTGATCGAACCCGGCGACGTCGACGCGCTGACCCGGGTCCTGGGTGCACTGCTCGACAGCCCGGACCGGCGGGAACGGATGGGCGCGGCGGGCCGCGGCCGTGTCCTCGACCTGTTCAGCTGGGCGGCCGTCGCCGCGCAGACCGTCGCCGTCTACGAGCGGGCGATCGAGCGCTACCACTCCCCCGACTCCCCGCACCGACAGGAGACCTCATGCTGACCGTCGACTTCGACCGCCTGCGCGTCGGCCAGGGAACGCGGGTGATCGATGTCGGCTGCGGCGCGGGACGGCATGCGTTCCAGGCCTACCGTCGTGGCGCCGACGTCGTGGCGTTCGACCAGAACGCCGCCGACCTGGCGGACGTTGACGTCATGTTCGAGGCTATGGCCGCGGCGGGTGAGGCACCGGAGTACGCGAAGGCCGAGACGGTGCGCGGCGACGCCCTCGATCTGCCCTACGGTGACGGCGAATTCGATGTGGTCATCGCCTCGGAGATCCTCGAGCACGTCCCCGAGGACGACAGGGCCGTCGCCGAGCTGGCACGAGTGCTCAAACCCGGTGGCACGCTGGCTGTCACGGTGCCGCGCTGGCTGCCCGAACGCATCTGCTGGGCGCTGTCGGACGAGTATCACGCCAACGAGGGCGGCCATGTCCGGATCTATCGCGCCGACGAGCTCCGCGACAAGATCACCGCGCGCGGTCTGCGCTACGACCACCGGGATTTCGCGCACGCGCTGCACTCGCCGTACTGGTGGCTCAAGTGCGCGGTGGGCGTGCGCGACGACGACAACCCCCTGGTCCGCGCCTATCACCGCTTGCTGGTGTGGGACATGATGTCGGCGCCCGCGCTGACCCGCACGACCGAGCGGCTGCTGAATCCGCTGGTGGGCAAGTCGGTGGCCCTCTACTTCACGAAGCCGACGGTCCGGTGACGGCCGCTGACCTACCGGCCGTTCCCGGCGTCATCTCGGCACGAGACATCCGCCGCACCGCCGAAACCATCGCCGCCGCACAGGAACCCGACGGTGCGCTCCCCTGGTTCACCGGTGGCCACACCGATCCGTGGGATCACATCGAGTCCGCGATGGCGCTGACCGTGGCCGGATTGTGGGACGAAGCACGCGAGGCCTATATCTGGTCGGCGAAATCGCAGCGCTCCGACGGCTCGTGGCCGATGCAGACGCGGAACGGCGTGATCGAGAACCACGATGCCGACGCCAACTTCTGCGCCTACCTGGCGACCGGTGTGCTGCACGCGCTCACGATCACCGGTGACACCGAATTCGCCGCCGAGCTCTGGCCGACCGTCCGCGCCGGTATCGACTTCGTGCTCAGCCTGCAACTAGGAACCCACGGCGAGATCCATTGGTCTGCCGACGAATCGGGGACCTCCGGGGAGGCGCTCCTGACCGGATGCTCGAGCATCTTTCACAGTCTGGGCTGCGCGGTGGCACTGGCCGAACGGATGGGCGACCCGCGTCCGGACTGGGTCGCGGCGCGCCGCAGGCTCGGCCGCGCTCTGCGCCATCATCCGGAGGCGTTCCTGGACAAGAGCCGCTACTCGATGGACTGGTACTACCCCATCCTGGGCGGCGCGGTGCGCGGCACGGCGGCCCACGAGCGGATCGCTGCGCACTGGGACGAGTTCGTGGTCGCCGACCTCGGCATTCGGTGCGTGTCCGACGCACCGTGGGTCACCGGCGCGGAGACCTGCGAACTGGTGCTCGCGCTCGACGCGATCGGCGAAACCGCAACGGCCACTAGACTCTTCACCGATGTACAGCATCTGCGCGACCCCGACGGTTCCTATTGGACCGGGCTGGTCTTCACCGACGGCAAACGCTGGCCGGAGGAGCGCACCACCTGGACCGCGGCGGCCGTCGTGCTGGCGGCCGACGCGCTCAGCCGAACCTCCGCCGCCAACGGCATCTTCCGCGACGGCGTCGTCGACTGAACCCGGGTCAGGTGCAGGCGGCGGTGCGCTGCAGGATTCGCAGGGAACCGGTCACGGAGAGTTCGCGGAACTTTCCGCTGTCGAGGGCGCGGCGATAGATGTTGAACGGGGCGCGGCCACCGTCGGCCGGATCGGGGAAGACGTCGTGGATGGCCAGCAGTCCGCCGCCGGCCACCCAGTGCACCCAGTTATCGTAGTCGCGCTGGGCCGCCTCCTCGGTGTGGCCGCCGTCGACGAAGAGCATGCGCAGCGGTGTCCGCCAGATGCGGGCGGCGGCCGAGGAGGAACCGATGATCGCGATGACAGTCTCGGACAGGCCCGCGCGAATCATGGTGCGCCGGAAGGCTGTCACGGTGTCGAAGACGCCGGTCTCCGGGTCGACCAGCGTGGTGTCGTGATACTCCCAGCCGGGCTGATGCTCCTCGGAACCGCGATGGTGATCGACGGTGAACACCGTGGCGCCGGTTTCGCGCGCGGCGGCGCCCAGATAGATCGCCGACTTGCCACAGTAGGTGCCGATTTCCATGATGGTTCCGGTGCCCGCGTAGTCGCGGGCGGCCGCATACAGCGCGCGCCCCTCGTCGGTCGGCATGAATCCGGTGACCTGCTCGGCGAGGGCGAACAGCGCACCGGCCTCGGCGGAAATCTCGTCTACAGGTCCCATGCCTCACGCTAACACAGGAACTGGAATACAATCCGGACTACTGTCCAGCAGATTGCCGGACGCGCCGAATCGCACAGGAGAACACCGATGAAGACACGCCTCAACTGCCCCTGCGGAGCCCTGATCACCGGCGTCGACGAAGACGACCTGGTCACGCAGACCCAGGCGCACCTCGCCGAGAACCATCCCGACCACGACTACACCCGCGACGAGATCCTCTTCATCGCCTACTGATCCGGCTACTTCGCAGGCAGGGTGTGCTGCAGCCCGCCGACCTCGGTGATCTGCCAGCCCGCAGCGCGGTCGATGGTCAGCGAATAGGTGACGGTGGTCGCCGATCCACCGGGGGTCTGGGCGCTCGTGGAGACCACCGTGAAGTACGCGTTGACCTTGTAGATTCCACCGGATTCCGAGATGACGGACGCCGACAGCGGAGTCGCGGTCGAGGTCCATTGCAAGGGCAGCAGAATCTGCTCGAGTTGCGGTGCGGTGGCCTCGAACTTCGCGGCCAGCTGCGGGCTGGTGCCGGACCGCAACCGGGCGAACCAGGCGGCGACGTCGCGGTAGTCGATGGTCGACGCGCCGACGCCGTAGTCCGTCGCGATCCGCTCCGCGTGCCGGTTGTCGGCCGCGCCGGCGTCGCGCTCGGCGATCGTCGACCGTGCCGCGAGGTACAGCGACGCGAACGTGACGGCCGCGGCCGCGAGTACCGCGATGGTGACGACCACCAGGACGGTCGAGAGCCGGAACGACACCGTGCGCGGCTGCTGGTCGCCGTTGCCGGTCGTGGTGGTCGCTTCGGCGGTCGCTGTGCTCATGTTCTGTCCTTCGTCGGGCTACTTGACGGCGATGCGGAAGTGCACCGTGCCGTCGGCGCCCACGCTCTGCAGGGCTTGGTCGATCAGGGTGCTGATGTCGAGGGCGGGTGCCCGCGCCGCGGCGTCGGTCACCACCGGTCCGAGGAACTGTCCCAGCGGGGCGATGCTCGGCCCGATCTCGTCGATCAGATCCGTCAAGCGGGCGAGGAACGGGACGAGTCCGTCGCCGGTGAAGTAGTCGTCCAGCGGGCGGCTTTCGACGAGCACCGACCCCGATTCGACGATGGCGCTCAGCGTGACGCCGAACTCGCCGAACTTCGGGCCTGCCGCACCCAAGGACGGTCCGAGCCAGTCCATGTCGGCGCCGAGTGCTTGCATGTCGGCGAACAGGCGGCGGATGGTTTCGGTGCGGCTGAGTAGGGTGGCGGCCAGCAGGTTCGACGACCGCTGCAGCGTCTGCATCGACGTCTCGGTGCCGGCGAACGCGCGATCGAAGGTGTCCACCAGGTGCGCGATCGCCTCGGGCCGGATCTGGTCGAGCAGTGCGACCAGCTCGGCGGACAGGGCCGTGATCGTCATCGGCAGCCGAATCCGGTTCGTCGGCACGACCTGTCCGTCGGCCAGATACGGCCCGGCACCGGATTCCGGTGCGAAGGCGATGTAGGGCTCGCCGAGCGCCGACAACTGTTCGATCCGGACACCGCTGGATATCGGGATGCGATGTCTGCTGTCGATCCGCAGGCGGACCAGCACGCCGGCCGATCGGGTGCGCACCGACTCGACCCTGCCCACCCGGACACCGGCGAGCAGCACCGGGGAGTTCGGGCCGAGCCCACCCGAGTTGTCCAGGTGCATGTCGGCGGTGATGAAGCTCTGTCGTGGATCGAAGCCGAGCACCCCGATCGACATGTACCCGACGCCGAGAACCAGAACCGCCGCGATCGCGGAGAGTGATATCGCCGCACGAAGATTCATCGCACCGCTCCGATCATCCGCAGCGTGTCGACGATGCGGGCGGTGCGGTCCTCCGGTGTGCTCGCGGTCTGGCCCGGTGCAGGCGCGATACCGATGTTCACCAGGTCCACCTTCGGACCACGCGCCGCGAACGGAACGAGCTTGGTGTTGATCAAGTCGACGAGCGTCTTCATGTTCGACGGCGACCCTGTGTCGGACACACTGCTGCCGAACAGCATCGGTACCACGGCACGGGTGGTGTCGTCGAGTCCGGACAGCAGCGGCCCGAGCCATTGCGCGCTGGGTGCGACCGGACCGAGCGCCGTCAGGACGAAGATGACGCCGATCTGCGCGTTCACGGCATCGGTGGTGTGGTCGACGCCGTAGGGCGTGAGGAGTTCGTCGAGCATCGGCAGGTTCTGCTGCATTCCTTCCTCGACCGTGGCTTCCATCCCGTCGAGCAGGGCGTCGATCGAGCCCAGGTGCGTACCCAGGTCGGTCAGGTCGGCGCCGAGAATGCCTGCGATGCGCGCGGTGTCGCGTGGATCCTCGGGCATGAGCCCGTTCGCCGTGCGGACGATGCTCTGGAAATCGCTCACCGCGCCGCTGCCGAGGAAGGTCGACAGCCCAGCCAGGATGTCCTCGATCGGGGGCGCCTGGGTGGTGTCCGACAGCGGGATGGTCGCGCCAGCGGGCAGGGTGCCCCTGGTCGCGTCGGCCGGTTCGCTCAGCGCGATGTGCACGTCACCGAGTGGGGTCTCCTGGCGCAGCACGGCGGTGGTGCCCACCGGCAGACGGACCGACTCCCGGATTTCGACGTCGGCCACGACGTACCCCGGCCGTGCGGCCCGATCCGGGGTGGCGGCGACCGGGTCGACCAGGGTGACCTCGGTCAGCCTGCCCACCCGGACGCCCGCCGCGATCACCTTGGCGCCCTGCGGCAAGTTGAGCACATCGGCGAATTCGATCCGCAGGTGATAGGTCGGGCCGACACCGGAACCGGGCATCGGCAGGTCGGCAGGCTGGAAGCCGCATCCGGTGCCCGCGAACATCATCGCGAGCACCAGCAGGCCGTGGACGGCGGTGCGCCGGAGACGTCGGGTCATCGGGTGCTCACCGCCGCCAGCAGTACCGACAGCGCCGGGATCGTCGTCGTTCCGTCGGCACCGGATTCGCATCGCTGACCGGTGACGGCCTGGACCGCCGCGCAGATCTGGCTCGTGTCCTGCTGGGCGAGTGCGAGTTTCGGTGGCGCGTAACCGATGGTCAGCTGTCCGCTTCCCGGGTCGATCGCACCGGCGAATCCGGTGGCGAGGACCGGGGTCATGGCGATCACGTCGGCCGGTGAGGCGACGCCTGCCGCGATCATGCGGGACAGGTCGGGGACCGTGTCCAGGGCGCGCAGGGCAGGTGCGCCGAACATCATGATCACGTCGTTGAGCTGGGGCAGCAGGTCGGCGAGGGTGGCGACGATCTGGATGATGGGCGGGAACGCGATGGTGACGATGTCGTCGAACGTCTGCGGCAGCCCGGTGACCGTGGTCTCGACCTGCGACCAGCCGCCGCGCGCCCGGTGGGCGAGTTCGGCGAGCGCGTCGAGCAACCGGCCGAGGTGCCCGATCGCCGCGTCGGGCGCCGCCAGCGCCCGGCTCAGGGAGACGATCATGTCGTTGATCTGCTCGCCCGACCCCGCGGTGGCGAGGTCCAAGGCATCGAGCCCGGCGCCGAAAGCAGTGCGCTGCGCCGGATCTCCCGAGCCGTTGAGCTGATCGGCGAGTCCGGCGATGGCGTCGAAGGTCTGCGACAGGCTCTTGGGTGTCAGCGTCTTGGTGATGCACTCCCCCGGCGGACGGCCGGGTCCCGCCGGTTCGGCGCCGATGAGCGCGAGCCGCCGATCGGCGATCACGGTGTCGCTGACCGTCACCGCGCCGACATCGGGTGGCAGCTTGCGGTCGGCCCTGACCGTGAATTCGACACGCGCCGCCGCTCCGGCGATGCGGATCCCGGTGACGCGGCCGACCGGGACGCCCATGACGGTGACCGCGCTGCCCTCGTAGAGCCCGATGCTGTCGGGCATGTCGGCGCAGTAGCCGAGCATCGGCGGGTTCGGCGTGCTCAGCCGCAGACCGAGCGCACCCGCCAGCACGAGCGTGAGCACCACGGCGACCGACATGAATCCCCGCGATCCCAGGATCGACTTCATCGTCAACACCCACCTCCCGGTAGGGGAATGCACACGGCGGGGACCTGGATGGTCGCACCGGACTGGTCGACGGTCACCCCGCCGTCGGCGGGCAGCAGCGCAAGCAACCGCTCTTGCAGCGCGCGAACGGAATCCAGCAACTCCCCCAGGCGGCCGCCCAACTGCTCGAGCGCGGGGATCGCGTCGGCCAGCGGCTGTGCGCGCTGCTTCAACGAGGCATCCCAGGCCCGGCCGAGGGGCGTCACGTCCTGCAGCACCACGGCCAGGTCACGCAGCGATTGCGCCACCTGCACCTTGTTGTTCTGGATGATCTGCTCCAGGGTGCCCAGGGTGATGAGCAGCTCGGCCAGCACATCGGCGTTCGTGTCGAGTGCGGTCAGGTACTCGTCGGCGATAGCCACGGTGCGCGAGATGTCGGCGTTCTGCTCGTCCAGGATGGTGACGACATCCCCTGCCGCCCGCACCGCGGCGCGCACGGCATCGGGGCTCTTGTCGATCGAGGTGGACAGTGCGGCCAGGTCTTGACGCAGGATGTTCCCGTCGATCCGGCGCACCGGCTCCACCGCGTCCTGGAATGCCTGAGTCAGGTTGTAGGGCAGGATGACTCGCTCCTGCGGGATCACGGCCGCACCGAGCGGCTTCGTGCCTGCCGGGAGAACGGCGACGTAGTAGCCGCCGACGAAGGTCAGCATCCTGATGTCGAGGGTGGTCTGATCGCCGAGGAACGCCTCGGCGGCGACGGTGAAATCCATCCGGACCCGATCGGGCAGCAGGGTCAGCGCGGTCACCTCGCCGACGGGTATTCCCGCGATGCGGACGTCGTCGCCGGGACGGACCGAGCCCGCCTGGGTCATCTCGGCGGAATAGGTGCGCTCGGGCGAGGTTCCGGTGACGTACACCGCGCCGATCGCGATCAGCAGGAGCACGGCCGCGCACAGTCCCGCGATCCCCCAGCGCAGATCGACGGCCTGTGGGTCACGGGCGGTACGTCGGGAACCGTGCCTGCGCAACGCTATCGGCGACACAGCACGACCCCCTGCCCGGCAATCAGCACTTGCAGTGGTTCCGGCGCCGAGGTAGTGCCGTCAGCGCAGACGAGGTCGGGTCCGGTCTGCGGAACAGCCTGTGCCATCGCCTGGATCAGGCCGGGCAGGCTCTCGAACGCGGCGACCGCGTCGCGTGGGTCCGGGAAGGCCCGCTGCAGCGCGGCATCGAGATCTCTGTCTTGTTCACCGGTGACTCCGAGCACGGTGAGCATGCTCCGCAGGGGTTGCAGCACCACCGGAATCCCGACGGCGAAGTCGACCAGGCCGGGCAGTTTCTCGGTGATGGTGATGAACAGGTTGGTCAGATTCGTCAGCAGCTTCATAGCGTTGCCCGACTTCCCGCCGAGATGATCGGCGATCTGGGCGAGGTTCGCGGCCAATGTCGACAGGACAGCCTGCCGGTCCGACGCGTAGCGGCTCAACGTGTCGATGGCGCCCAGCGCCTGCCCCAAACCCGTACCGTCGCCCTGGATCACGGCGAGAATGCTCGTCGCGAAGCGGTTGAGGTCGCCCGGCGACAGCTGCGCCAGGACCGGCTGGAGCCCCTTGAACAATCGGGTGATGTCGAAATCCGGCACCGTTTCGGCGGTACCGAAGACCGCTCCCGGGTCCCGGCGGCCGCCCGGTCGCGCCGGTTGCCGGATCTCCAGATACCGGAAGCCGGTGAGATTCTGGTAGCGGATCGCGATGGTGGCGTCGGTGTACAGCACCCGGTCCCGCAGCACGGTGAAACGGACGCGGGCCAGCGCACCGTCGAGTTCGACGTCACCTACCTTGCCGATCTGCACGCCGTAGAGGCGTACGTCGTCGCCGCGGCGCAGCCCGTTCGCGTCGGTGAACATCGCTGTGTAGGTGTCGGTTTCGCCGTCGACGGGCCGCTCGATCACCCGGAGTACGCCGACCAGCACGAGACCCATCAGCGCTGTCGCCACGGCGACCCGGAGCAGCAGCGATCGTGTCGTCATCAGCGACCACCCGCCACGGGAGGCAGCCCGAGCGTGGCGGCCAGTGGTGCGGCCAGTCCTGGTACCACGTCGAGTTCGACCGCGGCGCGCAGCACCGGTCCCTGCGGGGTGTCCTGGAAGGCGGTGCCGAGCCGGGCGAGGAGTTCGGCCAGCTGCCTGCCGGAGCGCTCGGGCGTGCTGACCGACCCGGAGAGCTGGTCGAGGACGAGTGTCGTCATGGGCAGCAATCCGCCGAAATGCTCCCGGGAGGTGCTGAGCAGCTGGGTCACGGTGGGCAGCAGCTGGTATTGGATGCCGGAGAACATCCGGCCGAATTTCTCGAGGTGCTCGGGTGTACTCAGATACTCGTTGGTGTAGTCGGCGTACAGCAGCGTCAGACCGCCCGTCAGCATCGGCGGGAGGCCGGTGAGTGCCGAGCCGAATTGTTCGAACAGCAACGACGGTGGCAGCTGCTGGATTTCGGCGAACGAGCGCGCGGTCGCGCCGATGGCCTGCAGCAGTGGGGTGAACGCGGCCAGGTCGCGGGAGAACGTGGCGAGCAGTTCGGCGAGCTTCGGCGTGAGCACCTCGTCGGTGAGTTGCCCGGTCGCGGTCAGCAGCGCCGAGAGCGTGGCATCGCGTACCCGGTCCGCGGCGCGGTCGGTCAGGTCGACGGTCGATCCGTCGGCCAAGGCGGTGCCGCCCTCGCTGGAATGCAGTTCGACGGCGCTGATGCCGAAGAGATTGCCCGGCGCATAGTCGACGGTCACCGTGTCGGTCAGCCCGAACAGCTGAGACCCGTCCAGTGTCAGGCCGATTCGCTGGGTGCCGTGGCCGGCGAAGTCGATCGCGTCGACCGATCCGACCCGCACACCGTCGAGCCGGACATCGGTCCCCGCTCCGACGCCGGCACCGATCTGGCCGACCAGGAGCGCGACCCGGATCTCGTCGGCGGGGCGGCCGTCGGGCGCGACGCGCCAGGCGAGCAGAGCCAGCAGCGCGAGGACGACAGCGCTCGCGCCGAGCAGGCGGGCACGACGTGGCCCGACTTCTGTTCCGGGCAGGGCATAGGCAGGCATGGCATCACCCGGTGAACGTGACGGGAGACTGGAATCCCCACAGGACGATGGTGGCGACCATGTCGAGGGCGATGATCGACACCAGGCTGGCGCGGATGGCCCGCCCCGAGCCGATCCCGACGCCCTCGGGTCCGCCGGAGGCGAAATAGCCCTGGTAGCAGTGGATCAGCACGACGGCCACCGCGAACACCATCACCTTCACGGTGGCGGCGAACACGTCCCAGCCCACCACGAACTGATCGAAGTAGTGGTCGTAGGTTCCCGTCGGCGTGCCGTGGATCGTGGTGACGATCAGCGCGCACGAGGCGTAGCTCAGAATCAGGGCGACGACGAATGCCGGTGCGACGGCGATGATTCCGGCGATCACCCGGGTCGTCACGACGAACGGCACCGACCGGATGCCGAGGGATTCGAGTGCGTCGATCTCCTCGGAGATGCGCATGGACCCGATCTCGGCGGTCATCCGGCACCCGGCCTGTGCCGCGAATCCGATCCCGGCCGCGATCGGCGCGAGCTCCCGCGTCACGCCGAACGCGGAGATCAGTCCGCTGAGCTGACCGAGCGACAGCAGGTTCAGCGCGCTGAAGGCCTCGATGCCGATGGAGGCGCCCATGGCGGCGCCGAGCAACAGCATCAACGGCACCACACCGCCGCCGATGATCACCGAGCCGCGGCCCCAGGTCATGTCCGTCACCATCATGAGCGTCTGACGGCGGTAACGCATCAGCGTGTACGGCACCGATGACAAGACCTGCCAACCGAATCCGAGCACGAACCCGATGGACTCGATCGGGCCGAGCGGCCGGATCCGGGCACGCCGCAGCCGACCGACCCAGCGCAGGCCGACGGGAAAGTAGGAAGCCGCGGTCATCACGCCATCCGCACCGGGAAGAACAGGGTGACCACCTGCGTGATCACGGTGTTGAGGACGACGGCCGCGGCGATGGACATCACGACGGCGGCATTGACACCGTCGGCGACACCGCGCGGCCCACCGGTGGCCTCCAGCCCCCGCTGACAGGCGATGACCACGACCAGGAAACCGAAGATCAGCGCTTTGACCAGCGAGACCCACAGGTCGACCGGCGTGGTGAAGGACCCGAACGACTGCCAGTAACTGCCCGGCGTGACGTTCAGCGCCGACACCGCGACCACGAAACCGGAAGCGACGCCGATGAAGATGATCAGGATATTGAGCAGCGGCGCGACCAGCATCATCGCCGCGATGCGCGGCACGACCAGGCGTTGCACCGGGTCGACCCCCATCACCCGGAGCGCGTCGACCTCCTCCCGGATGGTCCGCGCGCCCAGATCGGCCGCGATGGCGGCGGCGCCCGCGCCACCGAGCAGCATCGCGGTGGCCATCGGCGCACCCTGCTTGATGACACCGAGCCCGCCCGCCGCGCCGATCATCGAATCGGCGCCGAGTTCGGACACGATATTGCCGACCTGCGCGGAAACGATGACACCGAACGGAATGGCCATCAAAATACTCGGCACCGCCGTGACCCTGATCAGAAACCATGCCTGCGCGAGTGTTTCGTGGACCTGAAAACGCCACCGCATCGCATCCGCGGTACCGATGTAGACGGCGCCGACGCCGATTCGCAGCGCACGGCCGAGAGTGGCCACGCTGGAAAGGACGGTGACGGAGAAATTCCGCCGGACAATCTGCGCGGCACTGCCCTGTTCCGGCTCCGGCACATCCAGGCCACCGAATCCCGCCGCACCACCGCCGACCGGTGCGACTTCGCCGTCTACGCGTGCCATGCCGGTGACCGTACCATATGATCTAGACCACATTCTAGACACCATTCCAGATTGCTGGCCAACTCCCGGACCGGACGTCGTCGGCCAACCCCGGCCTCGTCCAGTGAGCGTGAATATGTTCAGTACCAGCACTTTTGACGGCGCTCGACGATCCGCCACCGACCCGCCCTCCCGAGTCGGCCCTTCCCGAAACCGTTGTGTCGTGCGCATGTCGGTGGTACCGTCCAGACACATGTCCAGCTACGTGTCTCCCTCGGGTCCGATCAGCCCCGATGTTGTCGGGGACGTCCGATCGGAACCGGGGTGTTCGCGATGACCAGCGCCGCTGTGGAGCCCGTGCATTTCGACCCGTACGACTATCGATTCCACGAGGATCCGTATCCGACTTACCACCGGCTGCGCACCGAGGCGCCGCTTTACCACAATCCGGATCTCGATTTCTGGGCACTCTCCCGCCATTCCGATGTGATCGCGGCTTTTCGGGACAGCAATCGGCTCTCCAGCGCCAATGGTGTTTCCCTTGACCCGGCGGCGTGGGGACCGCACGCGCATCGGGTGATGTCGTTTCTGGCAATGGACGATCCCCGGCATATGCGCATGCGCAGGCTCGTCTACAAGGGATTCACGCCGAAACGCGTGGCCGAGATGGAGGACCGGATCCGGCAGATCACGCTGGAGCATCTCGAGCCCGCCCTCGCGCGTGACAGCTTCGACTGGATCGACGAGGTCGCGGGCAAGCTGCCGATGGACGTCATCTCCGAGCTCATGGGCGTCCCCAAGTCGGATCGCAGCGAGATCCGCAGGCTGGCGGACCTGGTGGTGCACCGCGAAGAGGGCGTTCTCGACGTGCCCGCCGACGCGATCGACGCCTCGATCCGCCTGTTCGGTTACTACGCCGACATGGTCGCCCGGCGCCGGGCGCAGCCCCGGGACGACCTCACCTCGGCGTTGCTCGAGGCCGAGATCGACGACGACACCCTCACCGACGACGAGATCATCGGTTTCATGTTCCTGATGGTCGTCGCCGGAAACGAGACCACCACAAAGCTTCTCGGCAATGCCCTGTACTGGGCGGCGGCCAACCCCGCGGAATACGCCAAGGTCGCCGCCGACCCCGAGCTGGTCGCCGACTGGGTCGAAGAGACGCTGCGCTATGACACCTCGAGCCAGATCGTCGCCCGCACCGCGGCGGTCGCTCTCGACTACCACGGTGGGACGATCCCAGCCGGGGCGAAGGTGCTGTTGCTGATCGGCTCGGCCAACCGGGATCCAGCGGCGTTCACCGACGGCGACAGCTACCGGATCGACCGCAACGGCGGTAGCACGCTCGCTAGTTTCGGTGCGGGCGTGCACTTCTGCCTCGGCGCGCACCTGGCCCGCCTCGAGGCGAGCGTCGTGCTCGGCGAATTCGCCGACCGGGTAGCGAGTTTCGCCGTCGACCCCGGCGGGATCGTGCGCGTGCATTCGACCAATGTCCGTGGCTTCGCCAAACTCCCCATCACAGTAGAGGTCCGCTAGTGCCCCGATTCGAACCGAACCCCGAACGCAGGCCCGCGCTGGTAGCGGGCGCGTCCTCCGGCATCGGCGCCGCCACGGCGGTGGCCCTGGCCGAACTCGGCCATCCGGTGGCGCTGGGCGCGCGCCGGGTGCAGCGGTGCGAAGACCTCGCCGCCAAGATCCGCGCGGGCGGCGGCGAGGCCTTCGCCCACCCTCTCGACGTCACCGATGCGGCGTCCGTCGACGCGTTCGTGACCGCCGCCGAAGAGGCGCTCGGTGCCACCGAGATCCTCGTATCCGGCGCGGGCGACATCGAATTCGCGCTCGTCGGCGAGATGGATCCGGAACGATTCCTGCACCAGGTGCAGGTCCATCTGGTCGGCGCGCAGCGGCTGATCCACCGGGTCCTGCCCGGGATGACGGCGCGCAGGCGCGGTGATCTCGTGGTGATCAGCTCCGACTGCGCCGACAACCCGCGCCCGCGCAGCGGCGCCTACAGCGCGGCGAAGAACGGTCTGGAAGCCATGGTCGGACAGTTGCGGATGGAGCTCGAGGGCTCGGGGATCCGGGCCTCGCTGGTGCGCCCCGGCCCCACCCTGACCGGCATGGGGATGGACTCGACACCCGAGGTCGTCGGGCCGCTGCTGCAGGACTGGAAGGACTGGGGTTTCGCCCGCCACCCGTACATGCTGCGCCCTGAGCATCTGGCCGACGCGGTCGCGACCGTGGTCTCGGTGCCGCGTGGCGCGCACATGGTGCTCGTCGAAGTGCAGCCAGAGGCGCCGTTGCGTCCGCTGCCGACCGAGGAAGGGAGCTCGTCATGAGAATCGTGGTCGACGCGGACCTGTGCCAGGGGCACGGGGTGTGCCAGGACGAGGCGCCCACGGTCTTCACGGTGCCCAAGCGCGGCACGGTCCAGATCACCGATCCCAGCCCGGGCCCTGCCGAACGCGATGCCGTCACGGCCGCGATCCGCTGGTGTCCCACGCAAGCTCTGTCGATCGCCGACGGTGGCGATGCCGACTCCACATCGAAAGGCACAGACTGATGGCAGGTTTCGAGCGGGCCGAACTCGACGAGATGGTTCGGCGCTGGGTGGTGGAGAACCAGCGATGTGAGGAGAAGGGCGACTGGAAGCCCCTCGCCGAGATGTACACGGCGGACGCGACCTACGGGTGGAACTACGGCCCCAAGCAGGAGTTCATGGCGGTCGGGCGCGAGGAGATCCGTGATCTCGCGCTCGGCCAGGAGATGGCGGGCCTCGACGGCTGGACCTATCCGTACCAGGAGTTCGTCGTCGACGATCGCAGCGGGACCGTCATCGGGTTCTGGAAGCAGGTCAACGAGGGCCAACGTCCTGACGGCCGCCACTACTCCCCCGAGGGCATCGGCGGTAGCTGGTTCCGCTACGGCGGCGATTTCCAATGGTCGTGGCAGCGCGACTTCTTCGACTTCGGCAATGTCTCCGCACTTTTCCTCGACATGATCACCGACCAGGCGCTCTCTCCCGGCATGCAGAAGCGCATCGAGCGCTCGGTGTCGGGTGATCCGCTCCCCGGTTGGTACCGCGTCGGCGAATCGCCCGCGTCTCTGTGGTGACATCGGTGAGCGGGTACGCCGATCTGTCCCGGGACCAGCTGGCGGCGCTGGTCCCGGAGCTGCTGCTGAGCGGTCACCTCATCGACCGATCCGGCATGGCGCACACCATCGCCGCCTTCGGCCGGGAAGGGATGACCGCGGTCGCCATCGAGGAATGGCAGCTGGCCAGCCCCGTCTACACGCGCCGGATGCGGCGCGCACTCGGCATCACCGGGGACGGCGTCGAGACGATCTTCAAAGGGCTGCAACTCGATATCGGTGCGCCCCCGCAGTTCATGGACTTCCGCTTCCGGGTCGACGACCACGACCACGGCGAGTTCTGGCTCGACCACTGTGGTGCGCTGGCCGATGTCGAGCCGATGGGCGAGGACTTCGTGGTGGCGATGTGTCACGACATCGAAGACCCCACCTTCGACGCGACGGCACTGGCCACCAACCCACACGCCCAGGTGCGGCCCGTGCACCGGCCCCCTCGCAAGCCCGCCGACCGCACGCCCGTGTGTGCGTGGACGGTCGTCATCGACCCCGGTCACGTCCCGCCCGCCGTCCCCCGCAATGCCGCGATCCTGGCGAATTCCGTTGCGGCGAACCTGGAACTGGCCGAGATCGACCCGGCCGACGAAGGGCTGGCCGACTACACCGGCCCGCTGCTGAGCGATCTGCGCTTCACCGATTTCTCGCAGTCCGCGCTGCGGCGGATGGCCGATGAGATCTGCCTGCAGCAGCATCTGCTGACCCTCGGTTTCCTGGTCGCGATCCGGGAACGCACCGATGCCGCGACCGCCCTCGCCATCGGGCGCAAGCAGTTCGCCGGGATCGCCGGACTCACCTCGGAACGGATCAGGCGCTGCCTGGCGCTCGGAGACGATCCGGCTGCGCTCGCCACGGTCCTGCGCGTCCACCCCGCGCTGAACCCGGTGCGCTACACGGGAATCGACATCTCGGTCGCCTCCTCGGCTGTGCGCCTGCGCTTTCCGCGGGTGAGCGGCGCCCTGGACGACGGCGCATGGCCCGCCCTGCTGACACCCGACGACCTGCGCCCGCTGAACGCACTGGTCCGCGGGGTGAACCCCCGCTTCGTCGCCCGGGCGAGCGCGGCGGACGAGCACGGCTGGACCGTCGCGATCGACCTGGCCGACGAACCCTTCCGCGAAGCGTCCGAGGTGGCCGTGACCCGGTTCAGTACCGGCGCCGGCTTCGCCTTCACCGATCGCGGGAAGCCCCTGCCGCTCACCGTCGTGTGAGCGGTCGCCGAGAGATGGACTGACATGGCCAACAACTTCGCCGACCTGTTCGAGCACTCCGTCGACGCCATGCCCGACCGGGTGGCGCTGATCCAGGGCGATCGCCGAACGACCTACCGCGAGCTCGACATCCGGGCCAACCGGCTGGCCGACCAGCTCGCCGAGACCGGTGTCCGGCGCGGCACCCACGTCGGTTTCCAGATGCACAACAGCATCGAGACCATGGAGACGTTGATCGCCTGCTTCAAATTGGCCGCCGTCCCGATCAATATCAACTACCGGTACGGGCCGGCCGAACTGGCCTACGTCTACGACAATGCCGACCTCGACGTGCTGGTGTTTCACGCCACCTACGCCGATGCCGTCGGCGCGGCGCTCGCACTCACCCCGACGGTGCGGCGGTCGATCTGCGTCGACGACGATCTCGGCGGCATGCCCGCCTCCGACGCGATCCCGTACGAGTCGCTGCTGCGTGCGGGCAAGCCGTTCCGGCCCGCGGTCCAGCGCACCGGCGACGACCTGTTCATGATGTACACCGGCGGCACCACCGGCATGCCCAAGGGCGTCATGTGGCGCCAAGAGGATATGTGGCGGGTCCTGGGCGGCGGTGTCGACTTCTACTCCGGGGAACCGGTGCGCGACGAATTCCAGCAGTCCGAGACCGGTGCGCAGGCGGTGCCGAGTATCTGGTTCGTGTTGCCGCCGCTGATCCACGCGGCGGCGATGATGCCCACCTTCACCGCCCTGTGGTCGGGCAACGCGGTGATGTTCGAGCCGCGTTTCGACCCGGCCCTGGTGTGGCGTGCCGTCGCCACCCAGCAGCCGCACGTCATGGTGATCACCGGCGACGCCATGGCCCGACCGCTCATCGACGCCTTCGACGCCGAACCGGTGGATGCCTCCTCGCTGCTGGTCATCGCCTCCGGCGCGGCGCTGCTGTCACAACCGGTGAAGAACGCGCTGCTGGAGAAGTTTCCGTCGACGATGGTCTCGGACTCGATCGGGTCCTCCGAAACCGGTTTCGGCGGTATCGGTTTCGCGCAGAAAGACGACAATCCCGCCCGGGGACCCCGGGTCCAGACCGGTCGCGGCGCGGTCGTCGTCGATGCGGACGGGCGGGTCGTCGCGCCCGGCGAGGAAGGCTGGCTGGCCAAGACCGGCGCGGTTCCCCTCGGCTACTACAAGGACCCGGAACGCACGGCGCGGCTGTTCAAGACGGTGGACGGGGCGCGCATCGTGGTGACCGACGACCGGGCCCGCGCGGAGTCGGACGGCTCGATCACGCTGATCGGCCGGGGCAACATGGTGATCAACACCGGCGGCGAGAAGGTGTTCCCCGAGGAGGTCGAGGCGGTCGTGAAATCTCACGACGCCGTCTACGACGCGGTGGTCGTCGGGGTTCCGCACGAGCGGTGGGGTCAGCAGGTCGCCGCCGTGATCTGCGCGGGTCCGGGCCGGTCGGTCGACTTCGACGTACTCCGTGCGCATGTCCGCGATCATCTCGCGGGGTACAAGGTGCCCAAACGGATCTGGGTGGTCGACAGCATCTCGCGCTCGCCCAGCGGCAAGCCGGACTACCGATGGGCCAAGGACTACGTCGCCGGGCGCGCCGCCGATCACGCGGCCGATTGACCCACTGCGCCCGATTACCACAGCAGGACGAACACCCCGATCGGAGTGAAACTACGTAAGTCCAGACTGTCAGACGGTTCGTCTATGAATCTTGATGCGGTGCCGAGTGTTTCGATTAGAATGGGTGCTGGGTGAGATCCTCGGTCACCCGGTGCCGATTCTCGGGCACCAGCGTGAGTCATGCCAACAGTTCTGAAGTCATGCAGGGGGTCAACCATGTCGACAGCTGTCGATTTCGCCGCCCGTCTCATCGATCCCGCCGCGATCGCGGCAGCGGGGCACTCGGCGGTCCTCGCCTATGTCGCACCGAGCAGGCCGGGTGCGAATTTCGGCGCCAAACCGATCACCGCCGAGTACGCACGCGCACTCGCCGCGGCGGGCCTGGACGTCGTATCCATCTGGCAGTACGGCAAACCCGGCAATGCCACCCCCTCGGACTGGACGACGGGATTCGACGGCGGCAGGCGGATGGCCGAGCAGGCGCTGGCCACCCATCTGAGCGTCGGCGGGCCGCGGCAGGCGCCGATCTTCTTCGCCGTCGACGAGGACATCTCGCTCGCGCAGTGGAACCAGACGGCCGTCGAGTTCTTCCGCGGCGTCAACGCGGTGCTCGGCACGGAATGGACCGGCATCTACGGGCATTCGCGGGTGTGCGCGTGGGCGATCGAGGACAATGTGGTCGGCCGTCGCGGCGAATTCAGCTGGGTGTGGCAGACCCGCGCCTGGTCGGGGGCCGAGCGCGAGCCCAGAGCCGTGCTGTACCAGCGGATCATCGACACCCCGAGCAATCCCGGCCCGATCATCGACGGCACCCACGTCGACGTCGACGACATCCTGGCGCCCGACTTCGGGCAGTGGAACCTGGATCGCTCGGTGCCGGTGCCGCAGTTCACCGAGATCGACCGGCTCGGGCCGTCGCACTCTCCGCGCGACGGGGCGCGGATCACCAACTTCCTCCTGCACACCCAGGAGGGAAACGGCACCGCCGAATCGCTGGCGGCCTACCTCAACAACCCCGCCAACGGCGTCTCCTACCACTACACCCTGCGGGACGCGATCGTGGTGCGGGTCGTGCCGGAGGAGCTGGCTTCCTGGTCGGTGCTGTCGGCCAATCCGTTCACGGTGAACCTGTGTTTCGCGGGCAGCCGGGTCGCGTGGTCGCGGGCGAACTGGCTGTCCATCGACGACGACCTGCGGATCGCGGCCTACCTCGCCGTCCGCAGTGCACACCGGCACGGCTATTCGACGGCGGTCATCGCCCCGGACTACCACGTGGGCGACGGCATCGCCGATCACCAGTACGTGACCCGAGCCCTCGGCATCGGCACGCACACCGACGTGGGCCCGAACTTTCCCTGGGACGTTTTCGCAGGCTATGTCGCCGCCTTCGCCGGCACGGCACCGAACGCCATCGATGACAGGGCGGCGGCATCGCCCTGGCTCGGCACCCGGCGCACCGACGGCGAACTCGCCACTCCCGACGGCCTCGGCCGCTTCGCCGAGTTCGAGCACGGGTACGTCTACTGGCACCCGGCCACCGACGCCCACGCGATCCCGACGGCGATCATGACAAAGTACGCCGAACTGGGCTGGGAGGCAGGACCACTGGGCTACCCGATCGCCGAGCACGCCGAACTGCCCGACCCGCGCGGCACCGGTCCCGGTCTCGCGCAGACCTTCCAGGGCGGCACCGTCTACCGCCGCGCCGGGCACCCCGCGTATCGCGTCCACGGTGCGATCGGCGCACGATGGTCGGCGGCCGGATCCGAGAACGGCGAGCTCGGCTGGCCCGCCTCGGACGAGATCACCCACGACGACGGCGTCTACCAGGAGTTCGAGTTCGGCCGGATCTACTGGGTGCCGGGACAGATTGTCGCGCTGCGCAATTCGGGCGACCCCGACACACCGCTCGAGCGTCCCGCGTGAGCGGACGAGCGACCGTGTCGCCGCACTGACTACGCTGGCGGCGTGCCGCGCGCGGACGTGGCACGCCGACCCGTGAGGAGAACCGCGCCATGTGGCCGACCGACTGGCCGTCGTCAGCTCGCACGATCGCTACCGCCGTCGAGGCCGCCGTCGCCGCGGCGCACGCGGCCGACGAACCCGCGTTCACCGAGACAGTGGCGGACCTCGCCGAGCTCCCCGCCGACCAGGTGAGCTCGGTGCTGGCGGCGATCGTGCGGGAACTGCTGGAGATCGCGCATCCCGACGGGCTCACCGGCGACGACGTGCGGGCCGTGCTGGAGGCGGTGGTGCGCCAGTCGGCGACGTGGTTCGCCCGCATCGACGCCACCGCGATCGTCGGCGCGCTCACCGGCGCACTCGGGGTCCACGACGCGAACGAACCCGACCACCCCGCGGTGAACCCGCAGCCCGCCGCGGTGCTGCTCATCGCCTATCTGGCCGGGCTCGCGCGAGTACCAGCACAGGACAGCATTCGGCGGGCCATCGACGAGATCGCCAGGGCCGAAACGGTCGAAATGCCCTGAGCGACCGAATCCGGTCGTAGTGTCCCCACGACCCCCCGGCGTACGATCGGCACACAACACTGACGCGGATACTTCCAGCACGAGGTGATGTCGCATGGTGGACACCGAAGTCCTCATCGTCGGCGCCGGTCCGGTGGGATCGGCAGCGGCCGTCGAACTGGTTCGGCGCGGGGTGCGCTGCCGGATCGTCGACGCGCTGTCCAGTCCACTGCGGTATGCGAAAGCGGTCGGAATCCAGCCACGCACGCTGGAACTCTTCGAGGCGATGGGTGTCCTGCGGGAGATCCTCGACGCCTCGATTCAGCTGCGCGGTCAGCTCGTCTACGTCAACGGGGTCGAAGCGGACCGGCTGGAGCTGAGCTTGCCGCCCGACGTGCCGTTCGGGTTCATCGGCCTCCCCCAGTACGAGACCGAACGCATTCTGTGGCAGCGCCTGGCGTCGATGGGGACGCGTATCGAGCGTGGCGTCGCGCTCACCGGGTTCACCCAGGATGACGACGGCGTCGAGGCCACACTCCGCGGACCCGACGGCGAGCACACCGTCAGAGCGCGCTATCTGGTGGGCTGCGACGGCGCGCACAGCACCGTCCGCAAGACACTCGGCCTGAGCTTCGAAGGCGCGGCATTCACCGAGCAGTACATGCTCGGCGATGTGGAACTGGACTGGTCGCAACCGCGTGGCTACGGCGTGCGGGCGATGCACCGGACCGACGGCGTCACCGATGACGTGCTGGTCTGCATCCCGCTGCCGGGCCACCACCGCTACCGCGTGTCGATGCGCGTGCCGCCGGAGTTCGAGATCACCGACGGCGACAAGACGGCGCACGGCATCAGCAGCGGGCCCGCGCCCGAGCTCTCCCACATCCAGGCGGTCCTGGACCGGCTGGCACCCGAACCGACGACGGCGTCGCGGATGCGCTGGTCGTCGGTGTTCCGGATCAGCCACCGCATCGTCGACTCCTATTCGCGGGGGCGGGTTTTCGTCGCGGGCGACGCGGCCCATATTCATCCGCCCACGGGCGCCCAGGGCATGAACACCGGCATCCAGGACGCGCACAACCTCGCCTGGAAACTCGCCCTCGCGGTCGCGGGTGTGGCCGCGCCGGACCTGCTGGCGAGCTATGACGCGGAACGCAGGCCCGTCGGGGAGGAAGTCGTCGGCCGCACCGTGCGCCATGCCAGGGAGGGCATCGGTGCCGGGGAGTCGGACCCCGACGTGGTTCTGCGCCGGGAGGCCCAACTGTTGATCGACTATCGCGACAGTCCCGTCGTGGCCGAATCCGCGGCCGCCGCGCCGGAGCCGTCGGCGGGCAGCCGCGCACCGGACGCGGCCGGACTGACCCGGGCGGCGGTGACCGACTCCTTCCGGCTGTTCACCCTGCTCACCGGCCCGGACCACACCGTCCTCGCCTATGTCGACGGAACCTGCGACGCCGCCGCGATCGACACCATCGAAGCCTGGGTCGAGCACATCCGGGCAGTGACCGGGGGCAGGCTGGATACCTACCTGATCGCCGCGCCCGACGCCGTCATCGCGCAGACCACACTGCCGATCATCCGTGACCGTGACGGCGACTTCGCCCGTCGGTATCACGCGGGACCGGGCGCCGTCTATATCGTTCGCCCCGACGGCTACCTGGGATACGCCGCCTGCCCTGTCTCCTCGGACGATGTCACCCACCACCTCGCCACGATCTTCGCCCCGCTGAAAACGACCTGACCGGCCCCGCTCGAAGCCCTACGGGGCGCCGGTTTCGCCTCGGCCGCTGCGGGTAGGCGCGCAGGAAGGAGGGGGGTTCGCTGACGACCTGAGGAGTAGGCATGCGTGTCGTGATTGTCGGAGCCACCGGAAATATCGGAACCAGCGTCATCGAAGCGCTGGCAGGGGAAGCACAGGTCGACGAGATCGTCGGCATCGCCCGCCGGATGCCCGCCGAGGAGCGGCCGGGCGTGCGGTGGGAGCGCGCCGACGTGCGCACCGACGACCTGGAGTCGTTGTTCCACGGCGCGGACGTGGTGGTGCACCTGGCCTGGCTGTTCCAGCCGTCCCATCAACCGCTCACTACCTGGCGCGCCAATGTCGGCGGAACCGAACGGGTATTGCGTGCCGTCGCCGCGGCGCAGGTTCCCGCACTCGTCTATGCCTCGTCGGTGGGCGCGTACTCACCCTGCGACGACCAGCGCCGGGTGCCGGAGAGCTGGCCGACCGACGGCTGGCCTGCCGCCGGATACATGCGCGAAAAGGCTTATGCCGAACGGCTTCTCGACCGATTCGAAGCCGAATATCCCGACCGCCGGGTCGTGCGGATGCGACCGGCGTTCAGTTTCCGGCGGGAGGCCGCGAGTGAACAGCGGCGACTGTTCCTCGGCCCGTTGCTGCCGAACAGGCTCGTCCGGCCCGGCATCGTGCCGATCCTGCTGGTCCCCCGCGGGCTGAGGTTCCAGGCCGTGCACAGTCGCGATGTCGGGAAGGCCTACGCGCTCGCCGTCACCACCCAGGCGCGGGGCCCATTCAATCTGGCGGCCGAGCCGGTGGTGGACCGGGCCGCGCTGGGCGCCGCTCTCGAAGCCCGCACCGTGGAGGTCCCGCCGATGCTGGTGCGCACCGCGCTGGCGACGGGATGGCACGCACGCCTGGTTCCGGCCTCACCGGACCTGTTCGACGCGATGCTGCATCTGCCCCTGATGGACACGGGCCGGGCACGGGCCGAACTCGGGTGGCAACCCCATTTCAGTTCCGCGGAGGCGATCCACCACATGCTGGGCGGTCTGCGCAGCGGTGCGGGCAGCGCTACACCGCCGCTCGATCCGCACGCGAGTGGACCGCTGCGCATCCACGAATTCGCCACGGGAATGGGGAGCCGGGAAGACACCGCTCTGCGGGTCTGAGGTGTCCCGCGGCGGCTATGGCGTCGTGCTCGGGTTCCGGCCGACCGCCAGGTCGGTGAGGCGGGTGAGGGATTCGCGGTTGCGCGGCACGAGCAGAACCGCCTGGGCCGCGTGCGGGATCAACCGGCCGGGCCCGCGTACCGCGCGTTCGCTCATCGTGATCTCGCACGACTCCGGGCCGGTCGCGCGCAGTTCCAGCCGGACGACGGCGGCGCCGACCGGCCAGAGCCGGGCTTCCAGTTCCAGCGTGTGCGGCGGGTCGACGGATCGGACCGAGGTCGTGTCCTCGATGGTCAACGGCCACGGTCCGACACTGTGATGGATCCGCGCGCCCAACGCGGGCCACGCGTCGTCGACCTCGCGGATGTGGGAAGCGCCGACCACCCAGCTCGAATACAACCATCCGTCGGCGAGCACCGCGAACACGTCGTTCACCGAGGCTTGCGCCCTGTGCGTCACCTCGACCATGCTGCCTCCGATTCTCGGGACGTCATGTCCTGGGTCTTCTCACGCGCTGTCGACCAGTTCGTTGTGGCCGGCCATGCGGGCACAGCTGGCGCAGCAGTACACGGTGCCGGTCGCTTCGACGCCGTGGCCGAGGATCCGGCAGCTGCAGTGCGCGCAGCTCGGTGCGAGTTTCGATGCGGCGCATTCGATGCTGTCGAAGGTCCAGCTGTCGCCATTACGGCTGACGGTGAAGGACCGGGCGTAGTCGTTGCCGCAGGTTTCGCAGATGGCCATGGGTGATTACCTCTCTCGAATCGTTGTCAGCGTTGACGGACGAGCGCGGCTACGCCGTCTTCCGACGGCAGGCCACCGGATACCGTGGTCACTTCGGCGCCCATCAGGAGCGCGGCGACGGGAAGAGCTTCATCGGCTCGGCAGGTCTGGTGTGGTGCCGTGCCCGCGGTCCAGCTCGCCGGTCCGTCCGGGCCCGCGACCACCTGCGCGCGGTCGGCGCCGACCAGGACGGTGCGGTCGCCGAGCCGGTCCGGGTCGATCAGCAGGCGATCGACATTGGCCATCCGCAGCGCCTCGGCGGTCGCGCCGAGTCCGGCGACAGCCAGGCCGCCGGCACGGCCGAATTCGGCGGCGAAGGTGTCGAGCACCTCCTGCTGCACCGCGTGCTGACGCAGCAGCGGTATCAGGTACGGCAGCGCCGAGACCCGGACGACTTCCCGCGCGGGTGGCTCGGGCAGGTACTCGTCGACGTGGACGGTGTTCTCGTCCAGGATCAGCAGCCTGCCCGCCCGGCCGCGCCCCGGCGGGCTGTCGGTGATCGCGCGGTCGAACAGGTCGAGCATGCCCTGGCCCGCGCCCGCGGTCACCAGCCGTTCCCGGACGGATCGGCAGCGCAGGGCCAATGGCTGTGCGGAGTCCTCGGTGTCAGGTGACGCGTCCATGTATACGACGGCGAACGGCCCGCGCCGCTCCGCTATCTCCAGCAGGTTCATGTCAGTCACATCGCGCGCGTACCCGATCATGGGAACCCGAATCGAGGTGTCGCCGATTTCGGCACACCGAGTTCTGGTGGGGCCGGGTACTCCGACGGTGGCAGAGCAGCCGGGTCCGCGCGCGCGGACGGAACAACGGCCGTGGCATCGGCCAGGTCCGTGTACAGCGGCACCCATTCGGTGAGGCCGGCGACGGCGACGATGCGGTCGATCGTCGAGGGCACCGGGTTGACCACGCTCATCAGCGCGCCGCCGTGGCGGTAGGCCTTGGCACAGGCTGCCAAGTCGAAAATGGCACGGCACGACATGAACGTCACGTCGCTGATGTCGACCACCAGGTGCCCGTGCTCCCCCGCGATCCGCACGGCATCGTCGAGGATGTCCCGCCACCGGGCCGCGGTACAGGCATCGATCTCCCCGTACACCTGCACGACGGTGGCCCCGCCGCCGAGGACGATCTCGGCACGCAGGCGTGACGCGAGGTCGACGGGCTGGTCGTCGCCCCGGCTGGAATTGGTGTCCACGAGTACCCATTCCTCGGCACCGGCAAGCTCGCACGGCCCCACCGGTCCTGGCTGCTCGAGATCGGCTGGTTTTTCCCATTCCAGCACGCCGGATCGGCGCTGTCATCGGTTGTAATCCACCTGATGCGGAGCACCGGAATCGCGAGATCCGATGAGTTTCGGCGTTCGGAACCGTCATCACCACCATGAGGACGACCACATCGAAGGACGGCACGGAACTCGCCTACGACGTTTCCGGCGACGGTCCAGCGCTGATCTACATCACCGGCGCGACCTGCTTCCGTAAGTTCCGGCCCATCGCCGCCGATGCCGCGGTGTTCGCCACGGAGTTCACCGTCTACAGCTTCGACCGCCGCGGCCGCGGCGACAGCGGGAACACGATGCCGTATGCGATGGAACGGGAGGTCGACGACATCGAGGCGCTTGTCGATGCCGCCGGTGGCACCGCGATTCTCTACGGTCATTCCTCGGGCGCCGTTTTGGCTCTCGAAGCCGCGGCACGTATGCCGCACAAGATCGCCTCGGTGGCGATCTACGACGCGTCCTACGTGCACGACGAGGCCGAACGGGTTTCCTACGCCCGGTTGGCCGAGGAGGTGGGTGCCCTTCTCACAGCTCACGAGAACGCCCGGGCGCTGAAGGTCTTCCTCCGGGGAATCGGCATGCCGCGCGCGTTCGTCGCGCTGTTGCCGCTGTTCCCCGGCTGGAAGACCATGAAGGCCCTCGCTCCGACCTTGATGTACGACATCGGCCTGACCGAGGTTCTGCCACCGGTGGAACGGTTCACGAGCATCGACCTGCCTGTGCTTGTCGCGGTCGGCGAAAAGAGCCCGCCCGGCCTGCACCAGGTGGCCGGTCAGCTGGCCGAAGCCATCCCCCACGCGACCCATCGCATGCTGGCCGGACAAAACCATATGGTCGGTGCCAAGGCGTTGCTGCCGGTTCTGCGAGAAGCGGCGGTGCACGCCTGACCGGCAGTCCCGTCAGGGCGCGTCGCCGTAGATGACGAGCCAGATCGCGCGGCCGAGCGCCTCGGCCAATTCCTCGTCGCCGATACCGGTTTCGGCGGCGAACGCGACGGAAATCGTGCGCTCGACCATCGAGGTGAGCACCAGTGCGGTGGCCCGCGGATCGAGCTGCTGCCCGACGCGGCCCGCCGTCCGCTCGGCCTCGAGCCGCGCGCGCACCAGTTCGGCGAAAGTCGTCACGCGCGAGCGCCAGTAGGCGCCGACTTCCCGGTCGTAGGAGGCGACTTCGCTCAGGGCGAGCAGCAGATAGCGGTGGTCGCGGAAACCGCCGATCATCGCCCGCATCGCTAGCACGACACCGGCCTGCTGATCGGTGTGCTCGGCGCTCCACCACAGTTCCGCCGCCGCGAACAGATCGGTGGTCGCCAGCTCCGCCATCCGGATCAGCAGCCGGCTCTTGTCCGGAAAGTAGCGGTAGAAGGTGGATCTGGCCGCACCGGAGGCGGCGGCGATCTTCTGCACGGCGATCTCGGTGAACGGCGTGCCGTCGGCGAGCAGGTCTTCGACCGCGATCAGGACACGGCGCTCGAATTCGGCGCGCCGGTCGTCGGCGGGTTTGCGCGCTGATCGCGGGACCCGGGTCAGCGAGGGCATCGGCGGACCGTTGCCGGTGTCGAGGCTGGTGCGCTGGCATTGACCATGCGCCCATTGTGCCCGTCGCGCGCCGGGGCAGTTCGGCGGCCGGGGGCGGGCACCGGTAATCCTGTTGCGCGGGTTCGCTATTGACACCTTCGCTCAGATCACCTCATCATCAATCGGACACACTGTCCGAGACTTGTTGACCGAGGCGGTTCTCATGGTCGATTCCCCTGCCACAGCGGTCGAACGGGCTGATGTCGTCGTGGTCGGCGCGCGCTGCGCGGGGTCGGCGACGGCGGCGACGCTGGCAGGGGCGGGTCGCGATGTTGTCGTCCTCGACGCCGCCGCCTTGCCGTCGGACACGCTGTCGACCCATCTGCTCTGGCCCGCCGGTCTGGCCGAACTGCAACGCCTCGACGCGCTGGCCGCCGTCGAAGCCCTCGGTGCGCCACGGCTGACGAGGGCCTTCGCGCAGGGTGCGGGCTTCGGTGTCGGTTCCGCGTTTCCCGCGGTCGACGGGATCGACTACGCGATGTGCGTGCGCCGTACCGGACTCGACGCGGCACTGGTGCGTATTGCGGTGGCCGCCGGCGCCGAGATTCGGCCGCGCTGCCGGGTCACCTCGGTGGTGTGGGACGGAAACCGTTGTGCCGGTGTGCGTTATCTCGACAGCGCGGGCCGGGTCGTGGAGATCCGCGCGGCGCTCGTCGTCGGGGCGGACGGTCGGCGCAGCACCATCGCGCGGGCGGTGGGCGCCGAGCAGCCGTTCCTGACCGTGCCCAGTGGGCGCGACTGCTACTTCGCCTACTGGCGTGACACCGCCGACGCTGCGCGCCACATCGCTGCTCAGTGGCGCGAGGGATCCGACCTCGGCACGGCCTTCCCGTGCGACGACGGACTGGTGCTCAGTCTGGTGCAGCCACCCGCTGTCGCCGGCGGCGCACGCGGCCCCGGTGAAGCGGAACGCCGCTATGTCGAAGCCCTGGCGCGGATTCCGGACCTGACCGAGCGGCTGCGCAGCTGCGAACGGGTGGGTCGGGTTCGCTCCGCCACCGGCATCTCCTCCTACTTCCGGCGCTCCGCGGGTCCCGGTTGGGCACTGCCCGGCGACTCGGGACATTTCAAGGACCCCGTCACGGCGCAGGGCATCCGGGACGCACTGCATTACGGACGGACGCTCGCCGAGTCGGTCGTGGAGGTTCTCGACGACCCGCGCGCACTCGACGCGGCGCTGACCGAGTGGGAGCGCCGTCGCATCACCGAATGTCGCGAGATCTTCCACTGGACCAATCGCCTCGCCCGCGGTGAGGCCATGCGCCCCTTGGAGATCGAGCTCTATCACACCGCCGTCGACGATCCGGAACTGGCGGCGATCACCACCGGCATCTTCTCCCGCACCCGCAGGCCCGCCGAGCTGTACACCCCGGCACGGGCGCTACGCCTCGCCGTGCGCGCGCTACGCCATCAGCCCACCCCCGCCGTCCTCGCCGATCTGGCGCGCGAACTCCGCGACGCGACCGGCGAATGGCGCACCACGCGAACGACCCTGCGTGGCACCGTACCTCGCTCCGCGGCACCGTTCCCGCCGCGCGCCACCCTCACCACCGCAGGTCCAGGAGAACACCATGCCTGATCAGCCGACACCGTTGTCAGCACCGATCACCCGGCGCACCGCGTTGCGAACCGGGCTCCTCACCGCAGCCGTACTCGCGGTCGCTCCCCCGGGCGCCGCGGCCGCCCGCCGCTCGCCACTGCTCCGGTCCGGCGGTAAGGCAGTCGCGATCTTCGGCGGCGGGATGGCCGGTCTGAGCGCGGCTCACGAACTGGCCGAGCGAGGATACGAGGTCACCGTCTACGAACCGGCGTTCCTCGGCGGTAAGGCCCGCAGCATGGGTGTGCCGGGAACAGCGTCACCCGGTCGCGCGGAGTTGCCGGGCGAGCACGGCTTCCGGTTCTTCCCCGGCTGCTATCAGCACGTTCCCGACACCATGAGCCGAATTCCGTTTCCCGGCAACCCGAACGGCGTGCTGGACAATCTGGTTCGGGTCGAGGGCACGGTCGCCGGGTTCCAGGGCCTGCCGCCGATCTTCACACCCGTCGAGCTGGGTGGACTTGGTCAGCTGACGCCGGAACTGGTGCAGAACAGCATCATCGGCGCGCTCGGCTTCGTCCCCGACCTGCCCGCGCACGAGCTGGCGTTCTTCGCCAAACAGATGCTCGTGTGGTTCACCTCCAGCACCGAGCGGCGCTTCGGCCAGTGGGAATACGTGACCTGGGAACAGATCATGCGCGCCGAGGGCAAGTCGCCCGCGTACCGGAAGTACCTGGTGAACGCGCTCACCCGGATCACCGTCGCCGCGAAACCGCAGACCAGCTCGGCGCGCACCATCGGCACGATCGGTGAGGCACTGGTCCTGGCCGCCTCCGGCACGATCCCGCAGTTCTCCGGTGGTGTCGACCGGATCCTCAACCGCCCGACCAATGCCGCGTGGATCGATCCGTGGGTGGAGTACCTGCGCTCGCTCGGCGTGCGTTTCGTGATGGGACAGGGAGTTTCCGCGCTCCAGCTGGCCGGCGGCCGCGTCTCCTCGGCGACGGTGACCGGTGCGCGCGGCACCTCCACGGTCACCGCCGACCACTACCTGTGCGCCATGCCGGTCGACCGCGCCGTCGACCTGCTCGACGGGTCGATCCTCGACGCCGATCCGCGCCTGGAGGGGATGCGAAACCTGGTCACCGACTGGATGGTCGGCATCCAGTACTACCTGCGCCGCTCGACCGACATCCCCGAAGGACACATCGCCGCGCTCGGCTCGCCCTGGGCACTGACCGCGCTGCGCCAAGCCCCCATGTGGGTGGGCGATTTCCCCGCCACCTACGGCGACGGCTCGGTGCTGGAATGCCTGTCGGTCGACATCTCCGACTGGGACACACCGGGAATCCTCTACGGCCGCACCGCCAAGGACTGCAGCGCAGACGAGATCGCCGCCGAAACCTGGGCACAGCTCGAGGCCTGGCTCAACACCGGCACCGGTTGGCTACGCGGCGAGGACATCCATTCCTGGCACCTCGACCCCGGCATCACCTGGTCCGGCGGCGGCATCCACAACGAGACCCCACTGCTGGTCAACACCGTCGGTTCCTACGACAACCGCCCCGACGCGCACTGCGCGATCCCCAACCTCTACTTCGGTGGCGACCACGTCCGCAGCCATATCGACCTGGCCACCATGGAAGGCGCCAACGAGTCCGGTCGCGCCGCCGCCAACGCCATTCTCGACTCCGCCGACGACCCGGGCCCCCGCGCCCAGATCTTCCCGCTGGTCTCCCCGCCCGCCTTCGCCGCCGCCAAAGCCATCGACGCAGACCGCTTTCGAGCCGGCCTACCCCACCTGCTCGACGGCTGAACCGCACGTCCCCTGGTCGCGGCCGGGACAAGTGAGCACCTGATGCCGGAATGCATCGACTGCGGCAATTGCGTGGCTCCTGCCAGGACTGCTCCACGCCAGCCGCGACACCTCCGCGCAGGCCTACAACCGCACGGCAGCGGTGGGGTACTTGCAGGACGTGCCAGCCTGCGCGGAGCAATCCTTCCCCGGTAGGGAGACCCAACGGCGACTGGTGAAGGCTCACAACCCTGGGCGACTGGGTCTTCCACGGCGTCCCCGGTACTGTGGCACAACGCCCACCGGACGCGGTGACGGCGCCCACCGCGACAATCTGGATGTAATAGATGAGTGCTACTGCCGAAAAGCTTGCCGACCTGCGGGAAAAGCTGGCGCTTGCGCAGGAACCGGCCGGAGAGGCGGGGGCCGCCAAGCGAGCCCGCAAAGGCATCCCGTCCGCCCGCGATCGCATCAACATGTTGATGGACCCGGGCACCTTCATCGAGATCGGCGCCCTCGTGCGCAATCCCACCGACAAGAACGCCCTCTACGGCGACGGTGTGGTCACCGGGCACGGCCTGGTCGACGGGCGTCCGGTCGCTGTGTTCTCCCATGACCAGACCGTCTACGGCGGCACCATCGGTGAGATGTTCGGCCGCAAGGTCGCCGCGATCATGGACCTCGCGGGCAAGATGGGCTGTCCACTGATCGGCATCAACGACTCCGGCGGCGCGCGCGTGCAGGAGGCCGTGTCGTCGCTGCGCTGGTACGGCGAGCTGGCGACCATGATGGAGCCGCTCTCGGGTGCGGTGCCGATGGTCTCGCTCATCCTGGGCAACTGCGCGGCGGGTGCGGTGTACCAGCCGATCTGCACCGATGTCGTGGTCGCCACCGAGAGCGCGCACATGTTCGTCACCGGTCCCAAGATCATCGAGGACGCCATCGGTGAGAAGGTCGACATGGAGGAACTGGGCGGCGTCTACAACCAGGCCGCCTACGGCAACATCCACCATGTCGCCAAGGACGAGCCCGCCGCCTTCGCCTGGGTGCGCAACTACCTGAGCTACCTGCCGTCGAGCTCCACCGAGCTCCCGCCGGTCGTGAATCCCGGCCTGGAGCCGGAGGTCACCGAGTCCGACCTCACGCTGAACAAGCTGGTCCCCGACTCCGACAACATGGTCTACGACATGCACGACGTGCTGCTGCGGATCTTCGACGACGGGGAGTTCCACGAGATCGGCGCGGCCGCCACCGAGAACATCATCACCGGCTTCGCCCGGGTCGACGGCAGGCCCGTCGGCGTGGTCGCCAACCAGCCGACCGTACTGGCGGGCGCGCTCGACGCGAAGGCCAGCGACAAGGCCTCGCACTTCATCCATATCTGCAACGCCTTCGAGATCCCGCTGGTGCTCGTGGTCGACACCCCCGGCTTCCTGCCCGGCGTGGAACAGGAGAAGGCGGGCGTCATCAAGCGCGGCGGCCGGTTCCTGTTCGCCTACGTGGAGGCCACCGTCCCCAAGGTGACCGTCGTGATCCGCAAGGCCTACGGCGGCGGCTGGGCCGTCATGGGCGCCAAGGCGCTGGGCTGCGACGCCTACCTGGCCTGGCCGACCGCGCGCATCGCGGTCATGGGCGCCGAGAGCGCCGTCGGCCTGACCCAGCGCAAGATCCTCGACGCGACCCCCGAGGACCAGCGCGGCGCGATCCGCCAGCAGATGATCGACTTCTACAACGCGACCATCGCCACTCCGTGGATCGCCGCCGAGCGCGGCTACATCGACCGCGTCATCGAGCCGTCGACCACCCGTCTGGAAATCCGCCGCGCCCTGCACCTGCTGCGCGACAAGAAGGTCGTCCGCTACCCACGCAAGCACCACCTGCTGCCGCTGTGATCCGGTCGGGGCAGGTGCGAATCACGCACCTGCCCCGGCTGTTTCGCGGTTTCCCCTCAGCTGCGCGGGGCAGGCTGGACGCTGTGTGCGCCCGCGCGGCGGCCGGAGAAGACGCAGTCGGCCAGCGACAGGCCGCTGACGTAGGAGTTCGAGCAGATACCGACCGCGGCGCGCCCCGCCGCGAAGAGGCCGGGGATGACGTCGCCGGATTCGGCGCGGACGGCGCCGGTGTCCTCGTCGACCAGCAGACCACCGAGGGTGAGCATGGGCATCGGGTAGGTGAGCCGTGCGGTGAACGAGATGTCCAGCAGGGCGAAGGGTCCGGTGCGAATCGGGCGCCGGATATCGTCGGGCTTGCCCAGCGGATCGGGCCGGTTGTGCTCGATCGCCTGGTTGTGCGCGTCCACGGTGTCGCGCAGGGCGACCGAGTCGATACCGGCGCGGGTGGCGACCTCCTCGACGGTACGGCCGGAGACTCGCCCGATCCGCCACAGCCGCTCGGTCTGCATACGCTGAAACCACACCGACTGCGGACCCATCTGTGCGCGTGCCTCGGCTTCCAGCTCGGCGTCGATCAGCAGCCACGCCCGGTGGCCGGGACTGGTCGCCACAGCCGCGCCCAGCGCGGCACCGTAGCGGGATTCGTCGATCATGCGCTGCCCCAGGCGATTCACGGCGATCGAGCCGAACAGCGCACTGGGCGGCGCGATGAAGCGCCACGTCGACAGCGCGTCCATCTTGCCGCTCGCCGCGCCGATGTCCCGCGCCATGGTGATGCCGCTGCCGTCGTCACCGGCGGTGCCGAGCGGCAGTCCCTGCGACCACGGGTACGCGGGGGCATGCCGGGCCACCATCGCCTGGTTGGCGATGAACCCACCCGTCGTGAGCACGACACCGGATCTCGCCTGGATCCGCACCCGCCGTCCGTGCTTGCGCTCGATCCGGGCCAGTAGCGACTCCACTACCCGGCGCAGACCAGGGTGGTACACACCGGGTTTCGCCGAGATGCGGGCCAGCACGGCGAACCGGCGCCGCACCGCCGCGGGCGCACCGTCGATCGTGACGGCCTCGAGGCCCGTCACCCGTCCGTCCTCGACTACGAGACGGGTTGCCCTCGAACCGGTTCGGACGCGGACACCACGCGCGGCCGCCGACGCGGCCAGCGGTCCGAACAGCGCCTTGCCGGACACACCGGGGCCGTGCGCGCGATGGCCGCGCTGCCGCGGCTTCGCGAGTTCCCGGTAGCCGCCGGAGTTCTCGCTGCCCGAGTAGTAGAGGTAGTAGTCGTCGGTCGGGTACGACGTCTTGTACGGGCACACCGACGCCTCGAACGGCACGCCGTGCGCGGACAACCAGTCGATCGACGCCGGGGATTCTTCGCAGAATCGGCGCAGCGTCGGCGCGCTCACCGCGTCACCGACCTCGGCCTGCAGATAGGCGAGCATGTTCTCGACGTCGTCGTCGATGCCCGCGGCGCGCTGCACCCAGGTGCCGCCACCCGCGTACACGATGCCACCGGACAGCGCCGTCGCACCGCCGCCCAGATAGCGGTCGATCGCGAGGACGTCGGCGCCCGCTTCCCGCGCGGCCAGCGCCGCCACCACACCCGCGCCGCCGTATCCGACGACAACGACGTCGGCTGACAAATCCCAGGTCCGCACCTGTACCACCTTCCGGGCGGACGCGCCGTCGACATGGTCGCCGCCTGGGAAAACTATAACGTGTTCTAGAAATGCGTCCAGGGCCGCGTCGGTGCCGGGGACGCGGCCGGTCCGGGGCGACACTGGGAGCCGTGGACAACGATTCCCCGGAGAAACCGCCGCCGCGCACGCGCACCGGGATGCCGCCGTGGCTTCCTCGGGCGATGGCGCTGGCCCTGGTCTTCTTCGGGCTGTTCCTGCTCGCCGACTGGGCGTTCCACCGGCTGCTCGGCCTCCTGATCATCCTGCTGGTCGCCTTCTTCATCTCCCTGGCGATGGAGCCCGCCGTCGCGGTGCTGGTGCGGCGCGGCGTGCCACGCGGACTCGCCACCGGTCTGGTGTTCCTCGGCACCTTCGCCTGTGTGCTGGCTTTCCTCGCCGCACTGGTGACGTTGCTGGTGGAGACGACGACGAACCTGGCCCACGAGACGCCGCGATTGGTCGACGAGGGCATCGACTGGGTCAATCGCGCCTTCGGCCAGCACTTCACGATGCACGATCTGAGTCAGCGGCTGCTGCGCGAGTCCGACCTGATCGAGGGTTACGCCCGCACCGCCGCCGACAATGTCTGGGGCGTGTCGACGACCGTGCTGGGCGGGCTGGCGCAGGTCCTGACGATCGCGTTGTTCAGCGTCTATCTCACCGCGGGCGGCCCCAAGGTGCGGCGCACCGTCTGCTCGATGCTGCCACCCGCCCATCAGCAGACCTTCCTGCACGCATGGGATCTCGCCATCGACAAGACCGGCGGCTACCTGTACTCGCGGCTGCTGCTCGCCATCGTCTCCGCGATCGCGCACGGTGCGTTCCTGGCGATCCTCGGCCTGCCCAACCCCATCGCGCTGGGCGTGTGGTTCGGCGTGATCTCCGCGTTCATCCCGACCATCGGCACCTACATCGCCGCGATCCTGCCGGTGTTCGTCGCACTGTCGGTCGATCCGCTCGACGCGGTCTGGGTCATCGCGTTCGCGGTGGTGTACCAGTGGGTCCAGGACTACCTGCTCCAGCCGCGAATCACCGCGCGCACCGTCGACGTCAATGCCGCGATCGCACTGCTGGCGGTGCTGGCGGGCGGCGCGCTGCTCGGCGCGGTCGGCGCGCTGCTGGCCATCCCGGCCACGGCGACGGTTCAGGCGTTCCTGTCCGAATACGTGAAACACTATGCGGTGACCGAGGATCCGCGCATCGACCAGACGACAGCGCGCCGGAAACGGCCGGCGAAAGCACCCGCCGACGACTGAACCGTTCCGGCGCGCAGCGCGGTCTATGCCTCGCTCGGCCCGAGCCCGGCGCGGACGACCTCGGCGAATTCCGTTGCCGCCGAGCGTGCTTGCGGATCGACGAGCGTGCTGGCGAAGCCGTGCGGGAGGTTGTCGAACTGGCGCAGCCGGACCGCGACGCCTGCGGCGCGGAGCCGCTCCGCCAGTGCGGTCCCCTGGTCACGCAGGACATCCATCCCGGCGGTGGCCACATAGGTCGGCGGGAGCGCGCTGACATCGTCGGCGGACAGCACGGAGAAGCGCGGATCCACCCGATGCTGCTCGGTGCCGGCGTACCAGGTGATGGCCCGTTCGACGCAGCCCTTGTCGAGCGGGGTGGTGAACAGGTCGCTGGATACGTGACGGTCGAGGTCACCGTCCAGGACCGGATAGAGCAGCGAAAGATGCGCGGGGCGATACCGGGCAGGCAGATGCAACGCCACCGCGGCGGCCAGATTCCCACCCGCGCTGTCGCCGCCGATGCCGATCCGGGCGGGGTCGACACCGAGTGTTTCGGCATTGTCGACCACGTAGCGGAACACCGCGGCGACATCGTCGTATGCGGCCGGGAACGGGTGTTCCGGGGCGAGCCGGTAATCGGCCGTGAGCACCGTGACACCGGACCGGTCGGCCAGGAATCGGGCCAGCCCGTCGTAGCCGTCGATGCTGCCCACATGCCATCCACCACCGTGGATGAACACCAGCAGCGCGCCGTCCGCGCTGTGTGGCGTGTAGATCCGCGCGCGGAGGGCACCGGGGACGGCGATCTCGGAGGTCTCGACCGGACCGGTCGGCACGGCGGTCGCCAGGCTCATGAACCAGTCCAGCCGTCGCCGCCGCGCAGCGGTAGGCGGCGTGAGCGCCAGCAGGTCGCGCTTGCCGATGGCGGAGAACATCTGCATCCTGCCGCTGAGCCGTTGCCCGTCGACGACGGGACGGTGAATCGGCAGCAGGTCGAAGACCGCGCCGGGCGCGGACAACACCTTCCCGGCGGCGCCACGAACAAGGGTTTCCAGCAACGACACAACTCCACCATGGCTTTCGTCCGGCTCGCTGATCGTTCCAGCGAGCTCGGACCTGATTGTGTCCCACCGAACCGACCGGCACCGATGATTCCGGTCGCCCGGGTAGCGAACCGCGCAGATCGGGCGCAAGATGAAGTATTCGCCGACTCACCACTACGGGGGCCTCCAGTGAGTCGCGCGCCATCGACGCCGCGTGTCAGGCGAGACTGCTGATACCACAAAGGAGTCCGCCGGTGAGCCACGCATTCTTTCGCGCGATATCCGATTCGCGCACACATGCCGAGGTGCTGGTCCCGGAGCCGCACGCGGGCAGCGGCTGGGACGGCGGCCAGTTGCGGGGTATGGCTGTCGGCGCCGCCCTGGCACGTGCGGTCGAACGCGAGGTCACCGCCAGGGGCCGCACCGATCTGCGCCCGGTCCGGTGGACGCTCGACCTGTTCCGTCCGGTGTTCATGCGCCCCTGCCGGACTCGTCTCACGGTGGTTCGCGACGGGCGACGGCTGGCGCTCTTCGACGTCGTCCTGATCCAGGACGACAGACCGGTCGCCCGCGCCGGTGCGCTGTACCTGCGCCCCGGGCCCGCGCCGGACGGCCTCTGCTGGTCACCCGACACGACCGCCGATCCCCCGCCGACCGATCGGCTTCCCGCACCCGGCCAGGATCGGGTGTACTTCAGCGAGGACGCGGGCTGGGCCCCGGATCCGCGCACCCACCACAACACCGGGCGCACCGGAATCTGGCACCACCCGGTCACGGTCGTGGCCGGTGAGCAACCGACCCCGTTCCAGTTCGTCGCGGGCCTGGCCGACGTGACCAACGTGATCGCCAATCTCGGCAGCAACGGCCTCGAATACATCAATGCCGACGCGACGCTCACCCTGACCCGGCTACCGGAGGGCGGCGAGGCCGGGCTGATCGGCCTCGACCGGATCGCGCAGGACGGCATCGTGATCGGCACGGCGGCGGTGTACGACCGCAAGGGTGTGTTCGGCACAGCGACGGTCAGTTCACTCGCCAATGCGCGAGGCCCTGCCGACCTGACTGTCATCGGGGCCGAGCCGTAACCGGGCTTTGCCCGGCAGTCACGAGCCGCCCCTGTTTGGAGTCAGCACGGCAGGGTATCGCCGATCTGGATCACCCACAGACCGCCGCCGGGGACGGGATGGCCGTTCTCCTGGACCGGTAGGCAGGCGGTTGCCGCGCACCAGCGCGCCCACCGGGCGCTGCCCCTACCGGGCCGGCAACCGCCACCTCCACTCCGCCACCGGCTACCACCGGATATCGGCGGTGGACTCCAGCGGTTCGCGCACCCCTGTCAGCTCGGTGGTCGCGAGGGTGTCGGCATCGTGCAGGGCGGCCGGGAAGCGGAGCCGCGTCCGCTCCTCGATCTCGGTCAGCGCGACCTGAAACACCCGGAACTCGTCGAGTTCGAGCGCTTCGCGCAGGTCGAGTTGCTGAGTCAGCAGAAACACGCGGCAGGTGAGCCTGCCCGCCTCGACGAAGCAGATCACCTTCCAGTACTCCTTCGGCAACGCCACCCCGCGGTGGACGCGGTCATCGGCGCGGAAGACAGGTCCCCCGAACACCGTCACCTTCAGGTCGTCGACGTCGACATCGGCGAACACCGCGTCTTCGAGCTGCCCCCACACTCCGCGGCGGCTGCTCTGATTGAAGTCGTCCATCTGCGGGGTGATGTTGGTGTAGAAGAACGAGTCGATATTGGCCTTCTCCGCTTCGCTCTCACTGCCCCACAGCAGGTCAGCCCGCCGCGCCAGGTGCCCACGATCGAGCCGATTACCCTGGTAGAGCTCATTACCCACCTGCACGTCGGCCGGGATCCGCGAGTCTTTGACGAAGTCGATACCGCGCCTGCCGATCCGTTTCATCGCGCCGCCATCGATATTCCAGCCCACCCAGAACGCAAAGCGCCGCGCGGCACTCAGTGCCAACGAGAAGTGCGTGTACCTGATGACTTCGGAACCGTCGAGGCGCACCGCGTCCCCGCGCACCGCGGCATCGAGCTCCGGAACCCCGATACCGGGCCCGAGGAAGCCACTGTCGTACCCGGTCGACACCACTTCGTCGACCGCGACGAAGTCACCGATCCGGCTGGTATTCATGTCGGCAGTCATCGTCAGCCCTTTCCGCAGTGACGGGATGCTGTCTGCGCGCTCACCGAGCGTGCACACCATCGTCACCGCCCCGATCGACAACCTCACGAGTAGTCGACTACCCGCATTCCGTCACGGACGCGCGTTCGTCCCGGCGATGACGGGGAGATTCGCCGTGTCGAACGGCGTGCGCGCGTACTGTCGCAGGCATGGCCTGCCGGATCACCGAATTCGTCATCGACTGTGCCGACCCGCGACTGCTGGCGGACTTCTGGTGTGTAGTCCTCGGCTACGTCGAAATCGACGAGGAGGACGGCTATGTGGAGATCGGCCCGCCCGGGACAGGATCGGGCGGACCGCAGCCCACTCTGGTGTTCGGTCCCAGTGCCGACCCGAAGCGGGAGAAGCTGCGGCTGCACCTGGATGTGAGTCCCACCGACCGCGATCAGGACGCGGAGTTGCAGCGGCTGCTCGACGCGGGTGCGCGCAAGATCGACATCGGGCAGACGGGCGCCGAATCGTGGCACGTGCTGGCCGACCCGGAGGGCAACGAGTTCTGCCTGCTGCGGCGCCGGGTCGAGGAAGTGTAGTGCGACTAACTGATGCTCAGCGTTGACGCCAGCTCAGCGGGCCGGGAAGGTCGACACTGTTCTTCCTCGTGCGGGAGTTCCAGGTCCACGGACCGATCTTGATACTCCACGAGGACAGTCCGGCCTGGGTGAAGTTGAGCTTCAGCGGGCCGAAGGACTTGCGCTGACGAAATCTGATGGGCATGAGAAGCCTTCCTGAATCGCCCCCAGGATAGCCGATCCGGTTGAGCCCCCATGGCTTTCACCGCGCAAAACTGTTCGCAATCAGATGGCAAAACAACTGTCCGTGCGAATGACGTTTGCCCACTGGTCATCCGGGCATGCCATAGCTATGACCAACTCACGTAGTCGGAATCCGAGTACGACGAGCATGGATCTGCCCAGCATCGCCATTGTGCTGGCCACCTGCGTGTTCTTCCTTTTCGGCCTGTCCGTCCTCACCGAATCCCTCCTGCTCGCCGCCGCCGGTAGTCTCGGCCTCGCGGCCGCCATGGTCATCGCGACCCGGGTGACGACCTGAGGCGCCGAACCGGCACCTGGTCTGTTTAGGACCTGGATTCTGCGGTACCGCCACCATGTGGCCGATCTCCGACGGCCACCATCGATGGTCATGCCGGTAGCAAAGGAGAACGCCGTGGTATCTCGGGACATCGTCGCTCAACTGCGACAGGACATCACCACCGCCGGCGACGTCGGCGACCAAGAAACGGTTCAACGATTGCGCCGCGAACTCGCGGAGGCCATGGAAGACACCGGCGCCCCCGGGGCGGGCGGCCACGTCACCGAAGCCACCCTGCGCCGATTGCTCGACGACGACGCACCCGACGCACGCCTGGTGCTCTCGGAAGGTCACGTCGGTATCCGATCCGGTGCCGGGGACGACGACGGCGGTCTGCTCGTCATCTCGCGCGCCGACCTCGTCGACCGTGTCGGCGACGCACCGGAGACACGGGTCCTCGTCGAACAGGCGGCGGTGCTCGACACCGATATCGGCCTCCTCGGCGCGTAACAAACGATCAATCCATACCTTCAGGTAGGTCTGGCCGTACTATGGTGTACGGCCAACTGCCCGCTCCCCGGTCACAGCATTGCCGGGCGATAGGCTGGCGCGGTGCCGACACGGAAGGCGACCATGACCGAAGGTGCCAGCAACCCGCGACCGCCAGCGCCGGTGTCCAAGCGCAAGGCAGCGGCAGCCGGACGCGCTGCCCGCAGGCTCGGCGTCGAGGACTGGACCACCGCGGCACTGACCGTGCTCCTGCGCGACGGCGTCGCCGCGATCACCATCGCCAAGCTGTGCGACGAACTCGGGGTGACCAAAGGCAGCTTCTACTGGCATTTCGACGGCATCGATCAACTCCTGGAAACGACGGCGCAGTTCTGGTGCGCCGATCAGAACGACGCGGCGCGCGGCTTCCAAGGCCTCGAGGAGCTCCCCCCGCAGCAGCGCCTGGCCCGCATGGGCGAGTTGCTCACCGCGGAGCGGGTGTGGCAGGTCGAACTCGCGGTCCGGGACTGGGCCCGCACGAACGCCAAGGTCGCCGAGGCCGTGAAGGCACTGGATCAGCGGATTTTCCACGCGCTGTCCGACACCCTCGTCGACATGGGGTTCTCCGCGGAACAAGCGGAGATGCGGGCAGGCCTGATGTGCTTCGCCGGGATCGGCTTCGTCCACGGGAACCAGAACCTCCCCGTGCCGACCGAGGATCAGCGTCGCGAGTTCTTCCGGTTCATCACCAGCAAGGAAACGCCCCACTGACCCACCGGTTCACGTCAGCGCGACCAGTTCGTGCAGGGTCGAACCGGTCCGTCGCCGGGTTCCCGCCTCGGTGCGCACCGTCAGATCGAAGGTGGACTCGAACCGGAAGTAGCCCGGATGCCCGACCAGCCGGTGCACCAGCGGCTTGATCAGGCCCGACCGCACCACGGGAAGATCGTCGAGCAGGTCGTGGGCATGGATGACCCGCACCACGTCCAGGCGCAGCTCGAGCCGGTCCGGCACGTGCAACTCGACCCACTCGGGGTAGGTCCGTCCCGCGGTGGTGTCGAAGCGCGCCGGTCCCTCGGTGAGCCTGGTCTCGCCGGTGGACAGCACGATCTCGTCGTGGTGCGCGAGCATCAGCGGGCTGATCTCGTGGCCGCCTCGGCGCTGCTGGGTCAGGACCGAGGCGAACAGCAGGGAGTAGTCCTCGACGTACAGCCGTCCCCAATGCCAGCGCTCGATGATCTTCTTCATATCGCCGACGCCCCAGTTGTGGTCGTGATATCCACGCCCGGTGACCTCGTGCCGCACACCGTCGAGTTCGATCGCGCCGGTCACCCGTGCCCGCGGGGCGCCGACCATCCAGCCGAAGGAATCCTTGGCGCCGAAGCGGGTTTCGCCCTTGCCCGGCATCCAGCTGGGCACTTCGTTGTGGAACCGCAGGTCGAAGACGATGCCGTCCTCGGCCATGTGCAGGTGGTGGGTCGGGAGTCCGTCGGCCCGGAATTCGGTGCGCGCGGTGTTGTGGCCGACGCGCACGTCGCAGCCATCGGTGGCGAACGAGGTGGCCGAGCGCGGATAGCGCTGCGACACCTGACGACGGGTGCCGTCGGGCGCGTAGACCATCATCTCCACCCAGGGCCGCGCGAGGGGAAGATCCTCGGGGCGGCGTTTGGTCAGGAAGCCGATCACCACGTGGCCGGTGTCGAGGTGCGCGTCGAAATACCAGTGTTCGAAGGCCAGTTTGCTCGGCGACGGATGTAATCCGTTGTGCCGGGGCTGCACCGGTGTCAGCACACCGTCCTGGCGTCCTGGCCCGTTCCATACTTCGACGATGTCTGCGGTACTCATGGCTGCTTTCGGTGGGTTCATCGGCGCAGCGCGCCACTGGCGTCGAAGGCCGCTTCGCGACCCTGCATCTGGGCCCGGTACCAGTTCTCGCGATGCGCGAGCATGAGCTTCTCGTGCACCCGCGCGAACGGCGGACAGGCTCGGCGCACGATCTCCATCGCGGTGATCAGCGGAAAGCGCAGGATCGGAATGGCGATCCACGGAAACGCGGGCGGCATGGTGTAGCGGCGGCGGGTGCCGGGCGCCATGTACATCGCGGAGTAGACGGAGTTGATCCGGTAGTTGTACATCTCGCGCCACCGGGTCAGGCCACGGTGGCCGTCACGAGGCGCGAACGCCGCCGGATAGGACTCGATCAGTTCCGTTCCGTGCTGCCCGGCGTCGTAGGACCGCGACGCGATCGTCATGGCCAGCACCCGCAGCGCGTCGAGGACCGTCTCCGGATACCAGCGCAGCCGCACGCCGAGCAGATGGCCCATGTATTTCTGAAAGTGCAGCAGCGCACGGATTTCCGACGGTGTCGTCTGATATCCCAGCGCCCACAAACCGAGGCCGGGCGTCACGCTGCCGCCGAGCAGGGTCAGCATCTGGTAGGTCTGGCTGATCGGCAGACCCCACCGTTCGATGTCCCACTCCGGATGGTCGGCGACCTTGGCCCGCACCGACACGTGCATGACCCGCACCTTCAGCGCGGTGGCCCGGCCTGCCGAGCCGGGGGTGAGCAGCGCGTCGCGGGCGGAGACGTCCATCCAGAAGCGGGTGGTCTCCAGGAACCGGCGCAGCGCGCTGTCCCCGGCGTACCCGCCCGCCAGCGACAGCGGAGTCGCGACCGCGGCTTCGGTGTACATCTCGAGGGTTTCGGCGCCGGCGAAGCTGAACAGCATGGTGCCCCAGCGCCGCCAGATGGCCGCGCCCTGTTCCACCAGTTCGGGCACCACCCAGTCGGGTACCGTCTCGAACTCGGCGAACAGCGCTCGCATGGATTCCGGTGCGTCGGGCACCGCATCGATACCCTCGGCGAGGGCCGTGTCCAGCATCCGGCGACCGGCTTTCGATCCGATCTCGCCGTGCATCACCTCGGCGACGAACCGCTCGGCCACCGGGTCGCCGGTGAACAGGTCCTCACACAGGGCAGCGGCCTGCTCGTCGCTGGGGAACAGCGGTTGCCTGGTCACGGCCGCGAAGATGCGTTCGATCCGGCGCACCGTCGGCGTGCCGCGCGCCTCCCAATAGCGAAAAGCCGTGGGGCATTTCACCGGCGGCTGGACGTGATCTTCGACGATTTCGGCCACTGTCGGCCTCCTGACGTTCACTTCGCTCATCGACTGCGATCGGCGTCGCGTTGCACCGACCATACTACTAAGCACATATGTCCGTACCCGAAAGTATGGAATGCTGTCGCTCCTACGGCACGATGCGGTACTTCAGCATCATGTCGTGGTCCTCGTGGTCGAGCAGGTGACAGTGCCAGACGTAGCCCTGCAGGTCGTCGGGGTGATGGCCCGCATGGTCGGCGACGCGGTGCCCACCATGGCCGTCCGCCCCCGCGAGTTCGGTCGCGGCCCGGCGCGGGAAGGTCGCGTCCGGATCGAAGCCGAGTTCCGCCGCGGTCGGGAACCGGACGATGATGCTGGTGACCGTCCCGCCGTCGACGCGCACGATGTCTTTGCGACCCGCTTCCCATGGCTGCGGCGGCTGCCTCGGACCGGCCAGGAAGCCGTGCGCCGACGGCACCCATTTCTGTCCGACCGGCGGCTGCGGATGGGCCAGCTGATAGTCGACCGTCCGCAGTGGCGTCCGGCCGAGAATGCGAAAAGTGACCAGGTGCAGGTGGATCGGGTGCGGATCGGGCGTGATGTTGACGATGTCCCACTGCTCGACGGTGCCCTGGCGTGGCATTTCGATGTCGGGGCTGGCGAAGGTGAGGTTGTTCAGCGACATGATCGCCGGCGGCACCCGCAATTCGTAGGGCTGACTCACCGTGACGGTGCGCACCACGGTCGGCGTCTCGATCGGCGGCAGCACCGGCGGCCCGAATGCGCCACCGCGCAACCGTTCCGGCACGCCACCGGCGAAGCCCGGCCGGTCCCGCACCCGGAACTGGCAGAACTTCGGCATCGCGACCTCGCCGAGGATCGCGGCCTGCAAGACCGGCGCCTCGTCGTTGCGCAGTTCGACCGTCTCGCCCGGGTCCAGTTCGGTGAAATCGACCAGCAGATCCACTCGTTCACCCGGTGACAACCGCAGCTCGTGCACCGCGACGGGCGCGTCGAGCAGGCCGTGATCGTTGCCGATCACCCAGAACCGCATCCGGTTGCCGAAGAACAGATTCCACACACTGAACGACGCGGCGTTGAGCACCCGGAAGCGGTAGAGGCCGCGCGCGACCGGCAGATACGGCCAGATCTTGCCGTTGACCAGTCCGACGTCCCCGACCGCCCCGCCTTCCCAGCCACCTTCTGGCACCACCGGCGTCGACCGGACCGATTGACGCCCGTCGGCGGTGAACAGTTTCTCCTGCAGCACCAAGGGAATCTCGAAATCCCCGGCAGGCAGACCCAGCGGGTTGCCGGGTTGGCCGGTGTCGAATTCGTCTCGGAGCAGCAGCATTCCGGCCAGTCCGGCGTAGACGTTCACGCGGGTGATGCCCATCGCGTGGTCGTGATACCACAGGTGTCCGGCGTCCTGGGCCAGGGGGAAATCGTGGTCGATGCCGCCGCCCGGGTGGACGAGTTGCTCGGGATGCCCGTCGCTGTCCGGCGGTGTCACACCACCGTGCAGATGCAGCGAGGACGGCGGAGCGGCGCGGAAACTCTCGGCGACACCGTGCAGGCTCGTGTCCATGTCGGCCGCGAGCGGGTGCGTGGTCATCCGGTTCTCGAAGCGCACCCGCAGCGGCGATCCCACCGGATGTTCGATCGTCGGTCCCAGATAGCTCATCCCGTTGTATCCCAGCGCCGGTGATTCCGGCAGGTCACGGTGGAAGCGGTGGGTGGTGGTCGAGGCGACGAGGTCGAGCCGGTCACCGCGCACCACGGGCAGTCGGAGCATTTCGTCGACGAACGGTTCGACCGCCGGGGAATGGAACAGCAGTGGACTGCGTATCCCGGGCGGTGCGACAGGGGCAGCGGAGGCAGGCGCCTCGATCAGCACCGCACCGAGCAGACCCGCGCCGGTCATCCGCAGAAACCGGCGGCGTTCGATCGGATATTCCATGGTCGAGCCCTTCCGTGCTGCACCGTTGCGCACGATGGGCGACCATACCACTAGGTATAGTCGGCAGTACCTCTTTGGATGTAGCGTCCGCGACCAGGGATTCTGACTACTGGAGCCACCTGGCCGGGGCCTCCGTCACGGCTGGCCGACGCCGGGCACACCTTCCGTACAGCTGGACTGGAGGAGACCCTGCGGCACCTCGTCCGGACCAAGCCATCCACCGATGACGACTGAAACCACAGACAGAGGTGGCGGGCGCACTCTGCAATTGCATCACTATTGCATCGTTTATCGGCCACACCTAGCAGGATGACGCCGCGCCAGGATCAGCTGAGAGCTTCCACCGCGTCAGCCAGACCACCGATCCGCTCGGCCGCGTCGGGCAGCATCACGACATCCCAGCCCGGCCCGCCGACGAGCACCCGCGCTCCGGCCGCCGCGCAGGCCAGCACCGCCGAGGTCAGCGCGGTCGACTCGCGCTGCGACCACAGCAGCACCGCGGACGCGCCCGCCTGGCGGGCCAGCGCGCCGGACAACGCGTCGGTGGGAACGTCGGCGCCTAGCATGCGCGCACCGACCCCGGCCTGCGCCAACGCGGCACGCGCCACATCCAGTGGCAGCGAATGTGTTTCGCCGCTGGTGCACGCCAGCAGAACCGGCGCACCACCCGGCGCGGGTGTCACCCGCTGCATGACCGCCGCGATCGACCACGACAGGAGGTGCTCGGCATCGATACAGGCCTCGCCGGCACCCTGGCGCGCGACGATATCGGCAAAGGCGGGGCGGCACAGCGCTTCCCAGGTCCGCACGACACTGTAGGCCCGAACATGTGCATCCAGATGAGCGCAGGCGGCGGTGGTGTCCAAGGCGAATGCCGCGTCGAGCAGGGCCGCACGGTCTCCGAGTACCGGCGCGGGGCCCCGCGCCGCCGCCGCGGCGCCCGCCGGACTCGCACCGCCGCCGATCAGTTCGAGCATGCGCTCGAGCACGGCGATGTCGGCGTCGGTGTAGAGCCGGTGGCGGCCCGGACGGTCTTGCGCAGGCCCGATCCCATAGCGGCGGTTCCAGCTGCGGAGGGTGGCGGTCGGGATGCCGAGCTGTTCGGCCACCGCGCGCACCGGATAGCCCGCCACGGCGGAGGCGGGAGCGGCGGGCACAGCCTCATTGTGCCCCGAACGCCCCGGCCCGCACTCCACAGCCGGGTCCCCGCGCGTCGGCGTGGCCCTGCCGGGAGGCCGGTCCGACATCGCGGAATTTCGGCGAGCCGGCGGATTCATGAATCGATTATGCATCGTTTGCTGGTAGAATGGCTACACCATCGATCTCGAGGAGTTCCCGTGCGCACTCGACGTAGTTCATGGATCACCGCCGTGCTACTCGCCGCGTCCGCGAGCCTCGCCGGCGCCGCGGTCGCCGCGCCGCCCGCGCCCGTTCCGCGGCTCGATCTCGATCGCTATCTCGGCGAATGGCGTCAGCTCGCGGCGATTCCGCAGGTGTTCAATCTCAACTGCGCGCGCGACACCACCGCCGTCTACACCCTCGACCCCCGGGGCGACATCGGGGTCCACAACCGCTGCCACACCTGGACCGGCGGCGTCGACGAGATCCGCGGCACCGCCACGGTGAACGACCCCGTCACGAACGCACAACTGCACGTGAGCTTCCCCAGCGTTCCCGGTCAGGGTGAGCGCGAGGGTGCCACCAACTATGTCGTGACCGCGCTCGGCCCGGACTACTCGTGGGCACTGGTCACCTCCCCGAGCAGGCTCTCCGGTTTCGTACTCTCGCGCACCCCGGCGCTGGACGCCCCCACCTGGCAGCAGGTCGACGACGCGATCCGGGCAGCGGGCCAGGACCCGTGCGTGTACCTCACCTCGCCGGCGACCGGTGGACGTGACGATGTGCGACCCCTCTGCGCGCGATGAGCATCGCCATGGCACTGTTCACCTGCGTGCGGCGGTGGCTGCCAGAGCTGGCGGACCTGCCCGGCACGCGAATTCATCGTCCCTGGCGCGAGAACATCGATCCGGCAACCTATCCCGTGCCGATCATCGATTGTGTCGGGTGGTGAGGCCGGCATTCATTCGAGCGACAGAGTGCAGCCATCCGAGCGGCCGGGCCAGCCGGACTCCGTGGCATCCACACCGTGCGGCATCGTGCCGCACGCCGACGGAAGTGACGGAAGAATCATGCGATACCTGCGCAGAACCCTCGTAGCGACCATGCTCCTCGGCTCGACGCTCGGCGTCGCGGCCTGTTCCGACGACGGCTCGAGCACCACCGCGTCGACATCCCCCGCACCGATGACCTCAGCGCCGAACACCACCGGCGCGGATGCCGCGTCCGGCCTGGTCGGGCCGGGGTGCGCGGAATACGCCGCCCAGGTTCCGAGCGGTCCCGGCTCCATCAGCGGGATGGCCGAGGAGCCGGTGGCGGTCGCCGCGTCCAACAATCCGATGCTCACCACTCTCGTGTCGGCGGTGTCGGGCGAGCTCAATCCCGACGTCAACCTGGTCGGCACCCTCAACGACGGCCAGTTCACCGTGTTCGCACCCGTCGACTCGGCCTTCGCGAAGATCGATCCGGCGACCATCGAGACGTTGAAGACCGACTCGGCCGCCCTCACCCGAATCCTCACCTACCACGTGGTCCCCGGCCAGATCGCGCCATCGGGGATCGCCGGCACCCACCAGACCGTGGAGGGCGCCGATGTCACGGTCACCGGGTCCGGTGACGAGCTGAAGGTCGGCGACGCGAACGTTGTCTGCGGCGGTGTCCGCACCGCGAACGCCACCGTGTACATGATCGACAGCGTGCTCATGCCGCCCGCGGCGTGATGTCGACGATGGTCGCGCCGCCGCGGACTCAGCGGGCCCGTGGCTTGCGGGCCTCGATGAGGAAGCGCGACGAGTGGGCGATGAACGGGCCGTCGGTGACGATCCGTTCGTGGAGTTCACGGAGACGGTCGCGATAGGCCTCGACGGAGAAGCCGGGAACGATCCAGATGACCTTGCGCAGGAAGTAGATCACCGCGCCGATGTCGCGGAATTCCATGCGCAGCCGCTCGGCTCGGATGTCGACAACGTCGAGGCCCGCTGCTTCGGCGTCCGCACGGGCGGTTTCGGGGTGACGGCGGCTGCGCACGGCCTGCGGTTGCGGGCCGAGGAAGAACTCGCAGAGTTCGAACACGCTCGCCGGGCCGACGTGCTGGGCGAGGTAGATGCCTCCCGGTTCGAGCACGCGGGCGATCTCGGTCCAGTGCACCGTGACCGGATGGCGGCTGATCACCAGGTCGAAGGCCGCATCGGCGAACGGGAGTGGTGGTTCGCCGTCGTCGACCACGACCACGACACCGCGCGGCCGCAGCAGTGCCGTCGCCTTGGCGACATTCGGCGGCCATGCCTCGGTCGCGGCGGTGACCGCGGGGAGCCGCGGGACGCCGGCCAGCACTTCACCGCCACCGGTCTGGATGTCCAGCGCCGCTCCGGCCAGGGCGAGACGCTCCCCGATCAGCCGCTGATAGCCCCACGAGGGCCGTTCCTCGGTGGCCCGCCCGTCCAGCCAGGAGAACTCCCAGCCGTCGACCGGCGCCGCGGCAGCCTCCGCCACCAGCTCGTCGAAACTCCGTTGCACAGCCACCGGGCTACGCTCTCACGCGTCCAGGTCGATGGCGACGGCTCGCCCGGTGCGGAACCAGTAGGCGTGCAGGTCGCGGATCTTCGCCCGGGACGGCAGACCACGCAGATGGATGGCGCATTCGCCGAAGTCGAGCGGGACGACGGTGTCGCACAGCAGGGCACGCGCGGTGTCGAGTTCCGCGGGATCGGTGATCTCCCTGGCCGTGCCGCTGTGGGTACCGTCGGGCAGTTCCAGGGTGACCCGGGGATCGGCCCGGATGTTGCGCAACCATGCGTTGACGGCGCCCGGCCGCTCGACCGTGATCTGCGGTGGCATCAACTGCACGAGATACGCGCGATCACCCTCGCGTAGCACCCGCATACACTTCGGCCGCGGCACACCGGTTTTCCGGCCGGTTGTGGTGAGGACGCCGTAGCCACGGGGGACGCGAAGCCGGAACAGCGGCAGCATTCCCGCACTGAGCAGTTTGCCGTCCCGCGGGCTGCGGATCAGCCGAGCGTGCCTACCGATGACAGCTTGCGCCGCCGCGCGGCGGGCTTCCTGCTCCGCGTCGTCCATGTCATCCATGATGCGCTCGACGGCGGCGAGCCGGAACCGCCGATGCTACGGGTGCCTGTCGCCCCGATGCGGGGACACGAGTTCGGCGAGGTCAGACACTCGACATAGGTCAGGCACTCGACATTACGATCCTGTCGTACGCGAACCGCCTCAACTTGTGCGTCACCGCGTGGGCTATCTCGCTGCCTCATAGCCAACGCGTCGCACCGTGCTGCGGTGAAGCACTGGCCGAACTGGAACGGGTCTACCTGCACCAACACGACAACCCACCGTCGAAAGGCACTCGTATGCAGTTTCTCCGCACCGACCGGCACGGTTCCGTGCAGACGATCTGGTTGGACAACCCGCCCTACAACTTCCTCACCGATGCCGTGATGGCCGAATTGCTCGAGCTACTTCGTGTCGTCGACCGTGACGACGACGTCCGTGCGGTCGTGCTCACCAGCGCCGTCGACGGTGTCTTCGTCAGCCACTACTCGGTGTCGGAGATATTGGACGGCGTCGAAGCCGCCCCGGTGACACTGAACCCGCGGACGGCGGGCGCCGCGCTGCGAATGAGCACCCTGGCCGACCATGTCCCCGGTGGGCAGGCGGGTTTGGCTCGGGCCGGAGCAGGCGGTGTCGCGAACCTCCGCCGCTACCATGAGGTCTGCCAGTTGATGCGCGAGTCCAGCACCGTGTTCATCGCGGCGCTCAACGGCCGCGCACTGGGTGGGGGTTGCGAGTTGTCGCTGGCCTGCGACCTGCGTCTGATGGCCGACGGTCCGTTCGAAATCGGCCAACCCGAGATCCTGGTCGGCATCATTCCCGGCGGCGGCGGTACCCAGATGCTGACCCGGGTGCTGGGTGCGGGTCGCGCCATGGAGCTGTGCCTCGAAGGCGCTCCGATCAGTCCGAGCCGGGCGTTGGAGATCGGACTGGTGCACCGGGTGGTAGCTCCCGACGACCTGCTCGCCGAGGCGCAGTCGACCGCCGCCCGGCTGGCGAAGCGCTCCCC
>NZ_JBSGVQ010000027.1:0-102111 GCF_053608525.1 Nocardia sp. NPDC055029
GAGCCACAAGGGTCTCCGGCTTGCGGTCGCTCGGCGCCGAGTCCTATCCGAGCACCGGGTAGTTCGACCGGATCACCCCCTGCGGATCCCGCGCCCGCTTGATCTCCCCCAACCTGGCCAGCGTCCCCGCGTCGAACGCGCTCGCCGCGGTCTCCTCCGGGGTGAGGAAGGTGTAGGGCTTGCGGCCGGTGATGCTGCCGCCGAGCGCGTCGACGATCTCGCGACGGCGGCCCTTGACCGCGTCGGCGAGGTGCGGCAGGCCGAGGCCGAGCAGATACAGCAGGTAGGGCTCGGCGACGGGACCGCGGGCGCCGCCGCCGAGGCGGGTGGCGGCCAATGCGGCGCCGAGGTGGCGGATCTGGATGTCGACCAGCGGGGCGACCGGGCCTTCCAGCACGGTCTTGACGACCGCGTCGTCGAGTGCCGTGAGCATTTCGGCGCGGGACAGCGAGGGGCTCGGATCGGTGGGCTCGGCGGTGATGGCGCCGAGGTCGGCCACCGCCAGCGCGCCGCGCGTATCCGTGACGGCGCCGCCGATCGCGTCCAGCGCGGCGAGCAGCGCCCGGCCCTCTTCCGCGTCGCCCAGGTAGGCGGCGTCCAGCGCAACCATCGGCGGCGCGTCCGGGAATTGGAAGCGGTGGAACCACACCGACAGTTCCGCGGGCGCGTCCGAGGTGAGCTGCAGGAACAGCTCGAACACCGCCGCGGTGCGGGTGCCGGGCCACATCACCCGGCCGCCGTAGAGCCCGGGCGCCGGGAACAGGTCGAACTCCAGTCCGGTCACCACGGCGAAATCGCCTCCGCCGCCGCGCAACGCCCAGAACAGCTCGGGATCGTCGTCGGCCGTCACCCGCGCCGCGGCACCGGTCGCGTCGACTATGTCGAAGGCGCGCACCGCATCCGACGCCCAGCCGTACTTGCGACCGAACCAGCTCAGGCCACCGCCGAGCGTGTAGCCGGTCACGCCGACCACCGGATTGCTGCCCGCCAGTCCGGTGAGCCCGTGCGTACCGGCCGCGGCCTGCACCGCACCCCATTGCGCGCCCGCGCCGACCTTCGCGATCCGCCGTTCGGCGTCGATCTCGACGCCGTCGAGCCGCCCGGTGCGCAGCAGGATCGCTTCCGAGATCCCGCCTGCCGCACCATGTCCGGTCGGCTGCGCCACCACGGGCACACCCGCCCGCGCCGCATGGGTGACGACGGCGGCCACGTCGGCGGCGTCGGCCGCCTCCACCACCGCGGCCACCGGCTGGCTGACCGTGATGTTCCACGGCCGCGCGGCTCCGTCGAATCCCCCGTCACCTGGGAGCAGCACCCGGCCACGCACCGCGTCGCGCAGAACTTCGAAAGACATTGTCTTTTCTCAACTTTCAGTAGTAGACGAATCGTGCGGGGCGCGGTCGCCGAGACCGCGCCCCCACCGGAACTAGGCGCGACGGAACTTCAGCGCGCGGGACAACGGCTTCGGGTCGCGCTGGGCCGGGGCGCGCAGCGCCCAGGAGGCCAGCGTCAGCCCCGCGAAGACCAGCGGGGACACCGTGTTGGGGGTCGGATCGCCGACCGCGAGATGGGAGGCGGCCGCACCGGCGTAGACGAAGAACAGTCCGGCGTAAGCCCATTCTTTGAGCCGCGGAAATCCCGGCACCACCAATGCGGCGACTGCGGCGACCTTGGCCACACCGAGGATCGTCGCGAAGTACATCGGGTAGCGCAGCCCGGCGAAGGTCTCCTCGACGTACGGGATGCGGGCCAGATCCCAGTACGCGCCCACCACCGACTCGGTCAGCACCAGGCCGGTGGTCGCGGCGAAGACAGCGAACTTGGTGCGCGATGCCGCAGTGGTGCCTGCGACGGAGTCGATCAGTGCCCGCACGCCGTGCGCCGGGGTTGCGCCGGGCAGCGAGTCCGGGGTCGCGATGTGTGTACTCATGGTCAGTGTTCCTTTCGGAGTTTCGGATCTTTCGGTGGGTGGCCGCCCCGTACCGGTATGACGAGACGGGGCGGAAGACTGTGACAAGAGCGGGAAATCGGCGGTTCAGGACTCGTCCGGCCGGACGTCGTGACGGACGAGCGGCCAGTCGTTGGCGACCCGCCCGACCAGCGCCACGTAGTTACCGAAGACGCCGAGAGCGACCTGCGCGACCGCCTCGACGAGCTCGGCGGCGGTAAGCGTTTCCTGCGCGGCGGCGAGTTCGGCGTCGGTGACGGCGCCACGGCCGCGGACCACGGCGCTCGCGAAGGCCAGCAGCGCAGCGGCTTTCGCATCGGCGGCGACACCGGAACGCGCGGCGGCGGCCTCCCGATCGGTGAGACCACTCACGCGGGTACCGAGAAAGCTATGGGCGGACAGCATGTAGTCGCAGCGGTTCTCCTGGGCGACGAGTACCGCGATCCTGGCCCGCGTTGCCTCGGCGATTGCGCTGTCGCGCAATGCTTTCGACAATTCGACGTAGCCGCGCAGCGCGGGCGGACTGTTGCCGATCGTCTTGATCAGATTGGGCGTGAGGCCGCACAGCTCCTGCGCCGCGTCGAACAATGCCGCGGTCGGGCCCGCGGCGATCTCCGGTTCGATGAGAGGAAGTCCTGGCATGGCGACTACTCTGTGCCGCCGAGTTGATAGATTCGCGATGCCTCCGCTATGGGTGCTCGATAGGAGGCGGGAGAAGGTATGCGGTTCAGGGTTCTCGGTGCTGTCGACATCACCGTGAACGGCACCGCGCTGACGGGCACCGCACCGCGACACCGGGCCGTCCTGGCTTATCTCCTGCTGCACGCGGGCCAGGTGCTCAGCGCCGAGCAGATCACCGACGCCGTGTGGGGCGTGCGGCCGCCCGACACCGCGCGTTCGCAGATCCACGCCGCGATCACCGCCATCCGCCGGGTGCTGCGCCAAGTGGGCGCGGCGGAGCTGCTGCAGACGCGCGGCACCGCGGGCTATGTGCTGAAACCCGGGCCGGGTCAGCTCGACCTCACCGAGTTCACCGACCTGGTCGCACGCGGGCGAGCGAGCGCGGCGACCGATCCGCGGGCTGCCGTGTGCACGCTGCGCGCCGCATTGGCACTGTGGCACGGCGAGGCGCTCGCCGACGTGAACGCCGACTACGTGGCGGGAGCCAGAATTCGACTGCGGGAGAAGCGGCTCGGCGCCATGGAGCGTCTGCTCGAGCTGGAGCTCACGCTCGGCAGGCACGCGGAGATCCTCGACGAACTCGTCGCCCACGCTGCGGCCGATCCGCTGCGGGAGCGGCTGCACGCCCAGTTGGTCCTCGCCCTGCACCGATCCGGTCGGCAAGCCGATGCACTCGCCGCCGCCCGCGCCTTCCGCACGGCGCTGGCCGACACGCAAGGGCTGGACCCCGGCCGCGCGTTTCTGGCGCTGGAACAGGCGGTACTCCAGGATGATCGGGCGTTGATGCTTCCCCAAGCCGCGCCGATCGACACCGCCCTTGCCGAACCGCACGCCGCCACCGTCGTCGACGGTCCCGCCGGAGCCGAGGCATCGACCGAACCGGTCAGCGTGAAGATCCACCGTCCCGTCGCCGCGAAACCGCACGGCGGCAACACGATCGATATCCACGATGCGGAGACGTCGCCGCCTATCGCGCGCCGTCCCGATTTCCTCCCCTACGACATCCCCGACTTCGCCGGACGCACCGACGAACTCGACCGGCTCACCGGCCGGGACGCGGGCGACGGACCGTCCGCAACCATCGTGGTGCTCGACGGCATGGCCGGAATCGGCAAGACCACCTTGGCGATTCACACCGCGCATCGGCTCGGCGATCTGTTCGCCGACGGACGGCTCTTCGTCGATCTGCAAGGCCATACCCCGGGCAGCCATCCGGTCGAGCCGGGTGCGGCGCTGGAAGTCCTGCTGCGCCAGTTGGGCGTTCCCGCCGAACGCATCCCGGCGTCCGATGCGGACCGCGGCGCGCTGTGGCGGGCAGAACTCGCCGCCCGCTCCGTGGTCGTGGTGCTCGACAACGCCCTCGACGCCGAACACGTCCGGCCGTTGCTGCCCGGCGCTTCGTCCAGCCTGCTGCTGATCACCAGCAGACGCCGACTGATCGATCTCGATGGCGCCCGGTCCTTTTCGCTGGATCCGCTGCCCGCCGAGGATGCCATCGCGCTGTTCGGCCGGATTGTCGGGGCACGCGCCGACGCGGAACCGCTCGCTGTCCTCGATGTGCTCCAGCTCTGCGGTTTTCTGCCGCTCGCCGTGCGCATCGCCGCGGCACGGCTGCACCACCGACCGCGCTGGAGCGTCGAATACCTGGCCGACCGGCTACGCGACGAACGGCGCAGGCTCGCCGAACTCGCCACCGCCGACCGCGGTGTCGCGGCAGCCTTCACGCTCTCCTACGAGCAGCTTGCCCCCGCCCAGCAACGGATGTTCCGGCTACTCGGTCTGCATCCCGGACGAGATATCGAGCCGCACGCCGCGGCCGCGCTCGCAGGCCTCTCGGTGTACGAGGCGGAAGACTACCTCGAAGACCTGCTGGACGCGCACATGCTCGCCCAGCACGAAGTCGGCCGCTACACCTTCCACGATCTGCTGCGCGAATTCGCCCACAGCACAGCGACGGTCGCGGAGGACACCGACGTGCGGCGAGCCGCCACCGCCGGGCTCTTCGAGCACTACCTGCACCACGCTCGCGCCGCTATCGATCTGCTCTTCCCCTACGGCGCCGACCAGCGCCCGGAACTGCCGGAGCCGGCCCGCGCGATTACGGAATTTCCGGACGAGACCGCGGCGGCGCGCTGGCTCGACACCGAACGCGAGAACCTCGTCGCAGCGACCGCCACCGCAGCCTGCTGCGAATGGCCGACGCGGGTCGGCGATTTGGCGACCACCCTGCGGCCCTACCTGGACGGCAACTCCCGCCACTCCGATGCGGCCATCCTGCACGGCGCCGCGCTTCAGGCGGGCCGCCGCCTCGGCGATCGGACATGCGAAGCCCGCGCTCTCACCGATCTCGGCTGGACCGCGTGGCGCCGCGGGGATTACGACGAGGCCGAAGCGCTGTCCCGGCGGGCCGTCGGGCTATGCCGGGCGACCGGCATAGCCTACGAGGAGGCCCGCGCCTACAACACCCTGGGCAACGTCGCCTCACGTCGCCGCGACTTCGAGTCGGCCAGAGAGCTTTTCGGCCGCGCTCTCGAACTCACCCACGCGGTGGGCAACCGGGTCGGCGAGGCGCACGTGCTCGGCAACCTCGGCGTCATCCTCGATCGGTGCGGCATGCCCGCGGCGGCCGCCGACCACCTGAGCCGAGCCCTCACCCTGCACCGCGAGCTGGGCAACCGGCGCGGTGAAGCCTTGGTGCTCGATCACATCGGGTTGGTCTACCGCCGCGACGGCCGGATCGGCCCGGCCTTCGACCATCACAGGCAGGCCGCGGAACTGTACGAAGAGCTCGGCGACCACCATGATCGCGCGGCCGCGATCAACGGCCTCGGCGAAACCGCCAGGGCGGCAGGCGATCCGCAGCGGGCGCTCGCCGACCACACCGCCGCGCTGCGGCTGGCCGAGAACCACGGCAACCGGTCCGAGCAAGCACGGGCCGAGGAGGGCCTCGCGCGGACCCACCACGATCTCGGCGACACCGATCTCGCCCGCCACCACGCTCGGCGGGCCTTGGCCGGGTGGCGGGCGCTACAGGTTCCCGACGCCGAGGACGTTCGCGAATTCCTCGACGGCTTGGGCTGATTGACGGACGGTTGACCGAACCTGCGGAGATCAACGCGGGCGCCTGTTCCACTGGCTGACATACGTGGTCTGCCTGAGGGAGAGGACGAGGCGTCATGTCAATCGACGTCGGGAAAGCAGCGGCGGCGAGCCGGAGTGGCGGTGCGGTGGCGCTCGCAACGCTGTCGGCGGGCGGGCTTCTCGCGGCCGCGATCTGGGTGTCGAGCCGCTTGGATGTGAGTCCGGAACTGCATCGCCTCGCGATGTTCGTCCACCTGGCAGCGCTGGTCGTCGGGCTGGGCGCAGTGCTGGTCGGCGACCATTCGGCCCTGCTGTGGCCGACCCGGCGGGTGACGACCGCGCAGATGCTGCGCGACATCGGCCGACTGCATCTGCCGATCTGGGTCGGCCTCGCGGGTCTGGCGGGCAGCGGGATGCTGCTCGAACCCGAATTCGAGATACTCGCCACGCGCGTGAAGCTGGCTCTGGTCGCGATTCTGCTGCCAACGGGATCCAAGCGATGGCGCTCGAACGGCGAATGGTCGCGGCGGGCCGCGAACTAGGCTTCGCACTCGTTCTGCGCGGTGTGCTGACCGCCCTGTTCTCCCAGGCATGTGGGTGGTCGGCGATGTGGATCGGCTTCACCGCGACACAGTCCTGAACAATTGGCCGGTATTGATTGTCCTGGCGGACAGCGTATTACGGTCAACGCACGGCACTGCTGCACTGAACCCGGGCGCAACCGGCGACACGTGGTCGACATGGTCGGGCGGCCCCGCATGACGCAGGAAAGGCCCTCGACGCCCATATCGCCACCCTCGCCGACCCACAGATCGGCGTCGTGGGGACCCGCATCCAGACTCCGGCCGGCGAGCCCTACCCCAACGGCCGACGCTTTCCCTCCACGACCCTCGCCGCCCGCCACGCGATCATGAGCGTGCTGCGGCCCGGCAGCAACTCCGCCAGCGCCGAATACTTCGGCCCCGCCATCGGCCGCCCCGACGCCGACCAGATCGTCGACTGGGTCTCGGGCTGCTCCTTGATGATGAAACGCCCTCTGTGGGAGCAGATGCGTGGCTTCGACCCCCGCTACTGGATGTATCTCGAAGACGCCGACCTCGCCTGGCGCCTGCGCGAGAACGGCTACACCACCGTCCTGTCCGGCCCTGCCTGGGTCACCCACCACGGCGGACAGTCCGGCAAGTTCCGGCGCAACCGGTCCCTGTGGCACCACCACCGCAGCGCCGCCTTGTTCTACGTCCGCACCCGCCCGCACCGGCTGGCGGCGCATCCTCGTCCCTGCCGCCTTCGCGTTCCTCGGTATCCGTCTCGCTGCGCTTGTCGCACTCAACTCCGCCCGCCGCCTCACCACCCGCGACTGACCCTGGGGGTCGACCATGGCATACGCATCCTGCTGGCTGCTCACCGGCACCTGGCACACCCGCTACCGGACACCGGGAGAGAACCTCCCCAGCGACATCATGTTCCAAGTGCAGCCGGTGACAGCCAGACCGGGCTATGCAACCGCCATGGTCAACTGGGCCGAGCAGACCAGCCCTCACTCTTCTTACCGTCACACCGGTTCTCAGCTGCTTGAGCGCTCCAACACGACCGGCGTCGAGGGAGCGGCGCGGCGAGAATCGATGCCGCTGGCCGTTCTCAGCGCAGACCTCCGGCAGCAGTGCTGGGTGGTTGGTGTACGTGCCCTCCCGCATCAACGACGAGGCGGGGCTCCTCCACCCGTCGGCGAGATCGCCCACGTCTTCAGCTTCGCCGAGATCAGCCGCGCCACAACGAAGGAGCCCTCGGCGGCGGTCCTGGCCGAAGTCGTGTACCGGCTGCCGGAGTTCTCGGCCACAGTGGCAGCCACGAGTGCTGGTACTTCACCATCGACGCCGGGGTGGAGTACGAGCACAAGTTCACCCTCGACCCCGACATCGACATCGACATCGACATCGACACGCTCACCCGGGGCATTGCCGAGGAGATCGGCTGCGGGGAACCGGAGTACCTGCGACCCGAGTTCGCCAACGCCTTCGAGATGGGGCAGTTCCACAACTACATGTTCGAGGTCACCGGACCGACCTCGGCCGACTGCGGGTACGCATCGTTCATCCCCCGCCGGGCGGGCGGTCACGTCATCAAACGCAAACGGTTCACACAGGACGGATTCGCCCGCTTCGAAACCAAAAACATTGTCCCTGAGGAACACACCGACATCGCGCAGATGCAGTCCTACCTGCACCGACGCCTAGGCCTCGACGTCAGCTACCTCGGGGAGTTCACCCGTACCTGGTTCGACAACAACGTCGAAAGCGTCAACACCGGACACATCTACTCGATCATGGCCGACCGCTGCGTATTCCCAGAGCATCCCGGCACGGCACTCCAGCAGCTCGAGATCGAATACCTCCGGTCCCGTGGCAGCGAACGTGACCGCCGTAGCGAGATGATCGATGAACTCGGCTCCCTCCGCCGCTGGACCATCCGCCACCTGGCAGAACAACCGATCCCGGCGGAGCCGAGCCACCTGTCGAAGTACACCTTTCTCAGCAAGCTGACCCATCCCCGCCCGGTCCTCTGAAGCAACAGCGTTGGCGGGGTGACGCACTTGGGGCAGGGTACGCCCAGAGCCAACGCCAGGTGTGCGGTCGGGAGGCGCACTGGGCGCTGCCCGGCGTAGTGTGCGAAGCACTCGTACCGGGTGAGCATGTGCTGGCCCGCCCAGGCCGTTACCCGAGCGCATGCCGGTCCGGCCCATCTCCCCCGGGCCGGACCGGGCGCGCGGAGATACTCACCTTCAGCCGACCAACACGCACGGCCGCTTCGCCTCCGACTGTGCCGTCAATCAGGTGACGCCGCCGCTCTGTCGGTATTGCATCGGCTCCGCTGTGTCGGGGTCTGGCCGTAGGGTGTCGGGGTGCCGAACTCCTCTAGCTGCGATGAGCACCGATCGGCCGACACCCGTCGTTTTCGTGGGCCAGCGCACTCCAGTCGCCGCAACTCCCATTGGCCTCATCGCCTTGCCGCGCCTACTCCCCTTCGGTGACAAGACGCGCACCGCGTTGCGTCGCTATCTGCGAATGCGAGCCCGACACCCGCAGGCAGCCAACGACCGACCAGAACTTTGGCTCAGTCGCTTCGGGCCGATCACCAAGTCGGGAGTCCAGCAGATGATCGATCGTCGCGCCGTCAACGCAGGTATCGGCCACCTGCACCCGCACCAGTTCCGGCACTTCTTCGCACACAACTGGCTCGCGAACGGCGGTCAGGAACAGGACCTGATGATGCTGGCGGGCTGGCGGTCCAGGCAGATGCTCGGCCGATACGGCGCCTCCGTTGCCAGCGAGCGTGCTCGCGACGCACACAAGCGGGCAATATTCGGAGATCAGCTGTAGCTCATCTACGTTCCGCAGCCCCAAGGTGAGGCGAGTAGTACTATTGCGGAATGCCTATCGCGGACAACTCGGGCGACTTTGATACTGCGACCGAAAGTCTCGAAAGTTTCGGAATTTCACTGGAACGCCTGATATCCGAGCTATTAAACAGGGCTGGTATTCAAGTCCATAGCGTGACATACAGAGTGAAAACAAAAGAATCCGCGGATAAGAAGATCGCGAACCGTGAGGGAAAGTATTCCAGCGTCGCCGAGTTGACCGATCTGCTAGGAATTAGGGTAATTACGTACTTTACCGATGAAGTCGACCGAGTCGCGAATGCACTCATTCCAGAGTTCGCCATCGACCCGGAGAACTCGGTCGATAAGCGAAAAATTCTTGACCCCGACAGATTTGGATATCTTTCGCTTCACTATATCGCCAAACTCGGCGAGACACGCGAAACACTTGTCGAGTACGAGCGGTTCAAGGGGAGGGTGTTCGAGATTCAGATTCGATCGATTCTTCAGCACGCCTGGGCAGAGATTGAGCACGACTTGGGCTACAAGGCAAACGGCTCGCTCCCGACGGAAATGAAGAGAAAATTCTCCCGCCTCGCCGGGCTTCTAGAGATGGCAGATGACGAATTTGTCAACATCCGCGATACCCTCGGCACACTCGAAGAGCAAGTCGCCGAGGAGATAGAGGCCGATTCATCAAATTCAACCGACACCGAACCTCCCATTGAAATTGATCAACTAAGCGTTCGAGCAATGCTCAGGACGGCATTCCTGCGCGAACTAGATACTCGCGTAGCGCAGGCCATTAATGCACCCCTTGATTCGAGAATTGAAGGAAGGTACATTTCGCGGCGCGTAGCTGAAATCGAATCATTTGGAGTTTCAGACATTGCGACAGTCATCGAGACACTTTCAGCATATCGCGAGCAGATTGTCGAATTTGCGAAACTTTGGTCGGCGCAGAAATCCCGACGCCGAGGTGAGCCCAGGCCCGCACCACGCGGCATAAGCGTCTTCTTCCTCCAGACCTGCCTGGTTGGACAAGCATACAGTTCCCGGAAACAGGGAGACTCGCCGTTAGCGCTTAACGCGTACGGACCCGAATTGCCCAAGTACTGGGCAGAGATCTGGCGCGAAGTAGTAGAGAATGTCGGAGAGCCCTCGGGTTTGGCAGGAGACTAAACGCCCAGGCCGGTCATGTCAGTGCCGCCGCCGAGTCGACGCGCTACGACGGCTGCACCCGGCCCGACCGGCCCTCACCTCTGCCGCCACGGATTGGGACTGGCTGCGGCTGTTTGACCTCACCGTGGCATTGGCCACCGGTCACCTGCCGCCACCCTGCACTGACCGGTCGGCCGCGGCCCGGTAGTCACCCCGTTGCCCAATGACAGTACCGATCGAATCCACTAGCTACCAGCAGATTGTGGGTTCGATCGCTGCGGGTTCTTCCGATTCGACGACGAGATGATCGTCAACATGCACGCCTACGGCCTCCCCGGCGCCCACGCCCTGCGATGCATATCCGCCAACTGCCCGCCGGCAACCTGTTCGACACGTACATGACTAGTTTGAGTCGTGTGGGCAACCGCGACGGAGGACGACGGCAATGGGACGAACCGACTACTTCCATGACCCGGCAGCACCGCGGCCGAACGCCATCAAGGTGGCGGTCAGCGCGGTGGTGCTAGACGACTCGGGCCGAATCTTGATGATCCGGCGAACAGCAACGACCGGTACGCCATACCTGGTGGCCGACTTGAGGCTGGCGAGACAGTCAGCGAGGCCGTGGCCCGTGAGGTCCTCGAGGAGACCGACATCAGTGTGGAGGTCACCGACCTCGTTGGGGTTTTCTCCAACCCGGAGCACGTCATCGCCTACGACGACGGCGAGGTCCGGCAGGAGTTCTCGATCTGCTTCCGTGCACGACCCATCGGCGGATCGCTGCGCACCAGCGAGGAGTCCAAGGAAGTTTTGTGGGTCACGCCCGCCGCGGCAGACTCGCTCAACGTCCACCCGTCGATCAGCTTACGGATCGAACGAGGATTGGAAGCTGCGTCGCCCTATTTCACTTGACCTCGACGCCAGCGAGCCGGGCGGCCACCTGTGTACGTTCGACGGCAGCGACCAACTGCGGCGCCGACTCCGCGACTGATGCCGACACGACGTGATCAGGCCCGTACCGTTCGAGAACTTCCGCGATCCGGCTCCGAACGTCCGTCGGCTCACCCGCCTGCCTTGTGGACATGTCCGCCCACCGCAGGGCGTCCCGCAGCGCCGGCTCGTCCTCCCACAGCAGGGGAATTCCGCGCCGGCGGGCTTCAACACACGCACACGAATGATTGGTGACAAGCGCGCACAGCCTGTGCGGCGCGCCTTCAGTGCGAAGGAACTCGGCACCATCCACCGGATGGAACCCCGTCGTCGCCAGCTGGGCACTGTACCCGATGTCGTGTAGCCAGGCCGCCGCGACAAGCAGCGCTGGATCGTCGACCGCGTCGGCCACCGTTGCCGCGCGACGCGCCACACCCTCGACGTGTTGGAGTCGGCGCGGAAGGTCACGCAGGCACACTCGGGCGACTTCCTCGGCCCAGACAACGAGATCGACGGTCATGCTCTCCACGGTATCGAGCCGGGGCAGATACGAGTGTTCTTCGCCGCTCAGAACCCCAGTCTTCACCAGGACCAGGGCTGGGGGGGTGTTTTCTCAAGAGCCTCTGGCGGCAACGTTCCTTACCGGCTAGGTGGCGGAGTGAAGCCTTCGGGCCATCGAGTGGTGTTGTCGTAGCGGATGCTATTCAGGTTTGCACCATCGAGCGTCGCGTTCGTGAGTAGTGCTCCGGAGAGCTCAGCGTGGGTGAGGTCCGCGTCGGAGAGGTTCGCGCCCGAAAGGTTCGCTCGGATGAGGTCCGTGTCGGAGAGGTTCGCGCCCGAAAGGTTCGTTTGGGTGAGGATCACATAGTCGTGGTTGGCGCGACTCAGGTCCGCGTCGGAGAGGTTCGCGCTGTGGAGATTCGTGCCGAAGAGGCCCGCGTCGGAGAGGTTCGCGCCCGAAAGGTTCGCATGGGTGAGGTCCGCAAAGCCGAGGTCCGCGTCGGAGAGGTTCGCGCCCGAAAGGTTCGCCTGGGTGAGGCCCGCGTCGGAGAGGTTCGCGCCCGAAAGGTTCGCCTGGGTGAAGCCCGCGTCGGAGAGGTTCGCGCCCGAAAGGTTCGCCTGGGTGAGGTCCGCAAAGCCGAGGTCCGCGTCGGAGAGGTTCGCGCCCGAAAGGTTCGCCTGGGTGAGGTTTGCACCTAGGCGAGCCGCGCCTGGGGTATCGGGCGCATTTAGTTTCGCGCTGCTGAGGTTCACGTCGACAAGGATCCCGTGGGTGAGGTCCGCACCGACGAGGTTGGCGCGACTCAGGTCCGCGCCGGAGAGGTCCGCGCTGCGGAGATTCGCGCCGAAGAGATCCGCCATCCTGAGGTCCGCGCCACGAAGGTCCGCCCCGGAGAGGATTGCGCGGCGGAGTTCGACCAAGAAGAGGTTGGCAGAACGGAGGTCCGCCTCGTTAAGGCGTGCGTACTCCAGTTGGAGACCGGCGAGATCCTGCTGGTAAAGGTCAAACCCTTTAAATGGCCTCGGCAGGTTCGGATCGGGAGATGATCGTTCGCGCACGAAGCGGAGGTTCTCAATTCGCAGCGACTGGGCAAACTGATTCTGTGCCAGTTCTCGCTCGCGCGTCTCGCGCTGTGTGTCGATATACAACTGTGCTGCGAAGACGATCACTGCGAGCCCGAACACCAGGACAATCTCACGGAACCACCACACCGGCTCCACGCCGGACTGCCGCGGGATCAACCCTCTCCTACGTCGCGCAGATCGGCCGCTTTGACGCAGCGCCGTCGGCCCGTCTTCGTTCGCGTCCTGGCCGCCTGGCCGAGCGTCCTCGCGCCCTGCACGGGCTGGTTGGCTTTGCTCGTTTTGGCTCATCCTGTCAATTCTGGAGGCCCAGTACACAGCGTCTCCAGATCGTCGTCTTGCTCGGCGTGTCCTCGCTTCGTCTGTCCAAGCTGATGCACGCGATGACGTTGACACCTCCGACCAACCCTGCCCAATCGCCCGACGGGCCCAGGAGATAGGCCCGACCCCGACGGCCGATGCTCGCGGCCGCAGCCGTCGTGTTCGGCACTGCTGTCACTGTCCAGACCGGAGGACTTGATGACCGGAGTCCAAGCAGTCGCGATGATTCTCGGTCTGCACAGCGCGCTGGTAGTTTCGCTGCCGCGGGGCCTGGGGAGGCGGGCGCCCGTCCCCAGCTTGAGCGGGGGATGGCCAAGGACGCTGCACCGCCGACTGCGGTGCAGCATTCCCATTTTTGGATGCATGGTCAACCGAACCGGTGTGCCGGGCATCAGCACCGCCGACGAGGACGACCGAGTCCGCCGATCGCGGCGACGGGCAGCCCGCCATGATGTTTCGCCAGAACACCTGGGCGTTCGGCGCACCGGGAAACACCGCGCCGATCCCGACGACGGCGATGTCGCGGCCGGTGCGCTCAACCATCGCGGGAACCACTAGGCTGCAACCCGGCCGGTGCGCCCGCGTCGGCGCCGAACGCCTCGGGCCCTGGTTTCGGCGCTGCGGGGCTGGCGACGCTCGCACTCGTCACCCCGATCCAGGAGACCTTTGCCACCCCCGCCCAGCCCGCTCGACGTATCCTCGGTTGTTGGACAGCCCTGCTCGTGGCGGTTCTAGCAACCTTGTTGGGCATTGCGGTGATGCCAGCAAGCCCAGACAAGTTCGGCGCGTACCCGGTCTGTGTAATGTTGGCCGCGCTGGTGAGCGTCTGGGTAGCGGCCGCGATCCGACGGGTCTTCAAACGGCGCCATCGACGACTCACACTCTGACCGACACACGAAATTCGACTGACCCAGAACCTTTCGCGCACGAATCGGCCACCCGCCGGGTGGTCAGTGCCTTGGCCGCGACCGCGGCCACACCACGACTCTTGGCAACTCCGCCCCGGTCGAGCCAAATCGCTCGCGCGGTCAATGCCTGGCGGTCGATCACCTCGTGCTCGTCCACGACTACCTCGACGCCCGCGACCCCGGGGAGGTTCCCAGCGGCTACAGGGTTGTCCGGTCGGTGTCCTCTCCGCCGGCGCGCCTGCGGCCAGACTGATCAGCTGCGGCCAGCGCCCTGGCCGTTCATCGACTTCCGAGTTCTGCGTGCCGAAGCGGCCGACCCGGCGGTCCAGGCGTCGGGGCCTGAGACGTGTCAGGACCGACATCACGGCGTCTTTCGCCGCGCCGGTAGAACGAGATGATTCGTCACCACGCCGCTTGGATTCCAGCAATCGTCGCAACGATCGAGGTTATGACGCTTCCAGTAAAGCAGCCAGTCATTCGGCGGGTGTATCCCAGTCCAAGGACTTCCTCGGACGTCCGTTGAGCTCGTCCGCGACGGCTCGAAGGAGTCGAGGGTCGTGCCGGGAGAGATCGGTGCCCTTCGGAAGGTACTGACGCAGAAGGCCATTGGTGTTCTCGTTGGTGCCGCGCTGCCATGGTGAGCCGGGGTCGCAGAAGTAGACTTTCATGTCGGCCGCGATGCTGAAGGCGCGGTGTTCGGCCATTACCGCGCCTTGGTCCCAGGTCAGCGTCCTGTGCAGACTGGTCGGCAAACTGGTAACGGCGGCGATGAGGCTGTCCCGGACGGTCTCGGCGCTGCGGTTGCGGCCGAGGTGTCCGAGCATGACGAAGCGGCTTGTCCGTTCGACCAGCGTCGCGATAGCGGACCTGTTGGCGGCGCCGATCACGTAGGGGTCGGACCGGGGCGCGGTGCCAGGATTGCTCCTGGTCCGTTTCCCCGGCCCGCCCTCCGCACCGGACGTGCGACTCTCATCGCATCCGGCGCTCCACGGATTGCCACTGCTATGCGGGAACGGTCGTTCCCGCAGTGCCTGACCATGGTGTGGGGATGTTGTTCGCCCGCCACCGATAGCGGGTGACCGCGACCGTGGTGGTGTCGAACATGACGATCCCGTCTGCTGCCGGACGGTTGCCTGGCCTGCCGGTCAGGAACCGCCGGTAGAGCTCCGCCCACGTGATTCGCTTGTGCCGCTTGAGCAACCATTGAGTGACTCGATGCCAGGCGAAGGCATCGAGATACCCGAACGTCGCTTTGACACACCGTGGCGGAAATACGCACACCATCCTCGAAGCACCGGGTTGAGGCGTCCGAGAAGGTCAGCGAGGCCGTGATGGCGTGCCTTGTTCGTGAGCGCCCGCACCTTCGCCGTGATCGAGGCCAGCGCCTTCTTCGACGGGTAGGTGTAGACACTCATCTTGATGGTTCCCTTCTTCCGGCGCCGCTGGATGCGGAACCCGAGGAAGTCGAACCCCTCGTCCAGGTGGCATACCCGGGACTTCTCGATCGACAGGCGTAGCCCCAACGGGGCGATCACCTGCGCGACTTCGTCCCATAGCGCTTCCGCGTGCGCTTCGGTTCCAGCCACCATGATCACGAAATCGTCTGCGTAGCGGACAATTCGATAGGTGGCACCGCCGCGTTTGCGGTGCGCCTCGCGCTGATAGGGAGTCGTGTGGGACTCCCATTTCGCGACGAAATGCGCGTCCAACACGGTTAGAGCGATGTTGGCCAGCAGCGGTGAGAGTATGCCGCCTTGGGGTGTGCCTGTGTCGGAGTTCCTGACCATCCCGTCGCCGGACATGATGCCCGACTTCAGGAACGCCCTGATCAGGGCCAGAACACGTTTATCGACGATGCGTGTGCGGACCCGCTCCATGATCGCGGAGTGGGCCAGCTCGTCGAAACACGCCGCGATATCGGCCTCGAAGACCCAGTGATAATTCCGGGTCCCGAAAGCGTGGATCTCGGCGATCGCGTCCTGAGCACGACGCCGCGGGCGGAAACCGTAGGAAACCGGTTCGAAATCCGCCTCGAAGATCGGCTCCAACACCAGCAACAACGATGCCTGCACCGTGCGGTCCATCGCGGTAGGGATACCGAGTCGCCTGAGCTTGCCGCTTCCCGGTTTGGGAATGAGTCTTTCCCGCACCGGAAGTGGTGTGAACGTCCGAGCCTTCACTTGCTCTCGGACCTGGCCCAGAAACGTCACGATCTCCTGGTCCCCGACGATGGATGCCGGTGCCAGCCGGTCGACACCGGCCGAGCGAGCACCCTTGTTTCCCTGCACCCGTTCCCACGCGACGGTGAGGAAATCCGGGTGATGGACGAGGTTGAACACGTCATCGAAGAGGCGGCCCGAATCCTCGACCGCCCAGTGGTGCAGCTTGCGTTGCATCTGTCGTACCCGCCATGCCGCCCGATCAGGATCGGGCCATGCCGGTTCGCCGGTATTCACCAGCGACTCCTCCTCTGCTCGAAGTTGCGTCAAATCCGCTGGGGCCCTTCGCCATGTACGAGGCTTTCCCCCGCTCGGACTACTACGGCCCCTCCGCCCCACCACGCGGCCGTAGACGGACGACGCGTCAACCGGCCCGCGCGCTCCTGGCTGGAGCGCACGGACAGGAAGCCGCACGGCGGTTCCCACGTTCACTGCAAACCGATCGAGGAGTGAGGTGCCCAGCTATGCCCCTGCGATATCGCCACGGCTACGCCGCAGGCATTCACCGTGGCCTCCGGAACCGGCGACCTAAACCGATCCCGGAGTTCCCAACTCCCGCGAAAGGTGTTGGTGCGCATCGCAGACCAGCCCGAATCCACCGGGTTTGGAGCTGGCGGGAGACTTGAGAGGCGTTAGAACACTGGTTCCTCGCGTACACCTTCTCCTCTTGCTTGCCGGACCCAGACCATCCGGTAGTGCTGGCCCGTCCCGTCGTTGTCGGGGCTGCTTGCCACCCTCACCGGCGTCTCCCGGCTCGGGCTGCCCCCAGCTTCGTTATGCTGCTGCGACAGCACAACGGCGCAGGTCTCTCACCTCCGCTCGGTAATGCAGCGCCTCGTGGCGCACCAAATCGCCTTCCCAGTGGCCAGGAACGGCTCTGGTGTCGATATCGGCCGGCCGCTCGGCGATTGCATCCATCGGGTCGATGAAACGAGGCCGCCGCGCGTCAGGCGCCCGGTGAGGTTTGCGAGTGGACCGGCCGCAGCGCAGCTGCCGGCCCAGCTCCTGCTTGAGCTCACCGCGCGCATGAACGTAGATCGCCTGGTAGATCGTCTCGGTGCTCACGCGCATCTCCGGTGAGTCGGGGAAGTCCTTGATCAGTCTGTGGCTGATCTGCTGAGGTGACCACTTCTTGGATAGTTTCTCCTGCACGTAGGTTCGCAACTTCGTGTCGGCGACCAGCTTCACCGGCCGTGGTCGTGCCCTTCGGGCAACCGGTTCCCGATGCGCCGAGTGCGGAAGATACCCACGTTCGGACACGGTGTTGCGCCGCAGTTCCCGGCTGATCGTCGAGGCTGATCGGCCCATCTCGGTGGCGATGTCGCGGATCGTCCAGCCTGCTCGACGCAGATCGCTGACCTGCTCACGCTCAATCAGGCCGAGATAGCGCGGATGGATCACCTTCTCGACTCGGTCGAGATCGACCCTGCCGCCGAAAACCGCTACTGTGCGTGGGGATTTCACGCCCGATGGTATCGACTCGGGACAGCGCACTACCCGGCCGTCAGGACAGACGCGGCCCCGGTTGATGATCGTGATTCCCTTGTCCCAGTCAGCCGCTGAACGCTTGTCCGCCCCAACGCGTCCGGCGGCTTCGGCGCGGGTCAGCCCTTCCGCGCGTAGCCGGAGAAATTCCTCCCGACGGGGTTTACCTTCCGGTCCTCGCTCGCGAAAATCCCCGCTTGATGTGCACACTTGTAGCAGGTGACCCGGGTGAAGCCGAGCTCGCGAGCCACCGCAGAAACGTTCTTCCGCTCGGCCAGCAAGCGGAAGAACGTCTCCTTCTCCTGCTCGGTGTAGATCCGAGGCGCAGCCCTGCGCATCGACAACCCGGCCTGCCGCAACCACGTGTAGGCCGCGTCCCGGTTCACACCGGCCGCGTCGGCCGCCGCTCGTACCGTTCCACCGCGGTCAAGCAGGTCGAAGAACTTGTCCTTCTGCGCCTTGGTGTACTTCGGGCCAGCCATCGCAACTTCCTTCCAGAGATGTTGCGACGATTGCTGGAATCCAAGCTGTGCCGGTCCACCCATCGTGGACTATCTCGTCCCGAACGGCGTCACGTCGGGTGAACTCATGCCTGGCTGCGGCCGCATCACGGCGACTTGATCGGAGCGCGATCCAGAATTCGTCTGCCCGACCAGCAGGTGAATCAGTGTGCGTCATCTGCTATCTCGCGCTATGCGCGGTAGTCGTGGTCCGCACGGGAAGTCCACCGGGCCGACCTGCCCGTCGGCGCATGGTCTGGGAGGACGCTGCGGCAAACGTTGATATCACGCTGGCGGTAGTCGGAACGAGCGGTCTCGGTGCGACACAATGGATCAGCCCTGGGGTTTGCCTCGGCACAGCTCGGAGTACGGAATGTCGTTCGAAACCCAGTTCTTCCAGAGCTCGTCGCTGGGATTCGAGGTGAGTTTGTCGCAGATCGCGTCCCGCCATGCGGCGGGCGCCGGTAGCTGCCAGATCCCACCGCCTTCAAAGGGAGAGGCTTCGTCCAAGGCGACTCTCTGGGCAAATACGAAGACTCGACGCCCATCCTCGCTGAAATCGACAAGCGGGGTCGGGCCGAGTGGTGCGGTGACGATCGGTTCGCCGATCTGACGTCCGGTGTCGGCATCCCAGAACCGCACTGTGTGGTCCGTGGACGCGGAGACGAGGTATCTGCCGTCGGGGCTGTAGCTGATCGAATCGAGTTTCTCGTCGTGGCCTTCGAAAGGCTCGCCGACGACGTTGCCACTTTCGGTGTCCCATTGTCGGATCGTCAGGCCGTCTGCGACCGCGATGCGCTGATTGTCGTCGCGGAGCGCCATTCCCGTGACGAAGCCCTCGATCGCCTTGCCGACCGGTTGCCTTGTTGTGGTATCCCAGATCCGTACGGAATCGGAGCTGCGGGAGTACAGACGGCGCCCGTCCTCGCTGAATACGATCTCATCCACGCCGTTCTCGTGGCCTGTCAACGGTTCGCCGATCTGATACCCCGTCGCCCAGTCCCAGAGCCTGATTGCCTTGTCCCCGCTGCCCGTTGCGAGGGTCTTCCCGTCCGGGCTGAACTCCACGGTATTCAACGTGTCGGTGTGCCCCTTCATCGGCGCGCCGCGCTGGCGGCCGTTCTCTGCATCCAGGACGCGGACATCGTTGTCGCGGCCCACCACTGCGAGCCAGCGCTCATCCGGGCTGAAAGAGATCTGCATACCTCCGCGGAGCGCCTCGGAAACGATCACGACCCCAACTCGTTCGCCGGTGTCGGCATTCAACCGTTGCAGCACACCGTCGCGAAAGATGACGATCTGCGGACGATCGGTGTCTATGACCAGGCGGGAATCCGGCATCGCCTGCTCCACCGCCCGGCTGCCGCCTACCTTGCTGGGCAGCGCGGAGTCGGGATCGGCTCGGAATATCTGGCCGGTATCGTCGGCTACCGCAACGATCCGATTACCGTCAGGGGTGAAAGCGACGTGCCGGACGGCCGTATTGAGTCTGAGTGGATCGCCGACCTGCTGACCGGTGTCGGGGTCCCATAGTCGCACAGTCTTGTCGTCGCCGCCGGTGACGATCCGGCCCCCCTCCGGGCTGAATGCCACCGACACGACGGCGCCGAAGTTGCCGGTCACCGGGTTCGCGACTGCTGCGCCGGTCTCGGTGTTCCAGATCCGCAACGGTGTGCCTGCGCTCGCCAATGGACCGACGCCGATGGTGTTGCCGCCGGCGGCGATGAAGTGGCCGTCGGGACTGAAGCTCAGACTCAATATCGCTTCGGCGTTTTTGACGCGGGGGTCGCCGGCGGGTGCCGTTTCCCTGAGTGCCGCGCCGCTGTGGGCGTCCCAGAGCTTGACAGTCTTCGCTGCACCGGCGGACGCCAAGCGATTCCCATCCGGGCTGAACGCCAGAGCCTGAACCTCTGTACCAGGTTCACCCATCGCTGGCCCTATCTGCCGCCCGGTCCGGGCATCCCACAGACGTGCGTGATCTCCGTAGCCTGCGGCGACCCGGTTTCCATCCGGGCTGACGACAGCGGCTCGCATCCAACCCGCACTGTCCGTCAAAGGTTGTCCGCTCGGCTTGCCCGTCGTCGAGTCCCAGACCTGAATGATCCTGTCCCGGTCGCTCACGGCGAGATACCGCCCATCCGGGCTCACCGCCATGACCTTGCCGTCGGCGACGAAGGGCTCCCCGAGCGGGTTCCCCGTCTCCGTGTCCACCAGTTCGATTCCGGACGGTGTGCGCGTGACAATCCGCCGACCGTCGGCGCTGAGCACACCGCCCTTCGCATCCAGGTCGATGATCTTGTGCAGGCGTGCTTCGTTCCGCAAGGTCGTCAGCAGCGCACCGAGGTCGGGATTCGTCGAGATATTCTGTGCGGCAAGAAGTTTGTTGAGAGCCGCCAACTCGCTGCCAGGCTGGCCGCCGGCCAGCATCGACTGTGCCTGCGAGGTCAGGCGCCCGGCGAGCGCCTCTTTGCTGCGGTCAGCGGCATCGTTGCGGGCGTCGGTGGCCGAGTACCAATTGAGGACGGCCAGGACAGCCAGCACGACCGACACCAGGCACACCACGGCCAGGACGGCCGACATCCGCCGGAATCGCCGTCCTGCTCGCCGCTCATCATCCAGTTCGGCCTCGCGCTGGGCGGCAGCGACCAAGAGGGCTTGCTTCTCCTTTTCCGCGTGGGCCGCGTGGGCGGCGTGGGCGGCGCGCTCGACTTCGGAGCGGCGCCGGTCGCGGTGTTCGCGCACGACGCCGGTGAGCACATCGTGCGTCAGTTCTATCCGCTGCGCTCCGTGGTATTCCTCGAGTCGCACCAGGCGTGAGCCGATCAGCCGATCGAGTTCGTCGCCGGTCAGCCGTGACGGCACCGCGTCCTCACGGGCATAGCTGTCGCGAAAACCCTTCTCGGTGATCAGTTCCGACTCGATGAATTCCGCGACACGCGGTGACAGATCACGCACGCACGACACGTAGTAGTTCGACAGAATGTCGCGTTGGGCATCCGCGACCAGCTGTTCGTCGAAGTGCGCCCGCCCACGCCGCTTCCGCTCTTCGTTCAGCTCGCGGCAGAACAGGCTCAGCAGCGCGGGCTCCACGTCCGAAGCGGCGAGATCGCCGAGGACATCGATCAAGGACGCATCCCGGCCGAGGTGCAGGTCCTCACCGGCGATGATGCCGACCACCCGGTGTGCGAGAGCATCGGTGATCAGGTGACCCGACGGCTTGCGGACCGCATCGAACGCCGCGTCCGCGCGAAAGGGAAGCAGCCGCATCCGGGACCGTCCCAGCGCGGGAATCAGTGGGCACCACTCCTCGAGGTTGGGAAGAAAGTCCTCCCGCAACGTGATCAGCAACTTGAAATTCTGCGACCGCAACCGGAACCGGCCTGCCTCGGCCTCATCGTTGTCGATCCGGGCGGCCACATCGTCGGAAATCCGGTTCTCGGCGAGGTCGCCGAGGTCGTGCATGAATTCCCGTACGAGATCCGGGACGCGCTCACCGCGGGTGAAGAGTTCCTCGAACTGGTCAAGAACGATCACCGGCGTGAGCGGATAGTTCTGCGCACTCCAGAGTTCGAAGTCCTTGCGATGCAGGTACTCCCAGAGCGATTCATCGTCGAGAGGCAGCATCGCATCGGGCGCATCGGCCCGGATCGAGTTGCGTACTGATCGGTGCAGCTGGCGAGACAGTGTCGCCGCGTTCGGTGTGAGATCCAAGCGGATGTAGATCGGCAGGTAGTTCTCGTCGCGCAGTGCGGGAAAGAGGCCGGCTCGCAGCAGCGACGTCTTCCCGAGTCCGGACCGCCCGTACAAGACCGTGACCGGGGCATCGCGCACGTGGATCAGCAGGGACTGTGCCTCTCGGTCGCGCCCGAAGAAGAACGCCTGCCCGTTCTCCTCGAACGACGCCAGCCCCGGCCACGGGTTCTCGTCGTCGAGTTGTCCAGCTCTCGTTCCGGGAGTCACGCCGCTGTCCGCCGCATCGCACGGATTTCATCTTTCAGCATGGCGGTGAGCCCCGCATCCGGCTCGCCGCCGGGCGCACTACCGAAGTGCAGGCGTCCGAAAGACTCTGGTATCTGCCGGTAGCGGCTCGGGTCGTCATCGTAGTTGTCGTCGATGACCACGGGCACGATGAAGCGGCGGCTCGGAATGGAGCGGGCGCGATCGGCCGCCTCGTACCATTCTCGGAAAACGTAACCTTCGTCCGCGTGCTCGGTATTCATGGAAATTATCGGGACGAACAGGCGGACTGTCCGACGGATGCCGCTCAGAACCTCGTGTTCCCACGCGTCTCCTGGACAGATCCGTCGCTCGTCGAACCACACGTCCCCGCCCAGGCTCGTGATCGCGTCGCACACCCGCCGCGCCGCGTCCGCGTCCTCGCGCATGTAACTGATGAAGATCGTCGGTGCGTCCGGAGGCGAAGGATCGGCCGCGCCGACCTCATCGTGGTGCCTGGGCGCGACCTGCCGGAGCCAGCGAGCGTGTAATTCGTCGACGAAGGTGGCCGGTTCGATGTCCAGTTGCTGGACCAGCGTCTTACGGCAGTATGTCGCGAAGAAACTCGACAGGGAAGATTCTCGTGACGCCGAGCAGCCGGCGAGAAAGAACGGAATGCGTTCCAGGGACAGCCGGGTGTTGCTGGACATCCGTAACAGGAAACGCCCGAGCCAGTCGGGGATCTCACAGCCGATGAAGAGCAGCGGATGCTCTTTCAGTTGAAAGCTGACCCAGTCGGGAAGGCTCGCCTTCTCACTGAGCAGCGCGTGCAGCCACTCGAGCCGGTCTTCTTCGTGGATCGCGAACTGCGGCGTCGAAGCCGCTTGACCGTACAAATTCAGAATGACGGTATCGGTGGCCGCGGCCGGTCGCGCGTTTCGCGACTGTTCGTTGGTGGATTGATTGGGGGAGAATGAGATCTCTCGTACGCTTGACCTACCCTGGTAGCGGACCGTGTTCACTGCCTTCGCGAGCACCCGGTCGGGCGTCGTGCTCACGAACAAGCGCAGGTCATCGATCGCAGCGAGGCTGCGAAGCGCATCACCGGGCTCGGGATCGACTTCCACGATGATGTCGTTGATGACGCGATACAACCGCTCGATCTCGTCTTGGCCGCGCTCGCGCACGAACGCCGCCACCGCCTCGTCCATGGTGGTCGGTCCGGGTGGCACAGCGAGGTTCCAGCGTCGAGCGAGGCGTTGGCCGATGAGCGTGGTGAACGTTTGATCGACATTGCCGATATCGACCCTGGTCACGTCGGGCCCCACGACCGGTACCAGGACCCGCTGCCGAGTATGCGCGAGAAGGTCGTCCCAGAAATCGTCGTTCATGCCCAAACACTCGATCCGGATTCCGCCAAGAACACCTGGCACGCCGGGGCGCAGCGCCGGCGTGAACAGCATCAGAACGTATCTAGCACCGAGTTCACAATAGGGTTTCGACGTAGTCGCGGCGTAGAGTAGCCGACTACTCGAAACTTCCCCGGGCACTATTCCCGCGCATTGCGGAACCTGCCCGGCATCGGCGGCGATGTTCCGTTCGTCCACCGAGGAACGGGCCGGCTCGGTCTGACGATCCCGCACCCGCAGGATTCGCCGCGTTGCACAGTGACCGGCATACGGCCCGCAGTTGGGCGGCGGTGACTGTGGCGTGTCGTCGCCGGGCGCCAAGCGGACCGCGTCCAACGGCGCGGTCCAGGAGCCGCGGCCGGTTTCCAGCGCGCACACCACCGAGTACGGCCAGCCCGGGATCATCTGGTGAGTGTTCTCGGCCCGGCCGTAGGTGTGACACAAGATCGGTTGCGGGCAGGTACGCGCTTCGGGCCGCAACCAGCACGTGATGTCCACTGCCAGCACCAGCCGTCCATCCGCCGCCCAGGGCAGCGGCACCCTCGTCAGCGCTCGCCGCCACCGGTCCACGTCGATGCGGCCACGCTCGAGCGCCGCGTACACGCTGCCGTGCTCACGGGCCTTCACAGCAATACCTTTCTGTTGCAAAAAGACTTCAGGAACGATCGTCGAACGTTGGCTGGCGCACATCGTGCCGCCATGACCGGATGCATCGGCTCACACCCCACCCCACACGTGAAGGCCTGGGCCACCCGAGTGACACTGGGGCGACGCCCCGTGCCGATACTGCTCGACGTAGCGAACCGAAGTTCGATCCGGTCGACCCGCGGCAGCAGGTGCTGCCGCCACGGCCTCCGATCTTCCCGCCAGGGCCTTGGCCCCCGGTCCGGCATCGGACCGCCACCGTCACTCTCTTCCAGCCCACCCGCGTTCCTCGCCCCGATGCGGAGTCGACGCCGCGACCGGGAAATATGGGTGACATCGCCATAGCAGGACTGAAATCCGTTCTGGCGGATCGGGGAATCATGAAGAAGTTCGATGACGCCAAGGCCCGTTCCACATCAACGCCGGCGGCGGAATCAGTCGACGTCTACAACTTCATCGGGAAATGACGGAAATGGCCGTTCGGTGCCCGCTCGACAGTACGCCTTCGGTGGTATCAGCGAACGATCAGACCGTCGAGTAATTCGCGTAGTGGACTACCCGCGTCATCATGGCCCCTGGCTACGACAATCAGAGCCTCGGACAGTGGCCAGATCGTTGTACCCGACGAAGCGAGGAGGCTTCCATGACCACCAGGCCCGTGCACAGCGCGTTCCGGGTTTCCTCGGGCTTTCGAACGCCACAGCGGCCGGATCATGACGGCATCGATCTCGCCGCACCGGCCGGCACTCCGATCTTCGCACCGGTGGACGGTGTGGTCGTCGAGGGTGCCGAACGCCCGCCGGGGTCGGTGTCGGGATTCGGAAACTGGGTGTGGCTGGATGCACAGGACAACCGGGGTGTGGATCTGATCTTCGGGCATATGGGTCATGCGACCATCCTGGTGAAGCGGGGCGATCGGGTCCGGGAGGGCGAACAGATCGCGAGCGTGGGGTCGGAGGGCCAATCCACCGGTCCTCATTTGCATTTCGAGGTGTGGGGCCCGCCCGGGCGCGTCGGCGGTGAAGCGAGGAATCCGCAGGATTTCCTCCAGGGTGCGGTCGACCCCGGCATGCAGCCCGGCCCCGGCACGGACGGGTCCGGCCCGGAGGCATTTCCGCTGCCGCGCGGGTTCTTCTACGGGCCGCTGGAGGGCCCCGCCTCGTCGATCTCCGGGCGTCACGGCAGCGAACGGCCTGAGTGGATCGCGGGCTTGAAGCGCTGGCAGCAGGCGCGGGGCCTGCCGCAGACCGGTGTTTACGACCAGGCCACCGCCGACGCGGCGCGTACGGTTCAGTTCGCGAACGGGTTGACCCCCGATGGACTGATCGGCCCGGCGACATGGCGCGCGGGATTCACCAGCGCCTCGCTCGGGGAGCGACCATCGAGGATGCAGCTGGTCGACCACGCTGCGGCGCGCCCCGGGGCTCAGGCAGTGAAGGCCGACGGATACCACGGGGCTGTTCGCTACCTGGTGGACTCACCTGAACGCGGCCTGATCAACAAGAAACTCACTCCCGAGGAAGCCGCAGGGTATCTCGACCTGAAGATGCCCCTCGTCAGCAACTGGCAGAAGGGAAAGAACGCCACCGCCGATTGGCGCCGCGGGTTCGACGGCGGTGTCGCCGACGCCGAGGCCGCCGACGCGTGGCACCGGCACTGCGGCGGCCCGGCCGAGGCGCCGATCTTCTTCTCCATCGACGACGATCTGTCGCTGTCGGAGTGGAACAGCATGGCAACCCATTATCTGCGCGGCGCTGCGTCGGTGCTGGGCAAGGAACGCGTCGGCGCGTATTGCAAGTATTTGGCGTGCGATTGGGCGGTCGAGGACGACGTCGTCGGCATGTGCCGCGACGGCAGCGGAAAACGCTTCCTGTGGCAACCCAACACTTGGCTGGGCGGTCGGCCGCTGGGCACGATCTCCGAGCACGCCTGCTTGTTCCAGCGGCTCATTCACCCGCGCGACAACGTCAAGGTCTCTGGGATCAACGTCGACGTCAACGACACCCTCACCGCCGACTTCGGGCAATGGCAATACGCCGCCCAACCCGTTACCCCAGACCCGGTCGTCGTTCCCGGCTCGATTTCGGTGCGGGAACCCGACGGCTACGACATCGCCTGGCACGCCGGGCCGGGCTCCCGCTCAGGGCATGGCCCGTACAAGCGGATCTACTTGCACACCACCGAGAATCAGGACTGGATCAGCCGCGCCGAAATCGTTGCCGACGGTCAAGCGGCCAGACGGGACGGGTCGTATCACTACATCGTCGACGACAACCACATCATCCAAACAGTCTCCACGAAGAACGCCTCTTGGAGCGTTCCGGTGCGCGGCGTGAACGACGAGAACCAGGTATCAGTGCATATCGCCCTCGTCGGGACCTCCGGCGCGATTCCACGGTGGACCACCAGTCCAAGCCCCAATGTCGAATCGAACCCGAAGAAGCGCTCCGTGTGGCTCGAGCACGACAAGATGCTCGACATGGTGGCCTTCACCATCGCCAAAGTATCCAAGGAACACCACATCCCGATCGAGCGGGTCGACATCGCCGGTGTCGGAAACGACATGCATGGCGTCTCCAGCCACAACAATTACACCTACGGCTCGGTGAAACTGAGGGGCTTCAAGGACGGCACCCATTGGGACGTCCCCGACACCTTTCCTTACGACGTCGTCCTCGCCGCGGCAAAGCAGTACGCGGCCATCCCCGACGACCCCGACCGTTTCCCACTACCGAACGGGCACTACTGGGGTCCCCTGTCCGGGCCGCAGGAGTCATGGTCGAACAGGTTCGGCAACGAGCCGCAAGCATCGAAGGACGGCTTGCGGCGCTGGCAGGCCACCCTCGGAATCGCACAGACCAGCGTGTACGACGACGCCACCCGCGACGCTGCGACCGCGATGCAGCAGGCCAAGGGCTGGCCGGTCACCGGCCACGTCTACGCAGGCGAGTGGTATGGCGTCATCAAGGACGGCTGGCGGTTGACTGTCCCTACTGCCGTCCTTACCGGCGCACGCAAGATCACCAACGCGACAGGGCCTGGTCACACCGACCAGTTCGGTATGGCCGCAACCGATCTCGGGGTGATGACCCGGACACCCTCGGGCCGGATTCTCGCCGTCTTCGGCGACACCTTCCGCGACCCGATGGTCGGCAGTGACGACTGGCGCGCGCCGGTCGCGTTGTACTCGGACACCACGAATTTGGACAACGGAATCGTGTGGCACCAAGCCGCGGGACCGGATCCGAACTACGCCCAGCAACTGTGGCCCTACGACCATGTGGACGGCACGACGGCGTTGCCCTCCGACGTCATCACCATCGGCCAGGACATCTACCTGCACGTGATGATCAACCAGGGCCTCGGCAACGTGGTGCGGACCGAGATCTGGACATCGAGCGACAACGGAAAGTCCTGGCGGCACACCGGTGCCCAGTTCGACGCCGGCCTGCACAACGGGTTCGCGCAGCTGTGGACCTGGGAACGCGACGACGACGGGTGGGTGTACGTCTTCTCCACCGGATTCCAACGCGACAGGGGGATCATCTTGCGCCGCGTCCGCCAGGACCGGATCACCGATCCCGGCGCCTATATCGGCTGGGGTTGGCGCGACGGCAGCTGGAACTGGGGAAACCCACCGACACCGGTACTCGAAAGCCAGCCCTCCGCGGAAAAGTTCGGCGAGATGTGCCTACGCAAGATCCAGAACAAATGGGTTCTGGTCAACTTCGACGCCTCCACCACCGGTGGCTACGACATCGACCTGCGCCTGCTCGACACTCCCACCGACAACCTCTACCTGGTACCGAAGACGACACCCATTCGCGGGTCGGCATGGGGAGAAGAGGGCAATGACAGGGTCGCGCAACTGTACGGCCCGTGCATCATCCCCGGATCCACCCTCGATGCCGGCGTACACCTGCTGGTGTCGCAATGGAAGACCGCCGACGGATGGCCATACCGTGCAATGCACTTCAAGATTCCAGTCCCATAGATTTCCCGTCCGCTGAACTTTTCGGGATTGCCTGCCCAGGAGCTGAAACGGATTCTTGCCGATATAGGAGCTACGCAATGGACACGCAAACGCTAGCTAGGGCCATGGGCAACGGCCTGCCGATGACCGAGTACGAAAGGCTCGTAAGGCCGTTCAACGAGGCGCTCGCCGCCGCCGATTGCAACACCGTCGAGCGGGCGGCGATGTGGTGCGCGCAGGTCGGCCACGAGTCCGGCGGGCTGCGGCACATGGAGGAGATCGCCGACGGCCACGCCTACGAGGGGCGGCTGGACCTGGGGAACACCCAGCCTGGCGACGGGCGCCGGTTCAAAGGCCGCGGGCCTATCCAGCTCACCGGCAGAGGCCATTACCGGCGGTTCGGCGAGTGGGCCCAACGCAAGGGCCACGCCCCGGCCGCTGACCAGTTCACGGCGAACCCCGCGCTGGTCGGCGAGCCGAGGTGGGGGTTCCTGGCGGCGACGTACTACTGGACGGTGGAACGGCCCCAGCTCAACGCACTCTCCGAAGCGCGCGACATCGAAGGCGCGACAAGAGCGGTCAACGGCGGCCTCACAGGCCTGGCGGACCGTACCGACCGCTGGAACCGCTGCCTCCTCCTCGGGTCGGCCCTGCTGCCCAACGGCAGCGAGATTGAGAAACGCCTTCCGTACCCACGCACCCAAGTCATCCAGGACACCGAATTCAACTGCGGCCCGGCATCGTCCCAGACGGTGATCCTCGCCCGCACCGGGGACTTGATCCTCGAGAGCGTCCTTGGGTCAGAGATGGGCACCGACCAAGAAGGAACGGACCATATCGGGCTGATCGCGCCCGTTCTCAACAGGTACCTTCCTGGGGCGGACTACCGAGTCTCGCAGATGCCGAATGACCCGGCGCTCCCCCAGCAGGCCCAGAAGCTGTGGGACAACGTCAAGCACAGCATCGACAGCGGCTACGGCGTCGTGGCCAACATCGTCGCCCCACCGGGCAACTACCCCCGCGGCGTCCGCGGGTCTACAAGCCCTCAGTATCGCGGCGGGACCGTCTTCCACTACATCGCGATCATGGGGTATGCCGATGGCGGCGGCCCCCGCGCGTTCTGGGTCGCCGACTCGGGTTTCGAGCCCTACGGCTACTGGTGCTCGTTCGAGCAGATGGCCACCCTGATCCCGCCCAAAGGCTACGCGGCCGCAGCAGGCAGCCCCCCGCCCGAGCTGGACGCGTTCCCGCTGCCGGCCGGCTACTACTACGGGCCGTTCGAGGGCCCGCGGGAGTCGATCTCCGGCCGTGCGGGAGAACCAGCCGCATGGATCGAGGGGCTCCGCCGCTGGCAACTGAAGGCGGGCGTGGCCGTCGACGGGGCATACGGGGAGCAGACCAGGCTCCGCGCCATCGAGTACCAGCAGGCCGCGGGACTGCGCCCCCACGGGCACATCGGCCCGATCACATGGGAACTGGCTTTCAAAGATCCCTACGGCGTGAAAATAGGCACACCCGATATCTGGCACCAGCTCCTCGGCACCGACGGCAGTGGCTTGCCGCAGATCGGCGGGCGCACGCTCGTCGACGCCGTTGCCACCATCGGCCAGCACCTGGGTATCGCCGGGTTCGCGCCGCCTCCCGCGCACAACGACGTCCTCCAACGCACCGACATCGACGAGCGCCTCTCCGACATCTGGATCCAGCTCGTCGGCAACGAGGGCAGAGGCTGGCCACAAATCGGCGGACGCACGCTCGTCGACGCCGTCGCCACCATCGGCCAGCACCTGGGCATCGCCGGGTTCGCGCCGCCGCCCGCGCACAACGACGTCCCCCAACGCACCAACACCAACGACCGCGTCCTCGACATCTGGATCCAGTTCCTCGGCTTCGACGGAAGAGGCTGGCCACAGATCGGCGGACGCACGCTCGTCGACGCCGTCGCCACCATCGGCCAGCACCTGGGTATCGCCGGGTTCGCGCCGCCTCCTGCGCACAACGACGTCCGCCAGCGCACCGAAATCGAAGAGCGCGTAACCGACATCTGGATCCAGCTCCTCGGCAACGACGGCAACGGCTGGCCGCAGATCGGCGGCCGTTCCCTGGTAGACGGGGTTGCGGAGGTCGGTCGCAAGCTCCAGATCCCCGGGTTCGGCCTATAGGCCGCCCGAGGGCCGCCGTGCGACGGCTTGCCGATCCGTCGGCACCCGCCCGCACCCGGGCTTTCGGCGAGCGACGGCCACCATCGAGGAGCAGCCATGAAGTCCGATGAATCTCTTCTTTCGAGGCATCTTTCGCAGCGCCTTGCGGAGCTTCCTCCGAAGCTTAGGCGTGATCGGGCTTTGTTCCTGACCGGGCTGGCGGTGGTTCTAGCGCCCGGATTTATCCTGGCGGTGTCCCTCTTCGGGCGCGCAAGCCCGAACGATCTCGTCGAGATTCAGCTCAATGATGCTGCGAAGAGCGATCTTCCGGTCGGGCTCAGGGATGCGATCTATGCCGATTTCGGCGTCATTGTCGGCTATACCGTTGTCCTGGCCGCGGCATCGCTCACCGCCTGGTTCCTGGCTTGGACGGCGTCTGGCAAGCGTCTGGCGGCCTTCGGTGTCGCAGCCACGATCATCGCGGCGCTCGCGGATGCGGCTGAGAACACGCTGCTGCTGATCGCACTGCCGGACGCAGGCTCATCGTCGGTCTGGCGCATCAGCGCCGCGGTGGCCGCCACCGTGAAATTCTGCGCGCTTGTTCCCGCGATTGTGGTCGCGGTGTGGGGAATCGGGACGGCGATCACGCGTTGGGTGCAGTGGTCGTCCGTCAGGACTCCCGACCAGTGGGAGCCGGTAGTCGAAACCGGGCCGCGCCAAGAAGATCAGCCTCGAGAGGATCATCAGCGGAGCTGGCGAAAGGGGTACCGCGTGCCCGGGGTCGACCCCCGGGTGATCTACTGCATCGACGCGACTGGCGATCACGGGCCTACCGCCGAAACGCTGGCGCAAGCACTGCGCCTTGCCGAGTTCGAACTCGGTGTGAAGATCACACTCCCGGATTCCAGGGGTCCCTACGCTCCAGAGGATCTTGCGCCGGGAACAGGAAAGGGGCTCGAGCCCGAGACGGCATTCGGAGCCCTCAACGCTCGCCTGACAAAGGGCGCCGTCGTCGTGGGAGAGATCGAGTACCCGACCGCGAGCGGGCTCGACAAACATGGAGAACATCTCATCGGCCAGCTCATCGTTGCCAAAGCGGTGCTCTGGGACCAATGCGGCTACTGGCTCAGATCGTATGCGGCCGAGAACCCGGTATTCCCGCACGACAGCACCTCGGACCAATGGTTCGGCGAGGGGCAATTCGCTGCCTACACCGAACTCGGCCGACTCATAGGCGCCGCCGCAATAACCGCCAGCCAAGGCAGCAAACCCCGCTACGAGTCGTACGCGGACGAGTCCCGCACACGCCCAACTGAGTCCACCTCTGATCGGTGTGCCTAGAGGAGAGGCTTGCCATGGCGGACCATGGGCCGACATCCGTGGTGGGGACCACCCATGATGCGCCCGGAAACTGTCAAATCCTCAAGGCTTTCTCAGCCTGACCCGAGTTGAACCCCCATGGGCCCTGCCTGCGGTTTCACGTCTTGTTCGACTCGAATACGCTGCCTACCCAACGTTCATAATCGCAGGTCAGGAGCATGACGTGGCAAAAACTCTGTGTCCGGAGGGGCACTCGACCACTACGCACACCAACTGTCCCAACGGATCTCGATCACGATCGGCTGATCAGGAGCCGTTGACACTCTGCTGTCGCATAAGCACTCGCCTCGGGGACACAGCCGCTCGGCCGCGCATTTCGGATGCGATGGCTCATCCCCGCTCGCGCGGGGAGCACGAGGAGTCGTTCGTGCGCAACGGTTTGCAAGGGGGCTGATCCGCTGACCACGTTGAAGGAAGCCGGTCTCGACACACCATCCCCGGCACCGCCGCCGATCCTCGACGACGAAGTGCGCTGGGTCCTCACCAAGGGCAAACTGCCTACCTCGGCGTGGATCGAGTGATCACCACCGCGCATTCCCTCGGCATCCGCACAAGTTCGACAATGATGTACGGCCACGTCGACAATCCCCGCCACTGGGTTGGGCACCTGCGCGTGCTGCGCGGAATCCAGGACGAGACGCGGTTTCGCCGAGTTCGTGCCGCTGCCCTTCGTCCACCAGGGCGCACTACTGTACCTGGCGGGCGCGGCCCGGCCCCACCAATCGCGACAACCGCGCCGTGCACGCCCTGGCCCGATGCTGCACGGGCGCATCGACAACATCCAGACCAGTTGGGTGAAACCAGGCGCTCTCGGCGGAACGCTGATGGAGGAAACCATTTCTCGCATGGCAGGTTCCCCGCACGGCTCGGCGAAAACGGTGGCGGAGCTGACCGAGATCGCGGCCGAATCGGGCGACCGCTGCGGGAACGCACCACGGTGTACGAGACACCCCAAGGGCACGTCGCTGCCGATCTCCGTGGGGTGAGCGCCGGTTTCAGCGGTCCGGAGCGTGGACTGAGCCGGCGCGTGTGGCTGTCGGTGGATCAGCCCGCCGACAGCCGTGCACCGTCAGGCCGGTGCGATGCGTGGTCCCCAGTAGTTGAGGTGAGCGGCCGAGTGGGCGAGTGCGGTGCGGTCGGGAATGATGTCCCAGATTCCGTATTTGTCGTGGGGGAAGTCGCGCAGGAAGTTGTTGAGGTCCACCGCGGTGGCGAACAGGCGGGCGGGGTCGATCGGTCCCAGCATTCCTGAGTTCGCCCAGTCGACAATGTGTTCGGCGATCCCGGTGATCATGGCGACCGGGTCGGTGAGGGTGAATTCGGTGGCGATGTCGTAGGCCTGTTTCAAGTAGGTGCCCGCGATGTTGGCGTTGCCGTAGATGTCGCCGGGCAGGCAGTAGTCGAACCAGTCGATGGGGTGGGTTTCGGTGATGTTGTCGCCCGAGATGCCTTGGTAGGCGAGGGAATTGCCGAGATGGAAGGTGCGGCCCAACCCGCGATGCGGTGAGGCGAGGGCGTGTACCCAGTGGCAGTCGCCGCGTCGGCCCTGCAGTGAACCGGACACGATGTCGCGACCGACCAGCGAGACCACTGCCCCGCCCTGGCTGTAGCCGAGCAGGCCGAACGACCCGTCGTGCGCGTTGATCAATCTGGTCAGTTCGGCGATGCCCATGTCGCGGGAGGCGCGGTAGGACGGTCGGCCCAGAGCGTCGAGCAGGGCGTCGCCGCCGCCGGGGACGGGTCCGAAACTGGCGGGATAGTTCACGTATTCGATGTCGAACCATTGCGGGTCGAGGGCGTTGGTGATGCCGGTCAGCATGCCGATGGGGTCCGACGGGCTGATTCCGCCCGGGTTGGCGTTGGCGGCGGCGACGGCTTCCCACGTGCCGGGCACGCAGAACAGTGTGTGCTTGGCGAGGGTCAGGTCGGGGATGATCAGGGTCTGCCCGACGGTGATCGTGTTCGGGTCGGCGAGCTTGTTGGCGGCCGCGATCAGCGGAAACCGCGCGCGGTCGCCATAGAACCGCTCGGCCAGACCGGACAGTGTGTCGCCTGCGACCACTGTGTGGGTGGCGGTGAGCCCGGGAACGATGAGCACCTGACCGACCCTGATCACGTTCGGGTCGGCGATCCGGTTCGCGATCGCGATCACCGGATAGAGCGACGATTCGCCGTAGAAGCGGCCGGCCAGCGCCGACATGGTGTCACGTGCAGCAACCGTGTAGCGGATAGCCATGATCGACCTCTCGTCCTCGGGATCAGCATCGACGATTCCATTACCAGGCAAAACCGTCCCGAGTGGTGGAGTACTCGAAAATTGCGCCGATATCGACACCGTCGCGGCAGGACGGGCCGCGACGAGCAGCCGGGCCCTGCGGGGCGACAGCCGGGGCACGGCGATCGCCCGTGGGGTCTTGTCGGTTCACGGCTGCGAAGATGTCACAGCTGATCGCTTGGCTTGCATCCGAAACAACGCCAGCCGCAACAGGTTCGGGCGCTGCTGGGTGGACCTGCTGGTCCTGGCCACGCCGCTCGCCGCGGTCGTCGTTGCGATGATTAGCGGAATCTACACACGGATAGTCCGGCTGGCGGCGCGCCCCGAGGTAGTAGAACGGCTCCGGCCACAGGACCGGCAGTCTGCGGCACAAGGGCACCGGCCGAGAACGACCATCGAGCCTCTTCGCGTTGCCGCAAACCGCCGCCCGCAATATCGTTGTGTGCGGCCTCTCCGGCCACAGCGCGATGAGAACCTCGCGCCGATGAGCTCCTGTCCTGGCCGACCGTTCCCTACGTAACCGTCCACTCAACGCGACCACCAGTAGCCGCTGCCGACAGCAGCCGTCGGGTCGACGCCGCCGTCAATTCGATGTCGTCACGGTCGCCCGCGCTTCCCCTCGAACGTTGGGGCTCGTGACCGACCGTCGACATCCTGACCTCACGCGCCTCGCCAGCCGCCACCGACCGTCTCTCCAGATCAACTCACAAATTCTGACGACACACACCGTTCGCGACTGCCGTCGCCCCCAGGCCGTCGGCAGCGCAATCACGCAGTCACACCGAGCAGGAAAATCTGTGAGCACTACCAGCGTCATCTATCGGCACACATCTCTCTACAACCTCCTCATGCGCGGGCTCTACGGCCGCCACTACGGAGCCCGATTCGAAGCGATCGCCGCGTTGATCCCCGACGAAGCCGAGGTCCTCGACCTATGCTGCGGCCCGGCTACCCTCTACACCCGGTACCTGCGCGGAAAGTCGGTCCGCTACACGGGTTTCGACATCAACGAACGCTTCATCGCCCGGCTCGTCTCGGCGGGCGGAAACGGCCTCGTCTGGAACCTCAGGGAAGACACCGCGCTCCCCCGCGCCGACTACGTCGTCATGCAGGCCAGCCTGTACCACTTCCTGCCCGAGCCCGAACCGATAGTCCAGCGAATGCTCGAGGCCGCCCGCAAGCAGGTGATCATCGCCGAACCGATCCGCAATCTCACCACCAGTTCCAACCGGACACTCGCGCGTTTGTCGGGCCGGTTCACCGACGCGGGCGAAGGCGCTCAGGCGCACCGATTCACTCGCGAAACCCTCGACCGGACACTCACGCACTATGCCACCCACGTCGCGTCGACCAGCCTCATCGCCGGCGGCCGCGAGCAACTGTGTGTGCTCACTCCGCACCCGCAGGCACACGTCAGATCGGCCTTCTGACCGCCGCCCGCGAGCTCGCGACCGGCAGTCCGGAACGGACCGCTACACCGCAACGGCGCCGGTCGCGGCCCTGGAATCGCATACCCTGCCGAGTGCCGCCCGGCGCTGTATGGTCTGCTGCGTGACCGACAGAGCAGTACCGATCACGGCTGCTGACCCCACTGGCTCCCAATCCCGCGAAGACGAAGCCGGAGAACCGTTTTCCCGATCCGAAACGATTCGCTGGGGGATCGTCACCGTCGTCGGCACGATCGTCGGATATCTGGCGGTGCTGCTGGCCGACCCCCGCCACTACTACCTCGACGACACCGAATCCCAGTACACCGGACTGTGGGTCGGGCTCGGGCGCTCCTTGCGCGCGGGCGATTTCCCCGCGCTGTGGCCCAACCAGTGGATGTCGGGCAACAACACCATGGACGACGCGGGTCTGTTCAACCCGGTTCAGCTGCTGATCGACGTCATCGCGCCGTCGGTGGACAACATGGCCGCCTACGCCACTGTCGTCAAGCTGGTGTTCTCGATTCTGTGCGCGCTGGGCATCTACCGGATCTGCCTGGTTTATCGAGCCGCCCCCGCATGGAGCGCCGTCGCCGGTGTCGCGTTCCCGCTGTCCGGATTCTTCCTCTTCTTCGACCAGGCCAGCTGGATGACGGCGCTGACCGGAACCGCCTGGATGCTGATGGCCTGGGCCTCGGCCGTGCGCTACACCCGCGGCGACGGCGGGCCGATCCCCGTCTTCGTCTTCCTGTATCTGACGATCTCGACGCAGTACATCTTCCCCGCCGTCGAGGCCGTGCTGATGCTGTTCGCCATCGCTGTCGGCGAACTGGTCTCCCGGGGCGCCTGGCAATCGGTCCTCCGGCTGACGGCCGTGGCGGCGTGCGCGGGCCTGGCCGGGTTGCTCACCTTTCTCCCCTCGATGCTCTCGGCGAAAGTCACCTGGCGCGGTACGGCGCAGATCAACAACGACAATTTCCTCGCGGTGCCGTGGTCGGAATCCCTCAACGCGAGCCTGCCGACGGTGTCACCGGCGTTCACCACGTGGTGGGGCTACATCCAGCCGTTCCCGCTCACCTACGTCGCGTGGTTCCTCGTCCCGATCCTGGCGTTCGTCGACTGGGACCGCGCTCGCCGCTGCTGGCGTGAGCTCACCACGGTCGCCCTGTTCACGATCATGATGCTGATGTGGACGGCAGGCCCCGGCACCATCGGCCCGCTCCGGTGGCCCGCCCGGGTTCTTCCGATGCTCGCGATCGGCTTGCTGGTCCTGGTCTGTGTGCTGGTGGGACGCTTCGGCACCACTGGCAATGCGCGGGCGCGCGGCATCGCCGCCGGCGTGCTGATCGGCTTGCTATGGGTTCGCACCGCCTCTGCCGATCCCGCCGACTGGATCATCCATGGTGTGGCCGCGGGGTTCGTCGCCGCAGCAGGCGCGGGTGTCCTCTGGCTTGCCCGGCACCGGAGCACTGCGGCCGCGTGCGTGGCGACCATCGCGGTGATGTTTCCGATCGCCTTCTATCAGGTCGATCACGCACTGCCCAACATCATGTCCTACAACCTGCCGACCAGCCGTGCCGATGCCAAGGCGGCGTTCCCCGACCTGCCCGGATCGACGATCCAGCTCGCCGACCGCGCGCTGCTGCAGCCCGGTGACAAGAGCCTCGACGGCGCGTACGGATCCCTGGTGTTCGGCAACTACGCCAAGTCGCTCGAGCTCGACTACGTGAACGGCTACACCCCGACCGGGCACTTCTATTTCGGTGAAATGCTCTGCATGCGATGGGATTCGAGCGTGTGCCCCGACGCCTATCGCCGCATGTTCGCACCCGAATCAACAACCGGGCGGACCCTGGTCGATCTGATGCTGCTCGATCGGGTGGTGCTGCAAAAGGCACTGTTCCCCGAGGCGGGCAACCAACCCGCGCCCACCGGATGGCATTTCGTCCGCTACCCGGATCACGAGCGCTACATCTGGGTGCTGGAACGCGATCGTGGCGCGGTATCGACGGCCAATGGCCGAGTCTCCGACCTGCGCGGGGTGTCGGCCACCTCGCTCACCGAAGCCGACATGACGAGCACGCTGCGAGTCAGCTCACCCGACGGCGGCCGGATCGTGTTCGCACGCCTCGCCTGGCCCGGCTACCGAGCGACGCTCGACGGTACGCCGATCCCGATCACGAATGTCGCGAAATCGATCACCGCCGTCAACATCCCCGCCGGCACCGACAACGCTGTCCTCGAACTGACGTGGCGCCCACCGGGCTGGAAGATCGGCGCCGCGACAGCTGTCGCCGGTCTGGCAGGCCTGGCAGTCCTGCAATGGCTCTACATCCGAACCCGCCGCCGCGGTCACAACCCGCCCGACGCCATTGCCGCACCCCTTCCCGACCGCGATCTTGTCGACGCTTGAGCTGAGCCTGGCCTCTAAACACGGAAACGCGAAAACCGAGGAGTCGCTCGTGGCGCGGCGTCCGCGGACGAGTCAGTTCTCGGACAACCACCTACTGTCTTCCCGCCGGCAAGACATCCAGGGGCGCGGAATTTGCACGACTCGATCGTCGAATTCTCCTGGTGCTCCCTCGGCCTTGTTTGCGGTGGTGACCCAAATGCTGCCGTCGGAGCTGGGTGCCGCGCCGAGGAGTTTGCCGTGCACGTCCTGCACCATCATCGACGGCGCGATAGCGACGGCGAAGGTAGCGCGATCCTCTGTGGCAGTGCGGTCGGTGACCCACAGGCCGCTCTTGCCGTCACGGCCGATGTCGTGGCGATCACGGGGAAGTCGCGGCAGTGGGGGTGCTGGGCCGAACGCGCGCCAGAACTGATGGCCATCGCTGCACCCGACACTCCCTAACACGAGCTGTGGCGTAAGAACCACGAGTACGACCTGCGCGAGGCCTACGGAGCGCTGAGCGCCACAGCTCGGGCCTGCCCGAACCTGCGTGTCCCGATGCGTTTCGTCGAGCCCTTCATCGAGAACTACATGTGGACGGTGGAGCTTTAGCCGCTCGATCTGCCCGTGCACGACCGAACGTGATCTCGGATCGAGGCTGCAGGTCCCCGCGCGCACGGGCACTTCTCGGACTCGGATTGGCTCGAACTGCAACAAGGTCGTCCTGGCTAGTTCCCCAGCGTTGTCGGTGGGAGTTCCCAGGCTGTCCTGGCAGCCGAGGGGGTGATCTTGCGCTCAGATGGCTGGTGGCCGACCGACGCACGTGCCAAGTGGCGTTACGACTGGCGGCGGCGGCGGCTGTGGCTCGCGTTCAGTCGCGGATGCCGGTGGCGCGCTTGATAAGTACGTCGAAGGCACGGTCGGGCAGCAGCCATTTCAGGAAGATCAGCGGTCGGGAACCGAACCCGACCTGGTAGCGGGTCTTGGGTCGGCGGGCGGTGACAGCCTTGCCGATCGCGTCGGCGATCACCTCCGGCGGGGAACTAAGGCGGGCGATGGTGGCCTCCGGGCCCAATGAGGCGGCCACCGCTGTGGCCTGGGCCGAGTAGGCGCCGTCGCCGGAGACCTTGCGCAGGTGATCAGCGGCGATGCCGCCCCACTCGGTGCGGATACCGCCGGGCTCGATGACGACAACGTCGACGCCGAAGGGCTTGGCCTCGAGCCGCAGGCAGTCGCTGAGGCCTTCGAGGGCGAATTTGGTGCCGTGGTACCAGCCGCCGAGCGGGGTGTAGATCTTGCCGCCCATGGAGGTGATGTTGACGATGGTGCCGCTGCGCTGTTCGCGCATGTGCGGCAGTGCGAGCTGGGCCAGGCGCGCGGCCCCGAATACGTTGACCTCGAACTGGTAGCGAGCCTCGTCGAGCGGTACGTCCTCGACCGCGCCGTAGGAGCCGTATCCGGCGTTGTTGACCAGCACGTCGATGCGGCCGGTCTCGGCGACGATGTGTTCGATACCGGCGCGCACGGAGGCTTCGTCGGTGACGTCCATGGCCAGCGGGCGGATCCCGTCGGCGGCCAGTTTCTGTAGCCGGTCGGTGCGGCGGGCGGCGCCGTAGACGGTGTAGCCGAGGGTGGCGAGTTTGCGGGCGGTGGCTTCGCCGATTCCGGAGGAGGCTCCGGTGACTAGGGCGATCTTGTCGGTCATGTCGGCTCCTGACGGTAAAATGAATGATAATTCATGTTCTATCATGAACGAGTATTCATCTTCATGCAAGGACCTGTGGGAGAAGTTCATGACCGAGGCCAGACCGCAGCGCGCCGACGCGATCCGCAATCGCCGCAAGATCTTGTCCGCCGCGCGTGAGCAGATCACCACGCGCGGACCTGATGTGGGTATGAACGAGATCGCGACCGCGGCCGGGGTCGCCGTCGGCACCCTGTACCGCCATTTCCCGACCAAAGCCGACCTTGTCACTGCCATCGTGGCCGAATACGTGGCCCAGGTCGCCGACGATGCCGAAGCGGCGCGCGATCGTGTCGCGGGCGGCGCGGACGCCACCTGGGAGATCACGGCGTTTTTGCGGCGGGTCGTTGAGGTTTCGGCCACCAACCATGCCGCCAAAGCAGCGGCGCAGACCCTCGGCGCCGATCTCCGAGTACAGGCCGACGAACAGCGCGCCGGTACCGCACTGGCCACGCTCATCCGCGCCGGACAAGCCGACGGAAAGGTCCACTCCGACGTCACCGTCGGCGACATCTACCTGCTGTTCTCCACCGCTCCGATCGATCAGCCCCTCGTCGCACGCGAACGCTGGCTCACGTTGGTCCTGCCCGGCCTGAGCGCCAACGCCCGAACAGTGGGTTGATCAGCGCGAGGGTGTCGTGACCTGGGCTGGGCGCGTTCAAGCCACTGACCTGGGACTGATCGCGGCGTACGTCGATGTCGCCGGATCCTGCCGTGGCACAAGAACTATCCGCGCATACGGCGGCACCCGCGACAACTACGCCGCAGTCGGTAGCGGATATTCGTGGCGGACCGCTGCGCGTTCTCGATCAGCCTGGATGTGGACTCGAGCTACCGGCCGTCGAGGTCGACAGGCCGCTGGTGGCCGCACTCGAGTTCGAGGCCGTTCCCGTCGCGCACAATGCTTTCGGCCACCGGCCCGACCACGATTCCGCCATCTAGCCACGACACCTCGAATGGTGGATCATCATCCTCCTGTTCGGAGTTGTCGCGCCCCGCGAATTCGACAGTGAAGACGTCTCCCGGCCGCATCCAGTAATCCCGACCCCACGGTTCGATCCAAACCGTGAGCATTTTCTCCGCAAAGGGGTTGGAGACCATGAGCCTGGGCACCGCCGCAGCCTATGCCACCCCCACCAGATCGGCACGCCAGGTATTCGGCCGACCCGACGCGGCTCTGATCTACAGCGTGCCACGCTGGCCGGGACCAGAACGGGGCCGCAGGTGGCTGGAGAGCTTGTCGCCGGCGTCGGTGACCTCCCGCCGATCCGGGTGGAGGTATCGCTCTGTGGTTCGGCTGTCGGCGTGCCCGGCGATCTTCTGGAGCACGTGCAAACTCACCCCGGCGTCAGCCATCCACGTCAGCCCGGTATGCCGGAGGTCGTGACGGCGCAGATGTTCATAGCCGAGCTTCTCCACGACCTCATCCCAATGGGTAGCATCCCGCAGAACCCCCGTCGCGATCCGTCCACCACGCGAGCCGACAAACAATCGCGCGTTCGTGTTGTTCTCGCCGACCGCGGCGATACGGTCGCGAACCAGTTGCCGAATTTTCCTCGATCAGGGGGACGTATCGATGGCGGCTACCCCTGGTGCCCCTTGTCGTCGAGCCCGCCCGGGCCAGGTGTCGTCCGGCGGCGAACGGTCCACGTCCACGTGGCGGTGTCGATGTCTCCGACGCGGCATCCCGACACTTCACCGATCCGCGACGCCGTGCAGGCGGCGAAGGTGGCCCTGTACTGGGTTGGCCTGCATTGTGATCCCGCGCCCCTCACACCTCGAGGGCGCATACGCGTCAGCTGCGCTGATGGACATTCGTCCACCCTTGACCTGTGAGCCTCTGCGCGTGAAGGGCAGGCCTTGTCGGGCAGGCGGTGAACCAGCCCCCTGAATGCGCAACCCAACCCAGCACAGGGCCGACAAACCCCGCCGTCTCAGTGCTCGCAGTCGTTGTGCGCGGGCGGGCTGTAGGTGGTCGCACCACAGGCCAAGCACGTGTGGACGCGGTGATGTCCGCCGATCCGACGACACGGCATCGCGGTGACGAGCGAACGTCCAGCCCCGAGCCGATGCCCGTTCGGACAGAACCGGGGCGACGGCTCCGTCCACTGCCCAGTGCGCACGTAGGGTCGCACAGATTCGCACATACGTTCGATTATGGTGCAGCCTAGTTGACCGCGCTCGTCGGGGTGCCAGTTGTGGCCGACCACCGTATCTGTCACTTGATCAGGACATCTGTCGCCGAGACGCGCGGTATGCGGCATTTGCGGATGTTCATGGGCCCCCAGCAGCCGCGCGCTGTTCGAGGCTGAGACCCGAACACACGAGCCCAGGAAGTCGACCGGGATGCCCGGAAGTGGGAAGTGAGTGGAGGAGTCGCCGACCGTGGCGGTTGGGCTGGACCCCCGCGCGAGCGTTCACGGGCGACCTTGGGCGTGTTGCGGCCGGTTGCGGTCCGAACCTTGGCCCCGAGCTCTCCGCCAGGTGTCGACACAGGAACCCGAAGGGCAGCCACACCGGCAGTCCCCCACCGTGTGATTGTTGCAACGATGTGGACTGTGGCGCAGGATTGAGTAGTTCCAACGCCACGAACCGCAGCAGACTGGATTTGCCTGAGCCAGCGTCGCCGATCAATAGATTGCGGTGTCCTGCGGCGAGCCATTCATCCGCAGGCAGACGAAAAGTGCTGTCCTGCGTCGGCAGTGAGTCGAGGTTGAGCAGACGTCGGACCGGCCTGAGCGTACGACGAGACAGTCCGAGACGGCTTCGTCCCGCTACCTTTGCCTCGCCGTCATCAGGGGGCGTCGGTGCATCACCTGAAGTGGTCTCAGCCGTTGCTGAGCTTTCGCCGTGAAGCGTGTACTGCCCGAGATCTGTGGCATCGGGACCAACGAAGGATGAACTCGACGTCAGGCCCTCGGCTTCACCGAACACTGCAGGTGGGTGTGGAGCAACATCGAGAACGACGAAACCTGATGGCGCACTGTCAGTTGCCGAATCAGTGAGATCGGGAGTGGGACGAACAATGGCGCTTTGGGCATCGAAAGTGGATCACGGTTCGGGACAAGGGTTCCGTCCACGATCAACACCGCGCCACGCGGAAATCGGGCGCGGAGACGTAGCGCCAACGCCGGTCCAAGGTCCTCGATCACTCGGGCCGCGGCCGACTTCGACACTCCGAACACCGCCGCGAGTTGACGCATGGTGAGGTTGGTCCGCCAGTAGGTGGCCACCAGCAGCGCACGGTCTTCGAACCAGGGTCGGTCTCGTAAAGGCCGGTCGGCGCCCTCGCGCCGCAACTGGGTGATCAGCGAGCGAACGTGCGTGGCCGCAGGCCGGAGAACAACTCGACCATCACCGGGTCGGCTGCCGAGATCGCCACCGGTGACACGATAGCGTTGCCGCTCAACGACTTACGGGACATCCCTTAGGAGCACCCATGACTCTTGAGAACTTTGCCTTCGTAGGCCGTGTTTCCACCGGATCACGGCCGGATCGTTGCCGAGTTCTTCGACATCGGCCAATCACGATCCATCCCCTGGAAACGACGCCCGGAAGCCAGCAGACTCCTCGAACTGCTCCGCGACCCGGACCGCGGGTTCGACGCCGTCGTCATCGGCGAACCCAACGCGCCTTCTACGGCAACCAGTTCGGACTCATCTTCCCCGTATTCGTCCACTACGGCGTCGAACTCTGGGTGCCCGAAGTCGGCGGACCGATCGACCCTGACTCCGAAGCACACGGCCTGATCATGTCCGTCTTCGGCGGCATGTCCAAAGGTGAACGCAACCGCATCAAAATCCGCGTCCGCGCCGCCATGGCCGCACAAGCCTGGATCGAAGGACGCTATCTCGGCGGCCGACCACCCTACGGATACCAGCTGGCCGACGCCGGCCCACATCCACACCCAGGCAAGGCCGCTGAGGGCAAGCGACTCCACCGGCTCGAACCCGACCCTGTTGCCGCTACCCCTCCGAGTACGCGATTGCCAACAAGATCGACCGCTCCCCTACCGCCTACCTCCGCGAAGGCCAGATCGTCGGCCCGCTCGATCACTGGCTGGCACAAACCTTTGCACCGGAACGCATCGAACACTCGCTGGCAACCCTCGCCGAAGCGCAACCACCGAACAATCCCGAAGTTGAGGCGACCCGACGCGTCCTCACCGAACAGAACCGAAAACTTGGGACCCACCGACAGGCACTCGAGGCGGGACCGATCCGCAGCTCGTAGCATCCTGGACTGGACAGGTCCTCAGCGAGAAGCAAGCTACCGAGAGCCATCTCGCCACAGTCTCGTCGACTCTCACTGCTCAGCCACCGGCTCCGCGACCAAGATCACATCGTCCGCCACACACTCCCGCACCCATCGCAGAGCTTCGTGAGGCCGGGATCGCCCGCTGGAATCATCGCGATCGATGCGACAAAACGGCAGGTCACCTAGGCGATTTGGTTTCCGTCACCGTGTCGGATAATCTTTTGGCACACCAGCAAGTCCGGGTGGCGGAATGGCAGACGCGCTAGCTTGAGGTGCTAGTGCCCGTATTAGGGCGTGGGGGTTCAAGTCCCCCTCCGGACACAAAAGAAGGCCCCGATCACATGATCGGGGCCTTCTTCGTATCCACACAACATCCGCCCTCGTGGCAACGCCGACGACCGCAGGGACAAAGCCCTCCGCTCTTGCCTGGGGTCGGCGATCGGCCGTGCGGCGGGAGAGGGTGCACGGGACGAGCCGCGCGGGTCCGAGGCTTCTCCGTTATGCCCACGATGGACGGGCCCGTCCCGACCACACCCTCTGTACGACCCTCCCCCCGCTAGGCAGCGCGGGCGGGCTCCTCAATCTTGGCGGACTCCGCCGCCGTATTGGCCGCAGGCCGCCGCCCAGTGAGCAAGAAAAGGGCAACCAAAGCGACCGCCAGCCAGACGTAGGTGTCGCCGACGAGGTGTTGCCACCACGACCAGGAGGTCTCTCGGTGTTCGCCGTCGGGGAGGAAGCTGTGGGGGGCTATGACGAACACGGCGGCTACTGCGACGGCCGTGGCGTACCAGCCGCGGGCGCTGCTCGCGGGGAGGGTGCGGGCGTGGCAGACGATGGCGAGGAGGGCGGGGGCGATCCAGACCCAGTGGTGCGACCACGAGATGGGTGAGAGCAGGAGGGTGAAGACCGCGTTGAGGGCCAGGGCGATCGCGGGGGCGTCGGCGGCCTTGCGCATGGCCGCGACGACGAGGACGAGCAGGAGGGCGCCGAAGACGAGCCAGAGGGCGTCGAACGGGAGTCCGGTGACGTGCAGGCGGGCCAGGACGGCCTGGATGGACTGGTTGGTGTGGAAGGCCGAGCCGCTCAGGCCGGAGACGTTGCCGAGGCCGCCGAACCAGTAGCGGGTGGATTCGCCGGGGAGCAGCGCGAAGGAGGCGATCGTGGCGATCGCGCCGGTGGCGGCGGCGGTGGCGGCGGCCTTGTAGTCCTTGCGGACCAGGAAGAACAGGACGAACGCGGCGGGGGTCAGCTTGATCGCGGCGGCGAGGCCGATGAGCATGCCGCGTGGGTAGCGGGTCTTAGGGAGCAGGCAGTCGGTGGCGACGAGCACCATCAGCAGCAGGTTGACCTGGCCGAAGTCGATGGTCGATCGCACCGGTTCCAGCAGCATCGCCGCGGGCAGCGCGCACGCGGTCACCAGCAGCGCGGCCTGACGGCTCTCGCGGTGGTAGCGCCGGGCGACGAGGAACAGGGTCCAGCCGAGCGCGGCGATCGACGCCACGACATAGAGGACTTTCGCCGCACTCCAGGACAGCAGAGCGAAGGGCGCGAGTGCGATCGCGGCGAACGGCGGATAGATGAACGGCAGGCCGATCCCGGCGGAGGTCTTGGGCAGCTGGCCGTACATGTCGGCGCCGTCACGCATGGCTTCGATGCCGAGGCGATACACCTGCAGGTCGATGAAACCGCCGGAATACTGCTCGAACGGCCAGAGCGGGATGCGCACGCACGTGATCGAGACAACGGTGAGCAACACCGGCACCAGCCACCATGCTCGATTGATCGGGCGTGGGGAACGCTGCTGCACAGGGTGGGTGGTGTCACTACTCATCCGCGGCGACTATACCGACTCGCGTGCTATACCGCGTCATCGCCCGGCGGCGGCGGTCACGTGCGTAATAGCCAGCCGGATGCCCGATCGGGCATGGTCGCGGCGTTGCCGGGGTCGACCGTGGGGTCTGCGGGGATGCCGGTCAGTCGCCGCGGTTGTAGCGGATGAGATAGGACGCCATCGCCTCGACATCGGCGTCGGTCCAGTCGGCGAAGCGGGCGGTGAAGGCCTCCCGGCGGCGGCGCTCGGCCTCCTTGGCGACCACCCTCCCCTGCGCGGTGGCATGCAGGATGTGGTTGCGCCGGTTGCCTGGGTCGACCTCGCGTTCGAGGTAGCCGAGCTTCTCCAGCGCACCGACCTGCCTGCTGACCGTCGATTTGTCGAGCAGGAACTGTTCGGCCAGGTCGGTGGCCTGGCAGCCGCCGCGCTCCAGGATCAGGTCGAGGATGCTGTAGGCGACCAGGCTCAGCTCGGGGTGCAGTTCGGCGGCGCGGCCGCGGGCGCGCCGGGCGAAGGCGGTGAGCTCCCGCTGGATGGCGTCGACGGCGTCGGCTCTTGTGTCTCGCGCATTCATAGTTGTATGCTACAACAATTATAGTTGCATTTACCAACTGTTTGGAGATTCTCCGCGATGACTCGCACCCAGCTCCGGCACGTCGCCGGGCATCTGCTGACTCCGTTGCTGATGTGCCTCGGCATGGCCTTCGCGTATCTCGGCGCGTTCCACCAGCCGACGCCGAACCATCTCGAGCTGGCCGTCGTCGGTGACGCCCCGGAGTCGATGGTGCTGGCGCAGACGATGAAGGACAAAGCCGGTGACGGCGTCGACATCATCACGGTGCCCACTCGCCAGGCGGCGATCGACGCGCTGGACAACCGCGACCTCGTCGCCGCGTATGTGCCCGACGCGCAGCGTCCCGAGCTGCTCGTCGCCACGGCGGGGTCCGATACCAGCGCCATGGCGGCCGAGGTGGTCTTCCGCCAGGTGTCCGATCATCAGGGTGTGCCGCTGGTCGTCACCGATGTGACCACGAAGGCCGGTGGGGATCCCACCGGGCAGGGGCTGTTCTTCCTGCTGGTCGCGTTGAGCGTCGGCGCCTACGGCAGCGTCGCGGTGATCGGCGCCGCGGGCGCGATATTGCGAATGCGGGTGCGCGCGGCGGTCGGCGTGGTCACCGCGCTGGTGGTGAGCCTCATCGGCGTCCTCGTCGCCGGACCGGTGTTCGGTGTGATCGACCACGATTACGCCGCCGTGTTCGGTATCGCTTGGCTCTACAGTGCGGGCATCATCCTGATCGGCATCGGGTTGCACACCTTCCTGAAGCGCTGGACCACGCTCGCGCTCATCACGCTGTTCGTGATGCTGAACTTCACCACCTCGGGCGGTGTCTACGGGCCGCAGCTGCAGAACGGGTTCTTCGGTGCGCTGCATTCGTTCTGGAACGGCGCCGACTTCGTCGAGGGGTTGCGCAGCCTGCTCTACTTCGACACTGCCGCCGGGTTCGGGGCGCGGCTGCTCGGACTGTTCGCGTGGCTCGCGGTCGGCGTGGTGCTGATCGTTGTCGCCGGACGGCACGAGGCGCGCAACGCGCCCGAGCCGGTCGCGCCCGCCGCGGTCGAGGAGGAGATCGGCGAATCGGTCGCCGTCTAGCCCAGATCGACCGGCCACGTGCCCCGGCGAATCCCGTTGCCGACCATCCGGATCCGCGATCCGGATTCAGGTCAGCCGGTTCGCGGGGGCGTTGCACGGAAAGGGTCGCGGTATCGCGTAGACACGAGTACGGTGTAGCGCGCACCGCGGCCAGCGCCAGACGCCGCATTGGGGGGTCGAACGCGGAAAGGGTGGGCTGGACCGATGAATGATCCCGGCGCGCAACCTGCTGGTGATCCGATCCCGCTCGAACAGCGCTATACCAGCGCCGACCCGATCGACTGGTGTGGCGCCGCCGTGTATCCGATGTACGCCGAGGCACTACCCGAGGGCACGACCGTGGTGCGATTGCGGGCGGTGTCGGTGATGCCACCCGTCGAGGTCTCCGGTCTCGGTCTCGGTCTCACCGTGCAGGACGCGCATATCCACCTCAGCGGGAAATCGTTGCAGGGCGTCGACATCTGGTACGACGCCCTCGCCGCCGGGGTCGACATCCCGGTGACCGCGGACGGGCCCGAGGCGCTGTTCACCCTCACCCCGGTCTGGGTGGCAGAGTCCGGGACACAGCAGTCCTGGACCGGCAACTACGGATTGGTCGTCGACCTGCTGCCCGGGCGCGCGGCGACGCTGTGGTGCAGTACCGGGCCCGGCACACCGGATTTCAACGAGCTCGTCGTGGAACTGACCACGGCTCCGGCGCCGGATCCCGCGCCGTTCGTGCCGCCACCCGTGTCGACCGCGGCCCCGTCGATCCAGGCCGCCACGCCGCATACGCCTTTCGCGCCGGTGACGATGCCGCCCACGCCGGCGATCACGGCCGCCATGCTCGCCGATTTCCCGGTTTCGGCCGCCATGTCTGCGAGTTCGCCGGATTCGGCCGCCACGCCTGCCGGTTCGTCGGATTCGGCCTCCAGGCCGCCGACAGCCCCGGCCCCACCCACCATGGCGCCCGTTGCTCCGCTTCAGATCCCGGTGCCGCCTGTTCCCCCGGCCACAGCCGCCGTGGCGCCCGCTGCTCCGCTGCAAACCCCGATGCCGCATGCTCCCTCGGCTCCAGCCGCCGTGACGCCCGTTGCTTCGCTGCAGACCCCGGTACCACATGCTCCCCCGGAACCTGCCGCCATGCAGCCGGTTCCACCGACACCAGACGTGCCGCCCCCGCCCTCGGCACCAGCCGTCATGCAGGGACGTCCCTCGGCGCCGGTAGTCATGCCACCTGCGTCCAGCGCACCGACCGTCCTGCCGTCCGATCCCCAGACGCCTGTCCCGCCCGAGCTCCGGACAGCGAGCCACGCACCGGTGGCTCCTCCTCCCATCGCACCCGATCCTCTTGTCGACACCGCGCCCGGCATCGCACCGCCGACCCTGCGCGCGCCGCAGACGTCCGGCGGGCAGGGATTCGGGCGTGCGCTCTACGACCTCGGGACCGCGATGAACGAACGCGGTGAACACGATTCGGCGCGCACCCTGCTGACCCAGGCCGCCGAAGCAGGACACAGCGGCGCCGCCTACGACCTCGGCGTGCTGCTGTTGCGCGCGGGTGACCGCGCGGGGGCCGAACACTGGTGGAAGGCCGCGGCCCACGATGATCCGCGGGCCGCGGCCTCCCTCACCGAACTTGCGCGCTAGCGCGCCTGATCCGCCAGCGCGGCCACCGCTTCCGGCACCTCGCGCACCGGGGTGACCTCGCGGGCCGCGATGTGCGCCGGCCTGCGCCGGGGCGCCGCGTACGGCTCGGCCAGCGCGTTCTCCACGCTGTTGAACACCAGGAAGATGTTCGACCGCGGGAACGGCGTGATGTTGTTCGACGAACCGTGCATCATGTTCGAATCGAACAGCAGCGCCGAACCGGCTCGCCCGGTGAACTGGGTGATGCCGAAGCGGGCGGCGAGGAAGGTGACGTCGTCGTTCGTCGGCACCCCGATCCGCTGCTCCTGCAACGACTCCCGATAGTGGCTGTCGGGCGTCTCACCCAGGCACGGCACGAAGGTGCGGTGCGAGCCGGGCATCAGCATGAGACTGCCGTTGAACGGGAAGTTGTCGGTCAGCGCGATCGACAGACTCACCGCCCGCGGCGCGGGCATGCCGTCCTCGGCGTGCCAGGTCTCGAAATCCGAGTGCCAGCCGAATCCGCTCCCGCCGAAGCCGGGCATGTAGTTCACCCGGCTCTGGTGCAGGTACACCGCCGAACCGAGGATCTGCTCGGCGAGGCCGACGATCCGCGATTCGGTCAGCAGCTCCGCGATCGGCTTGCTGAGCTGGTGCACCTGGAACACCGAACGCACCTGCCCGGCGACCGGTTCCACCACGACCCGCTCGTCGCCGTAGAGCACGGGATCGGCGGCGAGATGACCGACCTCCGCACCGAACGCCGCCACCTCGTCGGGGCTGAGCAGGTCGGGGATCGTCGCGTAGCCGTTGGCGTCGAACCCCGTCAGCTCGGGCGAGGTGATCCGGCCCCACACGGTGGGGTCGGTGCGCTCGAGATGCGGTGCGGGCTCGGTCAGCCGGGTCGGGTAGCGGTCGGACCGATCAGACACTTGCTGCCTCCTCCTCGACGACGAGCGGATACACCCCGTTCTCATCGTGTATTTCGCGGCCGGTGACCGGCGGATTGAACACACACAGCATCCGCAACCGGGTGCGCGCGTTCACCTGATGACGTTCGTGACCGTCGAGCAGGTACATCGAGCCCGGTCCGAGCTGGTGGACGGTCTGGTTGTCGAGATCGAGCAGACTGCCCTCGCCCTCGATCAGCCAGACCGCTTCGACATGGTTCTGGTAGTGGAACTCGTGGACGGTCCCTGCCTCGATCGTGGTCTCGTGGAAGGAGAACCCGACCCGGTCGCCCGCGAGCACGATGCGCTTGCTGCGCCAGCCGGGGCCTGCCACATCACGGTCGGTGCCGGTGATCTCGGCGGTGGTGCGCACGATCATGCGGCACCTCCGCAGACGGCGTCGATCGAGGCCGACAGCACGGACAGGCCGCGGTCGAGCTCGTCGCTGCCGAGTGTCAACGGCGGCAACAGCTTCACCACCTCGTCCATCGACCCCGAGGTCTCCACCAGCAGACCCTGCTCGAACGCGGTGCGGCACACCTTGCCCGCCTGCGACGGGTCGTCGAAGACGATGCCGTGCACCATGCCGCGGCCGCGGGTGCTCACACCCTCGTAGCGATCGGCGACGGTGGACAGCTTCCTGGCGATGTATTCGCCGTTGGCGGCGGTGTGCTGGGCGAGGCGGTCGTCGGACCAGTACTCGCGCAGGGCGGCCGTCGCGGTGACGAAGGCGGGGTTGTTGCCGCGGAAGGTGCCGTTGTGCTCACCCGGCGCCCACTGGTCGTGCTCGGGCTTGAGCAGCACCAGCGCCATCGGCAGGCCGTAGCCGCCGATCGACTTGGACAGGGTGACGATGTCGGGGGTGATGCCGGCGATCTCGAAGGAGAAGAACGGGCCGGTGCGGCCGCAGCCCATCTGGACGTCGTCGACGATGAGCAGGATGTCGCGCGAGGCGCACAGTCCGGCCAGATGACGCAGCCATTCCGCGCGGGCCAGGTTGACGCCGCCCTCGCCCTGCACCGTCTCCACGATCACCGCGGCGGGCCGGTCGAAACCGGAGGAGCTGTCGTCGAGGACGCGCTGCATCCAGCCGAAGTCCTCGATGGTGTTGTCGAAGTAGCCGTCGTACGGCATCGGGGTGGCGTGCTCGAGCGGCACACCGGCACCGGCCCGCTTGGCGGCGTTGCCGGTCACCGACAGCGCGCCGAGGGTCATGCCGTGGAAGGCGTTGGTGAAGCTGAGCACCGTCTTGCGGCCGGTGACCTTGCGGGCCAGCTTGAGCGCGGCCTCGACCGCGTTGGCGCCGGTGGGGCCGGGGAACTGCACCTTGTAGTCGAGGCCACGCGGCGACAGCAGCGTGTCGCGGATGGTCTCCAGCAGTTCACGTTTGGCGACGGTCGACATGTCGAGACCGTGGGTGATGCCGTTGCTCGCCACGTAGTCCAGCAGCGCCCGCTTGAGCACCGGGTTGTTGTGGCCGTAGTTCAGCGCGCCTGCGCCGGCGAAGAAGTCGAGGTATTCGCGACCCTCCTCGTCGCGCAGCCAGGCGCCCTCGGCGGTGGCGAAGACGGCAGGCCAGTCACGGCAGTATCCCCGCACATTCGATTCCATCGCCTCGAAGATGCTGGTGTCGGTGGTCGTGATCATCGTCGTTCCTCCTGGCGCTGAGCGGGTGCGATGACATACAGCTGCTCGGCCTCGTGTGAATCGGGGAAATCGTGCGTTTCGAACAAAGAGACGGTGCGCAAACCCGCACCGCGCTCTCGGGCCACCGCGGCGAACAGCGCCTGGGAGGCGGTGTTGCCGGGTGAGATCGTGGTTTCCAGGGTGGTGATGCCCGCGGGTGCCACGGAATCCAGCAGCGCGTGCAGGATCCCGGCGGCCAGGCCGCGGCCGCGGAACTCGGCGTCGACGGCGATCTGCCAGACGAACACGGTGTCCGGCGCTTCGGGGCGGACGTAGCCGATGACGAATCCCACGGCGCGACCGTCGCAGTCGGCGACGATCGACGTCGCGGCGAAATCGCGACACCACAGCAGGTAGGCGTAACTGGAGTTGACGTCGAGCACCTGCGAGTCGCGGGCGATCCGCCACAGCTGGGCTCCGTCACCCAGTCGTGGGGGTCGCAGTGTCGGTTCCGCACCGAGAACCGCAGGGGCGGTAGCGGATTCGCTGGACATGGTGGACGAAGGCATACATCCACAGTGTCGAACAGACTTTGCGGTCTTTGTGTCGAGCTCTTTGCAGTTGTATGACGAGTCTTTTACTGCGATTGCGGATCGAGCCGATAACCGAGTCCACGCACGGTGACGACGATGCGCGGGTCGGACGGGTCGCGTTCGATCTTGGTGCGCAGCCTGCGCACGTGGACGTCGACGATCCGCTCGTCACCGAAAAAGCCCTGGTCCCATACTCTTTCGAGCAGCACGGCGCGACTGAGCACGCGGCCGGGGGTTTCGGCGAGTTCGCACAGCAACCGGAATTCGGTGACCGTGAGGTGGATCTCCTCGGCGCCGCGGCGGACCGCGCCCGCGTCGGCGGCCAGGATCAGTGGCGCGTCCGGATGCGCGTCGAGCACGGCCTCCGGGGTGGTGTCGCGATCGGCGGTGATCCGGGCACGGCGGCGCAGCGCGCGCATCCGTGCGGTGATCTCCTTGATCTCGAACGGCTTGCTGACGAAGTCGTCGGCGCCCGCTTCCAGGGCCGCGACGACGTCGTGGGTGTCGTACCGGGTGCTGATCACGATGATCGGCACGTCGTGATCGCGGCGGATCTCCCTGATGCAGTCGAAGCCGTCGGTCTCGCCCCGCATCAGGTCCACGATCATCAGGTCGGGCGGGCCGTCGATCCGCAGCCGATCCAGGGCGTCCTCGGGGACACCCGCCTCGGCGACGGCATAGCCTTCATCTTCCATCGCGCGGCGCAGATCGCCGCGCATCTGGACGTCGTCGTCCACGATCATCAAGTTCGCGCTCATGCCCGCACCCCGCTGTGGCTGGGTTCGGGCATGACCGCCGAGGCGGCTGTGTTGTTCCACCGCTCGTTGCGCTCGCTCATGTGCACATCCTTTGCTGACACGCCGGGACGTGCGCCGGATCACCTGGGGAGTTCGCGTCCCCAGACCGACACGACATCCCGTCTTCGAGCTCGTTACCGATCCGTTATGTACCCAGGGTTGGGGCAGCGTAAACCCGCCGTAACAATTCGCCCGGTCAGCGCCCGATCCGAAGCGCGGTCCGCGGGCCCGTCGCGGTGGCATAGTCGAGTGGTGACACCGACCTATGACGACATCGAAGCGGCCGCCGTGCGGATCGACGGGCTGGTCCGTCCTGTCACCGTCGCACCGGCCGCTCCCGGCGCCGATCCGCTGTGGTTCGCGCTGGAGTTCCTGCAGTTCACGGGCACGTTCAAGGCGCGCGGCGCGCAGAATTTCGTGCGCGCGCACGCGGCGGCGGGGACGCTACCCGCGGCCGGTGTGACGATCGCCTCAGGCGGCAACGCGGGGCTGGCGTGCGCGTGGGCCGCGCGCGAGGCGGGGGTGTCCGCGACGGTGTTCCTGCCCGACACGGCTCCCCCGGTGAAGATCCGTCGATTGCGTGACTACGGCGCCGAGGTGCGACTGATCGGTCCGGAGTACAAGCAGGCGCTGGCGGCATGCCAGGAGTTCGCCGCCACCAGCGGCGCGCTCTTCTCGCACGCCTTCGACCATCCGCTGATCGCCGCGGGCGCGGGCACACTCATGCGCGAGATCCACGCGCGGGTGCCCGATCTCGACACGGTGCTGGTCGCGGTCGGCGGGGGCGGCCTGTTCACCGGAACGGCGATCGCCGCGCAGCACGCGGGGATTCGCACGGTGGCGGTCGAGCCCGAGAACTGCCGGTCGCTGAATGCGGCGCTCGAGGCGGGCAGGCCCGTCGACGTCGCCGTCGACTCGGTCGCGGCCGATTCCCTCGGCGCGCCGCATGTCTCGGCGATGGCGCTGGCTACCGCACAGCACGACAGTGTGCGCTCGGTGCTGGTCGGGGACGACCTGATCCGCCGTGCCCGCAGGCAGCTCTGGGACGAGCATCGCATCGCGGTCGAGTACGGTGCGGCCACCGCGATGGCGGCCCTGCTCGACACCGGTTCGGGCGCCGCCTATCGACCCGAGCCGGGCGAGCGGGTGTGCGTCATCCTGTGCGGAGCCAATACCGACCCCTCGGACCTGGTCCGTTAGACCGCGCGGTCTCGACCCGTCAGCGGACCAGTTCGTTCTTGGTGGCGTAGTTGGTCATCGCCGAGTTGAGGCCGCGCATGGCGAGTGTGTAGCCGAAGGGGAAGTAGCGCTGGCCCCAGTGGGCGAGGTGGATGTCGCGGGAGGTGTAGACCCAGTAGCGGTTGCGTTCGACGCCCTTGACGACGGCGGCGGCGGCCTGCTCGGGGGTGACGGCGTGGCGCAGGAACAGCCTCATCGCCTTCTGCAGGGCGGCGCTGTCACGGTCGACGCCGGCGATGTCGAGGCTGTCGACCATCGGGGTCGCCATCGCGCCGGGGCAGACCAGGCTGACGCCGATCTTGTGGCGGCGCAGGTCGAATCGCAGGACCTCCGAGACGCCACGCAGACCGAACTTGGTGGCGCTGTAGGGCGCGTGCCAGGGCAGACCGAACAGGCCGGCCGCGGAGGACACGTTGACCAGATGGCCGCCGCGCTTGGCCGCGATCATCGGCGGGACGAACTCCTCGATGACGTGGATCGGGCCCATCAGGTTGATATCGACGGTGCGGCGCCACTGCTGGTGGGTGAGCTTGTCGACGGTGCCCCAGGTGGCGATGCCCGCGACATTCATGACGATGTCGACGTGACGCACCGCCTCGAAGGTGTGCGCGGCCAGGCCGACGACGGCCGAATGGTCGCTGACGTCGGCGGCGTGGGCCAGCTGCACCGTCGCGCCGGTGGCGCGCAGTTCGGCGGCCGTCTCGTCGAGTGCGTCCGCGGTGATGTCGGTGAGCACGAGGGCAGCGCCCTTGGCGGCGGCCGCGAACGCGGTGGCGCGGCCGAGTCCGCTGGCGGCGCCCGTGATCAGGCAGGTCTTCCCGTCGAACTTCGTCATGGTCCCGACCCTACGGTTTGGTGAACAGATACGTCTATGGCCCGGTGCCGATCGCGATGGTGGTCCAGCCGCCGACATGGATCCGGCTGCCGTCGCGCAGCGCGACCGCGACCTGGGGTGTGATCGGCGCGTCGGCGCCGTCCAGGCTGGTCCCGTTGGTGGAGCCGAGGTCGGTGATGGTGAGCCCACCGCCCGGATCCACCTGGATCATCGCATGCGCGCGCGACACCCCGATGTCGACCGGCGCGATCCCGAGGTCGATCTCTGGCACGATCCCCTGCGATGCCGACCGCTTCCCGATCAGGAACTGGTTGCCGCGCAACATGATCCGGCGCTCGGGATAGAAGTCGGGGAAATCGACGCGCTCGGCATCGGGGCCCTTGCGCGCACGGACCCGGACGTAGAAGTCGCGGTCGGCGAAGACGCGCGCGACCCAGACCGGCGCCGCGCTGTCGGTCGGGTGGACCTCGTCCGGGCCGGGAGTCCGGAGAACGGTCGGGTCCGCACCGCGGTGCTCGACGGGTGCGGATCGCGCTGCCTGCGGGGGCGCGGGCAGGGCCGAATCGTGGCCGCAGACCTCGCAGAACCGCCCGCTGGTCGGTGTCACGCAGGACGGGCACAGCCGCAGGCCGGCCTGATCCGGCGCCGGGGCGCCGTCCAGGGCGGACCCGCACACATCGCAGTAGTCGATCGACTGCGACAGATGTCCGTCCGCGCAGACCGGCATGTCAGGAACCCTCCGGCCGGACCCGCGCCGTCTTGGTCGAGCGGATGTCGAGTGCGAGTTCGTCGGCGGCGGCGACCTCGCCGCGCAGCTTGACCGTGCCGTCGCGGTCGTCGACCTCCACCACGCCGCGCAGCAGCTTGGCGGTGGATTCGTGGCCCGAGGCGGCCGCCAGTTCCACCGCGCGCCGCAGCTTCGCGGTGGCGGTGGTCAGGTCACCGCTGCGGCGGGCCGCCAGACCCTCCTGCACGGCCTGGGCCAGTTCGACCTGTCCGGTGTAGTGGGCGACGCGGGTGCTGATCCGGGTGGACAGCGTGGTGTCGGTGGTCCACACCGCGCGCACGAGTCCCTGGCCGAGAACGTCGTCGCCCGCCAGCACGCTGAGCCGGGCGGCCAGCTTCTCGCGGCCGGGCGCGGCCGGTTCCAGTTCGATCTGCACGTGGTATTCGCGTTCCTCGGCCGCCCAGGACGAGAGCGGGTACTCCCCCACCTGCGGGCCGGTGTCGGCACGGCGGGCGGTGAGGTCTTCCAGGACCGGCGAGACCTGCTTGACCATCCTGACCCGCGCGCCGGCCGGGGTCCACACCTTCAAGGTCAGCTCGGGGATCACGCGGGCGACCGAGGAGCGCATCATCTTCGCGAAGTCGGCGGCCAGGTCCTTGGGGTCGGCGACCATGTCGGCGTCGCCGGACAGCTTCGAGGAGATCTTGTGCAGGTCGGCGGCCATCCAGTCGTCGCCGACACCGCGGCAGTCGCAGACGAAAAGGCCTTCGGCACGGTCGAGTTCGGTGGTCAGCTGCTCCGGCGACTCGTGCTCGTTCTTGCCGTCGGTGAGCAGGATGGCGTGCGCCTGCGCGCCGGGGTGGGCCGCGGCGACCTGGCGGGCCAGCGCCAGCCACGAACCCATGGCGGTGCCGCCGTCGGGACGCAGCCGGTCCAGTGCCCGGCGGGCCGCACTGCGGTTGCCGCGGTCGGCGGGGGCCGACATGCCCTTGGTGGGGTAGATCATCCTGGCCTGTTCGGTGCCCTCGATGATCGCGAACGCGGTGCCGTCGGGGATCTCGTCGAGGGCGGTGCGGGTGGCGTTGCGCGCGTTCTCGAACTTGCGCTTGTTGCCCATCGAGCCCGAGCAGTCGATGATCAGGATCTCCAGCCGCGGTGGCGGGGTCGCGGCGACGGCGAGCTCGGGGCCGGTGGTCACCGTCAGCACTGCGTCCACCACGCTCGCCCCTTCGGCGAGGAACTCGTTCTGGTCGACGGCGATCGAAATACCTTCGGTCCCTGTAGAACTCATGACACTCCTGGATCGTGCGTGACGGCGCCGGGCGCGGGCACAGGGGCCAGCGCGACCGTGATGTTGTCGCTGCCGCCGCTGTTCAAGGCGAAGTCGGCGAGCGCGCGGGCAGCGGCCTGCGGTGAGGTCTCGACGGTGAAGCCTGCCAGCGCGACGGCGTCGGGCAGGTAGTTCCACAGGCCGTCACTGCACAGCAGCAGGGTGCCCGGTTCGGTGGCGACCATGCGCTGCAGGCAGTGTGCCGACCACGGCGCTTCCCCGCCGTCGGCGCCGAGCCAGCGCAGCAGGGTGTGCGCGCGGGGGTCGTGCATGGCGGCTTCCTCGTCGAGGGCGCCCGCGTCGACGAGCGCCTGGGCCCAGGAGTCGTCGACGCTGAGCCTGCGCGAAGCGGTGGGGTCGCCCGCCGCGAGCCAGAAGGCGCGGCTGTCACCGACATTGGCGACGGTGATCTCGGTGCCCTCCGGGGTCTCGCGCACGATCGCCGACACATACGTGCACGAGGGCGCGTATTCGCTCGAGCGGGACATCCCGCGCACGGCCGCGGTCGCGGTCGCCAGGCCCGCCATCGCGCTGTCCTGCGCGGAGCGGCCGTCGGCGAGCGCGGCCAGTGCCGCGTCGACACCGGACCTGGCCGCCGTGCCGGAGGCGGCCTGCGGGTCCTGGGAGGTGGACACGCCGTCGCTGACGACGATGACGCGCGTGCCGTCGCCGTCACGGACGGCCGCGGCGACGGCGTCCTCGTTGCGGGAGTGACTGATTCCGCGGTCGGTGAGGATGTACACCGTGCCGAGATCGTCCTCGAATCGATCGGGAACCGGTTTCGGGCTGCCGCACTGCACGCAGCGGCCGCCCTCGTAGCGTCGTTCCCCACAGGTCGAGCACTGCGGCACCGTGGCCGGATCGTGGATCGGCAGCGCGACTTTGCGCACGCCGAGCTCGCGGCCGCACCCCTCGCAGAAGCGGTGCCCCGCCCTGGCCGATCCCGCGCAGTCCGGACAACCGGGCGCGCTCACAGCGTGGTCCTCGGCCGCACCGCGTTCGCCTGATCCACCAGCGCGAACCGGGTCCACATGTCGTCGGCTTCCCGAGCCAATGTCCGCAAGCATCGTTCCAACCCCGTCCGCACTCCCTGCTCGGTGAATTCCACGTCCAACAGCTTGCCTGCCGCGCTCGGTCGCTGCCCCGACCGGATCCAGTTCAGTGCCGCCTCCAGCACATGCATGCGTACCTGGGCGGTGCGGGCGCGCGAGTCCAGGCTCAGCCGTTCGACCCGCTCACCCGCCTCGCGCAGCAGTGTCTCGTCCAGGTCGGCCGGGTCTCGGCGCGCCAGCAGGGTTTCGACGGCGGAGACTCTGGCCTCGGTGAACATCGACGACGTGCGGTCCACCTGGTCGAGAACTGTCACCGCGCCGGTCCGGTCGCCTGCCGTGCGGCGCAGGCGGGCGGCGCCGAAGGCAGCGGAGAGGTAGGTGTGGTCGGTGCGCCACACCAGCTCGTAGAGAGCGAGCGCGCGGCGCAGGGCGGCCTCGTCGCCTTCGGCCCCGAGTTCCAGCGCGGCCGCCAACGCGAGTTTGGGGGCGGGCTCGCCGGGCAGTGCGGCGTAGACGGCCTCGAAATCGGCCGCGGCGGTGGCATGGTCGCCGGTCAGCAAGGCTGCCTCGGCGCGGTACCAGACCCGGCGCCAGTCGTACTCCAACTCCTCGGCCAGTGCGTCCAGGCGGGCCAGGGCGGCCTCGGGTTCGCCTGCTTCCAGTTCGGCGCGGACCAGGCGCAGCGGAATCTCCACCGACTCACCGGAGCCGGTGACCACCGCGCGCAGGCCCGCGGTCAGCGCCGCCTCCAGTTCCGCGGGGGTCGCCGCGTCGGTGGTGGCCAGCAGCGCGGCGCCGCTGTCGCCCGGATCGACCAGCGGGGCTGGCAGGCCGGTGATGAGCGCGGGGGGTTCGGGTGTGGTGCTGTCGATGCCGAAGACCGCGCGGGCCGGGCCGAACGAGCTCGACATACCGGGACGCGGGATGCCGTCGCCGGTGGCCAGCACCTCCCGCAGCACGCCGGTGAGCTGATCGGCCATCTCCGACATCGAGCCGAAGCGGGCCAGCGGCTCGTCGTCGGTGGCCCGCAGCAGAAATCGGTGCAGCGAATCATGCTGGGCGAGAAGCGGTTCGGTGTCGGGGGTCGGCAGTGGGCCGAGCTTGCCGTCGGCCGAGGCCACCCGCATCATCAGCACGGCCAGGGTGCGGCCCGCGGTGTAGACCTCGGTGGCCACGGTGGGCCCGGTCTCGGCGATCTCGGGTGCCTGATAGCCCAGGGTGCCGTAGATCGGGCTGGTGCGGTCGTCCATCGAGATGACGGCACCGAGGTCGATCAGCTCGAGTCGTTCCTCGGTCTGCATCACGTTGTCGGGCTTGAAATCGCAGTACGCCCAGCCGCGGGCGTGCAGATAGCCCAGCGCGGGCAGCATTTCGAGCACGTAGGCGATGGCCTGGGCCGGCGGCAGGTAGCTGTCGTTCTCGGCGCGGTGCTTGCGCAGGATCTGCTTGAGCGAGGTGCCGCCGACGTAGGCCATGACGATGTAGCCGACCGGCTCGCCGTCGGTGTCGGCGTGTTCGGTGAAGTTGTGGATCTTGACGATGTTGGGGTGGTCGACCTCGGCCAGGAACCGGCGCTCGGCCAGTGCCGCTGCCAAGGCGTCGCTGTCACCGGTGTCGATGAGGCCCTTGAGGACCACCCAGCGCTTGTTGACCCGATGGTCGACGGCCAGGTAGATCCAGCCGAGACCGCCGTGCGCGAGCGCGCCGGCCACCTCGTACTGCCCGCCCACCAGATCGCCTGCGCGCAGCCGCGGCACGAACGAGTAGCGGGTGCCGCAGTGCGGGCAGAATCCGGCGGTACGGCCGGGCACGCCGTCGTGGCTGCGGCCGACCGGCTTGTCGCATTTGCCGCAGTAGCGATCGGATTCGGGGACCTGAGGGTCGGTGAGCACGGCCGTGGCCGGGTCGACGCGCGGCACCGGCGGCACCTCGACCAGGCCGGCGCCGAGCCTGCCGCGCGCGGCCGAGCGGGCCGACCCGGAGCGGTGGGTGCGCACCGAGCGGCTCGACGTGCGTCCGCTCGCGCTCACCGTCGGCGCGGAGGGGCTGTACACGGCGGTGGCGGTCGGGGCGGTACCGCAGGTTTCGCAGTAGCCGTCGGCGATCGTTCCGCCGCAACCGGGTTCGGCGCACACGCCGGGCGCCGGTGGCGGGGTGCCGTTGCGCGGCAGGGCGGTGGTGCGCGAGGACCGGCCGCCGTTGGACGCGGGCGCCGGGCTCGGCAGTGGCGCGCTCGCCACGGGGGCGGTGCCGCAGACGGCACAGTAGCCGTCTTCGACGGCGCCGCCGCACCCCGGTTCACTACAGGTCATGCTGTCCGCCCCGCTTTCTCCCCGATGATCGAACGATAGTCCGCGACCGCCCGGGTTACTGCGGCCAGATCGCATGGTGTCCGGCTGAGCAGGCCCGCGGCGATGCGGTCGGCGGCGAGCACGTCACGGTTCTCGCTGACGCCCAGACGTGCTGCCTTGGCGCGGTAGGCGGTGAGCCTGCCGCGGAGTTCGGCCCGCCGGTCCAGCAGGCCACGCGCCAATTCCTCTCGCCGCGTCGTGGTTTCGCCCGCCTGGGTGGCGCGGGCACGCAAGGCCAGGAGGTACTCCACCGTCGGGCGGGTGGGGTGCGGGCCGAGCGTGTCGAGCTCGGCGCGCAGTCGCGCCGCCGGTTCGCCGCCGCCGGGTAGTTCGCCCGTGGCGACTTTGTGTTCGGCCTGCGCGACCGTCTCGTCGGCGCGGCGCTGCAGCTCGTCGAGCCCGGTCAGTTGCCTGCGCAGGGTCTCGACCGCGCCGGGCAGATCGGCCGCGACCGCGAGATGCTCGGCATGCCGGGCCGATTCGGTCTCGACCAGTGCGGTGAGCGCGGCGAGTGCGGCCGTGACCTCGCCCGGCGCGAAACCGAGCGGGTCCGTTCCCGCCCGGCTCAACAGTGCCGCCAGCGGTTCGGCCGCCGCGTCCAGCGCGCCGTGCGCCTGCTCGACGCGCTGCTGCAGCGGGGCGAGCGCGCCGATGACCTGCCGGTCCACCGCCTCGACCTCCTCGGCGAACGGCGCGACGAAGGCGAACGCGGCGCGCATGCGCTCCAGTGAGTCCGCGATGCCGACGGTCACGATCGTTTCGGCGGGACCGGTGAGTCCACGCTGGGCCAGCGGAATCGGGATGCGGGCGATCTCGTGCGGGCGGCCGCGCAGCAGTTCGGTGAGACGGGCGCGGGCGCGATCGTCGACCCGGCCGCGCCCGCCGCGGATCTGCTCGGCCTCGGACACGATGGCGCGCACCCGGCCCAGGTCCTCCCAGAGTTCGCCGAGCGCCTTCTCCACCGGCGCCCAGCGCCGCGCGGTCTCCCCCGTCGGCGGGTACCGGCGGACCAGGGTAAGGCCGGGGTGGCGGTCCAGTTCCAGCAGCGTCGTCGTCACGGTCGCCAATTCCGCTGTGCGCGCTGTCAGTTCGCGATCGATCTCGACGATGCCGAGCATCGGCCAGGTCATCCCGCGTACCGGGGCACCGGCGGGCCCGGCGACGGGCCGAGTACCGCCAGGTGCTGCTGGTAGATCCGCTGCCAGGTGCCGTCGGTGCGGGCACGGTCGAGCACGCCGTTGACGAACCGGACCAGGTCGTCGCTGCCCTTCGGCACGCCGACCGCGTAGGCGCCGGTGCCGATCTGGTCGCCGACCAGCTCCAGGTTGCGGTCCTGGGCGACCAGTCCCGCGAGGATCGGCTCGTCGCCGCTGATCGCGTCGACCGTGCCCTGCTGCAGGGCGACCAGGCAATCGGTCCAGTTGGTCACGCCCAGCACACTGGGCGGCGTCGGCAGCGAGAACAGCGGCGCGGCCGCCGTGGTGCCCTTGGTGACACACACCCGCTTGCCCGCCAGGCCCGCGGCGTTCGTGATCCCCGCCCCCTTCGGTGCCGCGATGCGTTGCGCCGCACGGTAGTAGACGCTGGAGAAATCGACGTCGCGGCGGCGTTCGCAGGTCGCCGAGAAGGTACGCACGATCATGTCGACCTTCTTCTCCCGCAGCAGCGGGATCCGGTCGGCGGCGGCGACAGAGCGCAGTTCGATCTTGTCGGGATCACCGAACAGGTCGCGCGCGATCTCGCGCGCCAGGTCGATGTCGAAGCCTTCGAGCCGTCCGGTGGACGGATTGCGGAAGCCGAACATGTAGGTGTTCTGATCGACGCCGACCCGCAGCCTGCCGTTCGCGACGATCGCCGCCATCGACGACCCGGCAGGCATCGCGCCAGGCTGCGGCCTGCCTGTGGGAGCCAGGGTCGCCTCGGTATCGCAGCCACCAGTGCCTTCTGCGGCCGGCGCCGACGTGATGGCCTCCGCACCGGGCAGCGGCGGCGCGACGGCAGTGGCCGGAATCGTCGACGGCTCCGGTGCGCCACCACAACCGGCGACCAGCACGACCGCCGCGGCCAGCGCCGCCATCAGCAAGGGACGCCGCGTGCTCACAGGAACTCCTTGATTCGGGGCCACAGGCCGGTGATCACCGCGCCCGCGGCGGCCAGCAGGAGGATCAGCGTGCCGAAGGGGCTGAGGGTGAAGGTGGTTCCGGCGGCGTCGACGCCGTCGCGCAGGTCGGTGCGGGCCTGGGCGAGGGCGTCGCGGAGTTCGTGGTCGAGGCGGGCGAAGCTGGTGGCCGAGCTGTCGGGGCCGGTGCCGATCGCCTGGGTGACGGCGCCGGTGTAGTCGGCCTTCTCGTAGGCGGTGCGCTGGGCGTTGTGACCCGCGGTCCAATTCGTCAGTGCGCGGCCCGCTTCGGAGTCGGCCGCGCCCGCGGCGGTGAGGCGCTGTTCCAGGTCGGTGGTGTGGGTGTGGAAGGACGCTTCGGGTGCGGTGATGTCGCCGCGCGTGATCAGGGCCAGCGTTTCGTCGGTGCGGGCCTGCTGGGCCAGGATGCGGGCGCCCGCCAGGTTCTCCACGCGCGCACCGGCACCCGAGTCGCCGGTGTCGAGCAGGTGCGCGGCGGTCAGCGTGGCGCCCACCGACCACAGCACGGCAAGCAGCGCGGCGGCCGCGGCCAGGGCGACACCGGCGTTCACCAGCCGGTTGGTGCGGCGCAGCAGCACCACCGAACCGACGGCGCAGGCGCCAAGGACGAGCAGCAGGAGCACGATCGTGGTCCACGGAAGTGCCCCGATGCGGTGCTGGTCCTCGCGCACCGCGGCGAAGCGGGCCTTGTTGAGCTGTTCGGCGTTGGGCAGCAACGAGGTCTGCATCAGGTCAGAGGCCTGCCGCAGATAGGCGGAGCCGACGGGGAAGCCCTGCCGGTTGTTCGCGCGGGCGGTCTCCACCAGACCGGTGTAGGTCGGCAGGTCGGCGGCGATCCGGGCGACGATCGCCCTGGTCTGCGCGTCGGTCGCGCCCGCTGTCGCTTCCGCCAGTGCCGCAGCGGCTTCGGCGAGCGACTGCTCGTAGGTGTCACGCACCTGCGGTGATTCGATGCCACCGGACAAGAACGCGGTCGCCGCACCGGCATCGGCCGCCGACAGCGAGACGTAGAGGCTTTGCGCGGCGAACGCCAGCGGCTCGGTCCGGTCCAGCACCTGTTCGGTCCGCCCGGCCTTCGCGTCGAGCTGTTGTCCCGCAGTCAGTCCGGCGAGCACGCAGGCCACCGTGATCACCACGAGCACCACACCGAGCACACCCGGTGTCGTGGCGGCGAAACGCCGCAGCCACATCCCCGCGTCACGGATGGTCGCCGGTAGGCGAGATCCCACACCGTCCTCCTTCATCTCCCCGGGCGGTGTCTTCGATCGCGATAGTACGGGAGGCACTGACAATTCGCCCGGGCGACCGAAATCGGCTCCGCACAAGCGGATCGGGCCCGTCGATGCGACAGGGTCCGCCACACCGATGGTGTGACGGACCCTGTCAGGTTCGACGTAACGCGCTAGGTCACGCGCCCGCGACCTTCTCGCCCGGCTTCACGGCGGTGCCGACCTTGCTGAATCGCAGGACGCCGTCCTCGATCGGCGCCTTGTGCATCAGCGTGCGGTCACGGTAGTAGTTGTTGACCAGCTTCCAGGCGCCACGGGCACCCTGACGCGGCATCGCGTCGTTGCCGCGCTGGATGTAGCCCGAGGTGAGCGCGCCACCCATCAGCGACTCGTCGGCGATGTCCTCGGGGTTGGCGTGCACCTCGAAGGTCGTGTAGCCGCGGTCGCGCATGATGTTCAGGACGCGGCACAGGTAGGCGGCGGCGAGGTCGGCCTTCAGCGTCCAGGACGCGTTGGTGTAGCCGATGATCATCAGGAAGTTCGGGATGTCGGAGTACAGGACGCTCTTGTAGGCGACGGTCTCGTTGAACTTCAACGGCTCGTCGTCGATGCTCATGGTGATGCCGCCGAGCATCTGCACGTTCAGGCCGGTGGCGGTGACGATGATGTCGGCCTCGAGCTCCTGGCCGGACTCGGTCAGGATGCCCTTCTCGGTGAACTTCGCGATGCGGTCGGTGACGATGTCGGCCTTGCCGCTCTTGAGCACCTTGAACAGGTCGCCGTTGGGCACCACGCACAGGCGCTGATCCCACGGGTTGTAGCTCGGGGTGAAGTGGCGCAGGTCCACGTTCTTGCCGACCTGCAGCCGCACCTGGGTCAGCATCAGCTTCTTGGCCAGCTCGGGGTTGGTGCGCGAGAGCTGGAAGCTCGCACGCTGCAGGGCGATATTGCGAGCGCGGCCGATCTTATAGGCGATCTGGTCGGGCACGCGCGACTTCTTGAAGCCGACCGCGACCGGGTCCTCGGAGGGCAGCGCCTGGATCCAGGTGGGCGAACGCTGCAGCATGGTGACGTGCGCGGCGTCGTCGGCCATCGACGGGATCAGCGTGATCGCGGTGGCGCCGGAACCGATGACGACGACCTTCTTGCCCTTGTAGTCCAGGTCCTCGGGCCAGTGCTGCGGGTGCACGATCCTGCCCTGGAAGTCGTCCTGACCGGGGAAGGTCGGCTGGTAGCCCTCGTCGTAGTTGTAGTAGCCGCTGGCGCCGACCAGGAAGTTGGCGGTCCAGGTCTCGGTCTCGCCGGTCGCCTCGATCAGGGCGGTCACGGTCCACACGGCCGAGGCGCGGTCGAAGTCGGCGGTGACGACCTTGCGGCCGAAGGTGATGTGGTCGGTGACGCCGTACTCCTTGGCGGTGTCCTCCACGTACTGCCTGATGCTGGCGCCGTCGGCGAGCACCTTCGTGCCGATCCAGGGACGGAACCCGAAGCCGAAGGTCAGCATGTCCGAGTCGGAGCGGATGCCGGGGTACTTGAACAGGTCCCAGGTGCCACCGATGTTCTCGCGGCGCTCCAGGATCGCGTAGCTGCGTCCGGTCTGCTCGCGGGTGAGGTGACAAGCCGTGCCGATTCCGGACAGGCCAGCGCCGATGATCAGTACGTCGACATGCCGCGTCATTGAGGAAACTCGTTTCGTAGGGTCCGTCGCCGCTCGCGCATCGTCGCCCGAGCCTCCGGCAAGATTACGTGTTTCGCATAGTTACGTCTAGTTCGATTCGGTCGCGCCGTGGCGTGTCGGGGGTTGCGCGCACGGTGATCCGAATCCGTGACGCCGCCGCCTTCGCCGGTCAGAGTCGATAACCGACTCCCATCACTGCGACGAAAAGGCGGACATGACCGAGCGCGGACTGTCGTTCCACTGGTTCCTGCCCACGTATGGCGATTCGCGCGGGCTGGTCGCCGGCGGACACGGCAGCTTCATGTCCGGCGATCGCCCGGCCACGCTGCGCTACCTGAACCAGCTCACGGCCGCGGCCGAGGACAACGGCTTCGAGGGCGTGCTGACCCCGACCGGCGCGTGGTGCGAGGACGCCTGGCTGACCACCGCCATGCTGGTGCAGACCAGTGAGACGCTGAAGTTCCTGGTGGCGCTGCGTCCCGGCCTGGTCAGTCCCACCCTGGCGGCGCAGATGGCGGCGACCTTCCAGCGGCATTCCGGCGGCAGGCTGCTGCTCAATGTCGTCACCGGTGGCGAGCCGCGCGAGCAGCAGGCCTACGGCGACTTCCTGGACAAGGCGCAGCGCTACGCCCGCACCGGAGAGTTCCTGCACATCGTGCGCGAACTGTGGGAGTCGACCGAGCCGATCAGTTTCACCGGTGAGCACCTGCGGGTGCGCGACGCGGTGCTCAGCGCCCGGCCCAACCCTGTTCCGCCGGTGTTCTTCGGCGGCTCCTCCGGCCCGGCGGGCCCGGTAGCCGCCCGATACGCCGACACCTATCTGACCTGGGGCGAACCCCTAGACGCGGTGGCCAAGAAGGTCGACTGGATCCGGGGTCTGGCCGCGGTCGAGGGCCGCACCGTCGACTTCGGCCTGCGCATCCACGTGATCAGCCGCGACACCGCCGCCGAGGCGTGGGCGGAGGCCGACCGGCTGCTGGCCGGCATCGCGCCGGGCGAGATCGCGCGGGTGCAGGCCAGCCTCGCCAACAGCGAGTCCGAGGGTCAGCGCCGGATGGCGCAGCTGCACAACGGGCGCACCGACGGGCTCGAGATCGCCCCCAATCTGTGGGCCGGGGTCGGTCTGGTCCGTGGCGGCGCGGGGACGGCGCTGGTCGGCTCGCACGCGGAGGTGGCCGAGCGGCTGCTCGAGTACGCCGCGCTCGGGATCGACCATTTCATCCTGTCCGGGTACCCGCATCTGGAGGAGGCGTACTGGTTCGGGGAGGGTGTGCTGCCGATTCTGGAGCGCAAGGGCGTGTGGCGGCACCCGTCCCGGCCCGCCGCGGTGCCGGTGGTGGCGCCGTTCACAGCGGCGGCCAGTAGCTGAACCTGGCAGTCGATGCACGGTGGCAGCCACTGCTGGTGACCGTGCATTCCGCCCTGCCGAACCGCCGAACGGGACGGTGACCTGGCGTCGCCGTGCTCGCCTTTGAATCGCCATACTTCCGGCCATCGGTGCAGTGATGCACGCCATGCATCACACAACCGCACTCCCCCAAGCGTTTTCGGCATCGAGTGCATCCGGCGTTCCACGTGAATCAGCCCGTCACCAGGGGGTCGGCAGCGTCGGCGATACGCTCGGTCTCGTGACCCTCACCGTCGGCTTCGATCTCGACATGACCCTCATCGACTCGCGTCCCGGTGTCGCCCTGGCGATCGACACCCTCGCGCGCGAGTTCGATCTGCCGATGGTGGGCAGCCACTTCGCCGATCACCTCGGGCCGCCGCTGGCCACCCTGCTCGCCGACGCGGGCGCCCCCGACGACCTGATCCCCCACCTGGTCACCCGGTTCCGCGCGCTCTACCCCGATGTCGTCCCGCACATCCCCGCGCTGCCCGGCGCGACCGCCGCGCTCGACACGGTGCGCGCGGGCGGCGGACGCACGCTGGTGGTCACCGGCAAGTTCGAGCCGAACGCGCGACTGCACATCGACCATCTCGGCTGGACGATCGACCGTCTCGCCGGTGACCTGTGGTCCACCGGCAAGGCCGACGTCCTGCGAGCCGAATCCGCCCACGTCTTCGTCGGCGATCACGCCGGGGACATGCGCGGCGCCAAGGCCGCCGAGGTACTCGCGGTAGGTGTGACGACGGGCCCCTACGACGCCGACGGATTGCGGGCCGCCGGCGCCGATGTCGTCCTCGACGACCTCACCCAGTTCCCCGATTGGCTGGCCGGCTACGCGGCGGGCCGCGGATAGGACCGGAACCACCTGCGCGCGGCCAGGTTCGCGGCCCGGAACCTCGCCACGCTCCCGCCCGTTGTCGTGGCATGTCGACGGACCCCTACTGGAATCACAACACGCAATACCACCCCTGGATTCTCGAGCAGGTCCCGGCCGAGGCCCGCACCGCACTCGACATCGGTTGCGGCGACGGACTGCTCGCCCGCAAGCTCGCCACCCGCTGTGACACCGTCCTCGGCGTCGACATCGACGACAAGGTGATCGCCACCGCACCGCCTGCGCACAATGTGCATCTCGAGCAGGCCGACTTCCGTGAGCTCGACGACACCTTCGACATGGTCACCGCGGTCGCGACCCTGCACCACGTCCCGATCCGCGACGGCATCGCGGCGCTACGCCACCTGGTCGCACCCGGCGGCACCCTCGCGGTGGTCGGTCTGTGGAAGATGCATCCCCTCACCGACTTCCACTATCTGCCGTTGCTGCCCGCCATCCGGGGCCTGGACTGGTGGCGGCGTCGCGAACTCGGCGGACCCGGTGCCGCCGTGCGCGACCCGCGGGAAACTCTGTCCGAGATCCGTTCGGTGGCCGGCGAATTGCTGCCCGGCGCGCAGATCCGCCGCCGTCTCCTGTGGCGGTACACCCTGCTGTGGCGCCGCCCGCGTCAGCTCGGGTAGGCCGCCACCAAACCGCCGTCGACGATGATGTCCTGCCCGTTCACATAGGACGCGTCGGCGGATCCGAGGAAAGCGACAAGAGCGGCTATCTCGTCGGCCGCGCCGAAACGGCCGGCCACCACCCGGCCCGCCGCCATCGCCGCGAAGTCTTCGCTCATCGCGCCCGCGGACATCGGGGTGTCGATGTAGCCGGGGCTGATCGAGTTCACCCTGATTCCGCGCGGGCCGAGTTCGGTGGCCAGGGTGCGGGCCAGGTTGTGCACGGCGGCTTTCGTCGCCGCGTAGAGGGTCAGGGCGCTGTCGGCGCGGTGCAAGGTCCAGGAGGCGTTGAGGACGACGGACGCGCCCGCCGTGAGCAGCGGCAGGGTCTTCTGGACGGTGAAGAAGACGCCTTTGAAGTTGACGGTGACGGCGTGGTCGAAGGTGTCCTCGGTGATGTCGGGGAACGGTGCGAAGGTGCCGGTGCCCGCATTGGCGAAGACCAGATCGAGGCGACCGAAGCGGGTGGCGATCGCCTCGGTCAGCGCATCCAGGGCGGTGAGGTCCGCGGTGTCGGCGGCGATACCGGTTGCCTGCGGGCCCAATTCGGCCGCAGCGACGCGCACCCGGTCTTCGGTGCGGCCGGTGACGACGACCTGCGCGCCTTCCTCGATCAGCCGGCGGGCGGTGGCCAGGCCCATGCCGCTGGTGCCACCGGTGACGAGGGCGATCCTGTCGGTGTAGCGGTTCATGCGAGTCCTCCGGTGAGATGGTCGGCGACGGCGGGGAGCCAGGCCTGCTGGTTGTTGCCGACGAGGTGATCGCCGCCGGGGACGCGCAGATAGCGCCCGTTCGGGGCGTGGTCGGCCAGTGCCGCGCCGTCGGCGACGCCGGGGATGTGGTCGTCTCCGCCGTCGACAACCAGGAGCGGGCAGCGCAGCATCGGTGCGCGTTCGGTGAGGTCCACGGTGGCGGCGAACGATGCGGCGGCCGAGAGTGATCCGGCGCGACGGGTCATCAGGTCACGCACCGGGTCGGGCAGGGTCGACCAGTCCAGTCGGTAGGGCCCGCTCACCGTGGCGGCCACGATGATGCGCGGGTCCCGCGCCGCGGCTGCCGCGGTGTAGTAGCCGCCGAGACTCAGCCCGACGACGCCGACCCGTGCGACACCGAGAGCGTCGATCGCCGCGCCGATGACCGCGGGATAGTCACTGGTGAGGGTCGATTCTCCGATGCGGGCGCCTTGCCCGGGACCGTCCATGGCGAAGACCGCGATGCCCCGCGCGAGGAGCGCGTCGGCGAGGACGTGGAATTCGTCCTTGCTCGAGTCGAGGCCGGGCACCACGATCACCGTGCCCGCCGCATCGGCGGGCCCGCGAAGGATGCCGGTGAAATCGGGACCGGTGATCCGTCGCGCTGTCGGTTCCAGCAGGGAAAAGCCTTGTTCGGCAGCGGAGTCCGCCGCTTCGGCATGGGCCACGTGGTTCTCGTCGGGAACGAGTGTCGCCAGGTGCGACCAGCTGGCCGCCATCAGGAGATGGTGGCCGCGGGTGATCGCCGAACCCGGTGCTGTCCGGTACCTGGCCGCGGCCGCCGCACACGCCGGTGCCCAGTCGGCGGGCGTGGCGATCTCGGCGCAGGTCCTCCGGTAGTCGTGCGGATCGATACCGGCACCGGTGGCCCGGCTGAACAGCGCCTCGACCAATTCGGCGCTCATCGGGTGGAGCTCGTGGTCAGCACGGCTTTGCCGCGCACCCGGCGTTCCCGCAGGTCGACGAGCGCACGCGCCGTCTCGGACCAGTCGGCGACCAGCCCGATTTCCGGATGCAACCTGCCCTCGGCCACCAACCGCACCAGGGTGCCGAGATCGCCGCCGTATGGTCCACCCGCGTAGTGGAAGTGGCGGATCGTCGCGTTTTCGGGACCGGCGAAGAAGTCGAAGAAGTTCAGCGTCGCCGGGATGCGGGCGGCCTGCCCGAACCAGATCAGGGTGCCGCCGGGCCGGAGCCGGGCCAGGCACGCCGCCACCGCGGAACCGCCGGTCGACTCGAGCACGAGGTCGAACTGGCCTGGCGCGTCCGCGATGTCGTGCACCACGTGGGCGGCGCCGAGTGCCGACAGCCTGCTGCCGCGTTCCGGCGTCGCCGTCACCGCGGTGACCTCGGCTCCCGCACCCGCGGCCAGTTCGGTGACGTAGTGCCCCACCCCGCCGGACGCCCCGGTCAGCAATATCCGCGCACCCTGCACGGCGCCCGCCGCGCGGAGCAGGCGCACGGCCGTGATCCCGGCCAGCGGCAGGGCCGCCGCCCTCACCGCGTCGAGCGCGTCGGGCAGCACGGCGAGCGCATCGGTCGGCACCGCGACGTAATCGGCCCAGCCACCCAGCGGCGGATGACCGACCACCCGTGACCCTATCCGCGGACCCGACCCGTCGGCCGCGGCCTGCACGACCAGCCCGGCGACGTCCTTGCCGGGCAACAGATCCGGGTGCGGATTCTCCAGCAGGAACGTCTCGCCGCGGTTCGGGGCGAAGGCTTCGACGCGCACCAGCGCCTCGTCGGAGCGCGGCACCGGTTCGGCCGCCTCGGTGAACGCGACCGGTCGCTCCGGATCGCCGGTCGGAATCAAACGCTGCATGCCCCGAGGTAACCGCCGCGCGGGCCCGATCGGCCAACAACCCGGCGGTCATCCCGACAACGATCGGTTGTCGCCGCTGGGTACGGCTACAGTCGACGACCGTGGATCTGGATCTGGCGACCGTGCGTGCCTTCGTGTTCGTCGCCGAGGAACGGCATTTCGGCCATGCCGCCGCGGCCCTGGGGCTCAGCCAGCAAGCGCTGTCCAAACGGGTGGCGCGGCTGGAATCGACCCTCGGCGTCCGGCTCCTCGACCGCGACCATCACGGGGTGCGGCTCACCGGCGACGGTGTCCGCTTCCTGCCGGGCGCACAGGAAATCCTCGAAGCGAACGACCGTGCCGTCGCCGCGCTACAGGCGGAGCAGCGTCCCTTGCGCGTCGATGTCTGGGGACATCTCTACGCGCCGCTGCGCACCCTCGCCGGGATCGCGACCGCGCCGGGCGCGCCGCCGCTGGAACCCGGCCACGGGCGCGATCTGCCCGCCGTCGCCGCCGCCCTCACCCACGGTGACATCGACGCCGGATTCGGCCGGGTCCACCCGCCCCTGCCCGCGGGCCTCACCCATCGCCTGATCCGCCTGGAACCGGTCGACGTGCTCGTCAGCGCCGACCATCCGCTGGCCACGGCGACCGAACTGCGCCCCGACCGATTGCGCGGCAGCGTCCTGCACACCCCTGCCACGCTGGACCGCCTCGATTTCCTGGCCCGTTTCGCGGACCGATTCGGTATCGCAGAGCATCGCGTCACCCCGAATCTCGGCCTGGCGCCGATGCTTTCCGTGCTGGCGGCCGACCCGCGCGGCTTCGTGCTGCTGCCCGCGGACGTGCCTGCACCGGAGATCCCCGGCGTCCGCGCGATCCCACTGGTCGATCCGACGCCGCTCTACGCGTGGTCGCTGATCTGGCGCTCCCGCCCTGAACCGCCGCAGCTCGAAGCCCTGCTCACTGCCTTGGTCCGGACAGCGGGCGAACGGCGGTGGCTCGACTACGATCCGGCCAGCGACTGGTTGCCCGCCGAGGCGTAGCCACCGCGCCGCGGGCGGAACGGTTTTCGCCGCGGGCGCACCGGGTGATACAGTCCGGCCAGTTTTTCACGGGGAGGGTTTCTCATCAGCGCATCGCCGACAGTCGTGCGGCGCACCGGTTCCGGGGCGCCGCGGTGACGATGAATCGCACCAGATGGATCGTGGCTGGCATCGTCGCCGTGGTCGTTGCCATCGTCGCCGTGATCGTGGTAGTCGCGGTGACCCGCGACAAAGATCCGCGCGAATTCGTGGCCGAGCGCTACCAGCGTGCCCGCCAGCTCGACCAGGTCAACGACGGGCTCGCGTTCACCGCGGCCGCCGCACCGGCCGCCGTCGCCGCCGCGATCGCCAAGGCCACCGACCCGCGCGACCGCCGCAACACCGGCGACAACCACTACCTGCGCTTCGACAACGATCTCGTCGCGGTGTCACCGCACGCGGGCGGATCGCTCGTGCTGGTCGACAGTCTCGCCAACGGCACCCGCCGCCACCATTCGCACACCAGCACCTACGGCTGGAACAGCGGCTCCGCGGCGGGGGATTTCCGCGGCGGCGGCAGCGACAACGGCGGCAAGTAGTTCATCGAGGCGGCTCGCCTCACACAGCACAGGAGGACCTCATGCTCGCCGACCTGGCGGCGGACGCGGGCGCCGCGCTCGCCTATTCCGCGGTGGGAATCGTGTTGATGGCTGTCGGTTTCGGCATCGTCGACCTGCTCACGCCCGGCGACCTGCGCGCCCAGATCTGGCTGGAACGCAACCGCAATGCCGCGATCCTGCTCGCCTCGAACCTGTTCGGCGTCGGCATCATCGTGGCCACCGCCATCTGGACCTCCGAGGGCAAGATCGCGCAGGCGCTGCTGGCCAGCGCGATCTACGGCGTGATCGGCCTCGCGGCGATGGCGCTGGCGTTCGTGCTGCTCGACGCGCTCACCCCCGGTGATTTCCGGGCCGTCGTCGCCGATCCGGAACCGCATCCCGCGGTGTGGGTCACGGCGTCGGCGCACGTCGCGGTCGCGCTGGTGGTGGCCGCGGGCCTCACCTGATGCCCGTGCACCGCCTGGCCAGGGCGGCGCTGCTGGCGACCGTGTTCATTTGCGCCGCCTGCGGTCTGGTGTACGAGCTGTCGCTGGTCACCCTCGGCAGCTACCTGATCGGTGACACCGCGGCACAGGCCTCGATCACGCTGAGCGTGATGGTGTGCGCGATGGGTGTCGGCGCGCTCGCCGCGAAACCGTTGCGCCGCCACGCGGCCGCCGCGTTCGTCGCGGTCGAGCTGGCGCTGGCCGTGATCGGCGGGCTGTCGGTGGCGGCGCTCTACGCCAGCTATGCCTGGCTCAACGTCTATACCGGCATGCTGGTGCTGGCCGCGGCCGTGATCGGGATGCTGATCGGGGCCGAGATCCCGCTGCTGATGGAGTTGCTCCAGCAGGTCCGCAAGCAGGAGGCCAGTGGCGCGGTCGCCGATCTGTTCGCCGCCGACTACGTCGGTGCGCTGTTGGGCGGGCTGGCGTTCCCGTTCCTGTTGCTGCCGGTGTTCGGGCAGATCCGCGGCAGTCTCGTTGTCGGCGTGGTCAATGCCGTCGCCGGACTGGCGTTGGCGTTCTTCTTCTTTCGCGCCCAGATGACGCGCGCGGCCCGGCACGTTCTGGTCGCCGCCACCGTGGTCGTGGCCTGCGGGCTCACCGGGACCTACCTCTACGCCGACCGGTTCGAGGCGACCGCGCAGCAGGCGCTGTTCGCGCATCCGATCGTCTGGCAGACACGCACGCCGTACCAGCAGATCGTGCTCACCGAATCGTTCTCCCCGTTCGGCACCACCGATACCCGCCTCTATCTCAACGGTGGGCTGCAGTTCTCCTCGGTCGACGAATATCGCTATCACGAGGCGCTGGTGCATCCGGTGCTCGCGGGCGCGCGTCGTTCGGTGCTGGTCCTCGGCGGCGGCGACGGCCTGGCGCTGCGCGAGATCCTGCGCTACCCGGACGTCGTCCAGGTGACGCTGGTCGAACTCGACCCGGCGATGATCGAGCTCGCCCGTACCGACGAACGCCTGACCACGCTCAACCAGCGCTCCTTCGACGACCCGCGCGTGCGGGTCGTCACCGCCGACGCGTTCACCTGGTTGCGCGGCGCGCCAGGGCTTTTCGACGCGGTGATCGTCGACCTGCCCGACCCGGACCAGACCTCGGTCGCCAAGCTGTACTCGCGGGAGTTCTACGCGATGACCGCGAATGTGCTGGCGCCCGGCGCCCGCATGGTGGTGCAGTCCGGGTCACCGTTCTTCGCGCCGCGCTCCTTCTGGACCATCGACGCCACCCTCCGGTCGGCCGGGCTGCGCACGACGCCGTACCACGTGGACGTTCCGAGCTTCGGCGACTGGGGTTTCATCCTCGCCGCGACCGGGCAGAGCCCGGCACCGGCGCTGCGCTCCCCCGGCCCACTGCGTTCCCTCGACGATCACACCCTCACCGCGGCCACCGTGTTCCCGCCGGATCGCCGCGCGGTCGATCCCGAGGTGTCGACCCTCATGCGCCCGGTGATCCAGGACCTGCAACGCCAGGAATGGCGGTGACGCTCACACGGCGGCGGCGTGCGTGGTCCGGCGGCCATCGGGCGCGCTGACCAGGCCGAAGGCGATCAGGCTGTCGGCGGTGTCGCGGATCGTGTCCTCGATCGGGCGCATCGTCCAGCCCAGTTCCCGCCGCGCCTTCTCGGCGCTGACGTATTCGGTGCGGCCCAGGACCGGCACCGTCAGCCGGACGCCCTTGTCGAACACCGCGACCAGGCGGACCAGCCAGTTCGGCAGTACCCGGGTCGGCACCCGGAAGCCCTGCGGGTCGTAGTCACGTGCCAGCAGCCGGGCGAGGTCGCCCATCCACAGCGGATCGGCCGCGCAGATGTACCGATTGCCCACCGCCGCAGGCACTTCCATCGCCAGCCGATGCGCGACGGCCAGGTCACGGACGTCGACCGGCGTCCATCCGGTACGCACCGACCCCGGCACATCGCGGTTGAGCAGACGGCGGATCGGCTCGTGCGAGGTGCTGGTCGTCGCGTCGAGCAACGGACCGAGCACCATTCCCGGATTCACCGCGACGAGTTCCATGTCGCCGCCGAGTGATTCGACGAACTCCCAGGCGGCGCGCTCGGCAAGGGTCTTGCTCTTCTGATACGCCGGGATACGGTCGACGACCGACCAGTCGGCCTCGGTGCGCACCTCGTCCACGTCGTGGCCGTAGGCGACCGCGGCCACCGACGAGGTGAGCACGACGCGCCGCACCCTGGCCGCCGCGGCGGCGCGCAGCACCCGCAGGGTGCCGTCGACGGCGGGGCCGATCAGGGCCTGCTCGTCGTCCGGCGGCGCGGACGGGAACGGCGAGGCGACGTGCAGCACCGCGTCGCAACCCGTCACCGCCTCGACCCAGCCGGTGTCGTCGTCGAGCGTGGCGGCGACGAACTCGAGCTCACCGCCGGTGCGGCGGGCGAGCTCGGTCAGGTGGGCGCGCTTGGCATGTGCGTCGAGGTCGCGCACGGTGCCACGGACGGCGTAGCCGTGCTCCAGCAGTTCGGCGATGCAGTGGCCGGCCACGAAACCTGTCGCGCCGGTGACGAGTACCCGTGTGGTCATGGTGTCAACCCTTCGTCCTACGGTGGAGACCGCACATCTGAGCGGTGCTCAGTTAATCTAAACACTGCATAGATTTTCTGTCCAGTGCGGATTCTCGCCGGGTGCTCGCATACGCTCGGAGGGTGAAGCGCACCAGATACCACCACGGCGACCTGCGGGCGACGTTGATGGACGCCTGCCTGCGCCTGATCGAGAGCGAAGGCCTCGCGGCCGTGAGCCTGCGCCGCGTCGCCCGCGAGGCCGGGGTCAGCAGCGGCGCGCCCTATCACCACTTCGCGGACCGCGCCGCGCTGTTGTCGGCGCTGTCGGTCGACGGTTTCCAGCAGCTCGCCGCCGACCTCGCCGCGGCCACGGCCGCGGCGACCACACCACTGGGCGCGCTGACCGATCTCGCCGATGCCTACGTGCGGTTCTCCCGCGAGCATCCGGCGCAGTTCCGGCTGATGTTCCGGCCCGAGCTGTCCGAGCCCGACAAGCACCCCGACGCGCACACCGCCGCCGACGCCGCGTTCCAGATCCTCGACGACACCGTCATCGAGGCGGTCGCGGCCGGCGTGCTGCCCGCGGACCGCGCCGAAACCCTCGCGGTCGCCTGGTGGGGGCTGGCGCACGGCCTGGCCTCGCTGTGGCTGGACGGACAACTAGAGAAGCGCAGCGAACAGCTCGGCACGCAGGCGCCCGAGCTGGTCGACGCGATCATGCGCGCGTTCACCGACCTCATCGCCCCGCCCCGCCCCGGCGCCTGACGCGCCGTCGCCTATTCCCCCTGCCGGCCCCACGCGCTCACCTACAGTGGGTAGCACCACATTTCCCTCGTGTGCCCACCTCGAGCAGGAGACCCGATGTCTGCCACCGCGAAACTCGATCCCGTGGTCGAAGTGTTCGTCGACGCGCTCAACGCCCAGGACACCGGCCGCTTCTACGGCGTGCTGACCGAGGACGCGACCATGTCCGACGACGGCGTGGAACGCAATCTCGCGCAGTGGACCGAAGCCGAGATCTTCAGCAGCAACGGGCGTCTGGAGGTCGAGTCGGTCGACGCGGACGGCCTGGAACTGACCGCCGACTACACCAACAGCCGTTGGGGCTCGATGCGCACCACCTGGCGGTTCGTCGTGCGCGACGGGCTGATCAGCCGATTCGAAACCGGACAGGCGTGAACGACAATCACTTGCTGACCCCGCGGTACGGCCAGGGCTCCCTCGCCGATCTGCTTCCCTCCGTGCTCGCCTGTCTCGGCGTCGACGGCGAAACCGACCGGCTCGCCCTCGGTCTCGATGTCGATCGGGTGTGCGTGCTGCTCATCGACGGACTGGGCGCGCAGGCACTGGCCGCCAATGCCGATGCCGCGCCGTTCCTGTCGAGCCTGCCGCCGGGGACGATGACCGCGGGGTTCCCGAGCACCACCGCCACCAGCCTCACCACCCTCGGGACCGGCCTGCCGCCTGGCGAGCACGGCGTCGTCGGCTACCTGCTGCGCCTGCCCGACGAGGAACGGCTGTTCAATACGCTGCGCTGGACCCTCATCGGCGACGGCCCGAAGGTCGACGCGCTGACCGCGTTCCCGCCCGACCGAATCCAGCCGCAGCCCACCGTCTTCCAGCGCGCCACCGCGGCCGGGATCGCCGCGATCCAGGTCGCGCCCGGCTACCAGGACGGCTCCGGCCTGACCAAGGCGGGCTGGCGCGGCGGCGGTTTCCGGCCGACCTTCTCGGTCGGCGATCTCGTCGACGGTGTGCTGCAGGCGATCACCTCGGCGCCGAAAACCCTGGTCTACACCTATCACGCGGATCTCGACACCACCGGTCACGCTCGCGGCCCCGCCTCGCGGGCCTGGCGGTTCGAACTCGCCAACGCCGACCGGATCGCCGCCGAACTCGCCGCGCGACTGCCCGAACGCACGGCGCTGATCGTCACCGCCGACCACGGCATGGTCGAGCTCGTCGACCGGATCGACTTCGACACCCACCCGTACCTGTCGGAGGGTGTGGTGACGCTCGGGGGCGAACCGCGCGCCCGCCACGTCTATACCGCCGAGGGCGCGAGCGCCACCGTCGAAGACACCTGGATCGGGTCGCTCGGGGGCGACTTCCTGGTCAAGACCCGCGCCGAGGCGATCGAGGCAGGCTGGTTCGGGCCGCGGGTCACCGCCGACGCCGCGGCCCGCATCGGCGATCTAGTCGTCATCGCGTGCGGTGACGGTGGCGTTGTGCGCACCGGAGCCGAGCCGTTGCAGTCGATGATGGTCGGCCACCACGGCTCACTGACCGCCGCCGAACAGCTCGTTCCGCTGCGGATCCACCGCACCTGAGCCGTACCGCCTAGTCTGTAGGCCACTCGACGCGCAACCGCGCTCGGCGAACACTCCAGGAGGAATCATGCACGCCACCACCCGAACCGGCGCGCTCGCCGTCGGCGTCGCGGTCCTGGCGGTCCTGGCGAGCGGCTGCGCCGAGGTCGAGCGGGTGCTCAACCAGGGTGGCGACACTCCGTGCCGCGAGTACGTCAACCAGGAGGCCGACACCAAGCGGATCACCATCACCAAGGCGATCAAGGAGCGCAACGGCACCGACAACGAACCGGCGGGCACCCTGGTCGACTCGATGATCGTGCAGGTCGACCTGCTGTGCGCGGGCCAGCGCAATATCGACACCCCGATCAAGAACGCCGACATCGCCGGCCTGTTCCTGAACAAGTAGCCGGCGGCGGCGTCAAGCCGCCACGACAGGGCATGCGCCGGTGACCTGGCCGTCCTGCGGCAATCGGCGCACAGACCGGTGGCGCAGCTGATAGACAGGAAAGCGCCACCGACGAGCAGGGAGTGAACGTGGGCGCACACGACCCGATCGCCGGATCGCCCAGGCCGGACCGGCTCGCGGACTATCGTGGCGCGCTCGAACAGCAGTGGAACCGGCTCGCGGCGCCGTCGCGCCCCCTGCAGTTGCCACGCGACACCGGCCCGGTGCGCGAGGAGGTGGCCAAGTCGTGGCAGCGCTCGCTGAACACGGTGGACCCAGCCCAGACCGTCGCCCCCGGTTTCGACGACATCAGCGACCGCTGGTCGGAGTCGCCGCTGCGCAGGCCGGTCACCGAACTCGCGGGTCAGCTGCGCGGAATCGCCGAGGACTCCGGCTATCTCGCTGTCGTCAGTGACGAATCGGGCACCATCTTGTGGACCGCGGGCGATCGCACCCTGCGCCGCCAGGGCGAACAGGTGAACTTCGCGCCGGGCGGCGTCTGGGACGAAAGCCATATGGGCACCAACGGATTGTCGCTCGCGTTGCACGACGACAAGGCCGTCACCGTGTTCTCCGCCGAACATCTGGTCGCCGCCCTGCACGGCTGGGTCTGCTATTCCGCGCCCATCCACGGCCCCGACGGCAGGCAGGTCGGCGTCCTCGACCTGTCCTCGAGCTGGGAACGGTCGCATCCGATGGTGATGACCTCCGTGCGCGCGCTGGTGACCGCGGTGGAGACGATGCTGCGCGCCGAAGCGCCGACCCCAGCACCGGGCGTCCGGCTCGAATGCCTCGGCGCCGCACGGCTGCTGCGCGACGGCAGGCCGGTTCCGCTGCCACCGAGGCAGCTCGAGATCCTGGCCCTGCTGGCGCTGGAACCCGAGGGCTATACGCCCGAACAGCTGCATGCCGCGGTCTACGGTGACCGGGCGGTGTCGCTGAACACGCTCAAAGCCGATGTCTCGCATCTGCGCCGGGCCACCCGCGGCGAGATCGCCAACCGGCGCTACATGCTCACCGGACCCGTGTCCTGCGATGCGGTGGACCTGCTCGCGGCCATCGAGGGCGGCGATCTCACCTCGGCACTGTGGCTGTATCGCGGTCCGCTGCTGCCCGGTTCGGACCTGCCCGGCGTCGAACAGTGGCGGGCCCACCTCGATGTCGGCATCCGCAACGCGGTGCTCGGCAGCGACCGCGCCGAACACGCGGTCGCGTTCGGCCAGCGCTGCCCCGGCGATGTCGCCGTGCACGAGCACGCCCTGCGCCTGCTGCCACGCGAGGACGTCCGCCGGGCCGTCGTCACCGCCCGTCTCTACACCGCGCGCCGGGGCTGACCTGCGCACACGCGCTCACCAACCTCGTACCAACCTTCGCCGACCATAGTGTGTTCCACCACGCACGGGTCGCGAGGAGCGAGGCGCATGATCTACGGCAAACCCGGATCGGATACCGGCATAGTCAGCTATGCCGCCCGGTACGACAACTTCATCGGAGGTGACTGGGCCGCCCCCATCGAAGGCCGCTACTTCGACAACACCTCCCCCGTCGACGGCGAGATCTTCTGCGCGGTGGCCAGATCCACCGCCGCCGATATCGACATGGCACTCGAGGCCGCGCACCGGGTCACCGACCGCTGGGCCGCGACCCCGGTCGCCGAGCGGGCCGACATCCTGAACAAGATCGCCGACCGGATCGAGAACAGCATCGAACCGCTGGCGGTCGCCGAGACCTGGGACAACGGCAAGCCCGTCCGCGAGACGCTGGCCGCCGACCTGCCGCTGGCGGTCGACCACTTCCGCTACTTCGCCGGCGTCCTGCGGGCCCAGGAGGGCGGGATCTCGCAGATCGATCCCGATACCGTCGCCTATCACTTCCACGAGCCGCTCGGCGTCGTCGGGCAGATCATCCCGTGGAACTTCCCGATCCTGATGGCGGCCTGGAAACTGGCTCCCGCGCTGGCCGCGGGCAACTGCGTGGTGATCAAACCCGCCGAACAGACGCCGGCCTCGCTGCTGCTGGTGGTGGAGCTGATCGCGGATCTACTACCGCCCGGAGTCCTCAACGTGGTCAACGGTTTCGGTGTCGAAGCGGGCAAACCGCTGGCGCAGAGTCCGCGGGTGGCCAAGATCGCCTTCACCGGCGAGACCACCACCGGCAGGCTGATCATGCAGTACGCCGGCGAGAACATCATCCCGGTGACGCTGGAACTGGGCGGCAAGAGCCCCAACATCTTCCTGCCCGATGTGCTGGCCGCCGACGACGACTACCTCGACAAGGCGATCGAGGGCTTCGTGATGTTCGCCCTGAACCAGGGAGAGGTGTGCACGTGTCCGTCGCGGGCGCTGATCCACTCGTCGATCTACGACGAGTTCCTCGCCCGCTGCATCGCCCGCACCGAGGCCGTCGTGTCCGGTCATCCACTCGACACCGAGACGATGATCGGCGCGCAGGCAGGCAACGACCAGTACGAGAAGATCCTGTCCTACCTGGACATCGGCAGAGCCGAAGGCGCCCGCGTGCTGACTGGAGGGGAAGCACGCAAGGTCGACGGCCTGCCGGGTGGGTACTACATCGAACCCACCGTCTTCGAGGGTGATAACACGATGCGGATCTTCCAGGAGGAGATCTTCGGCCCCGTCGTCGCGGTGACCCGTTTCGACACCACCGACGAGGCGATCCGCATCGCCAACGACACCCTCTACGGCCTCGGCGCCGGCGTGTGGACCCGCGATATCACTACCGCCCATCGACTCGGCCGCGGCCTCAAGGCCGGCCGGGTGTGGACCAACTGCTACCACGCCTACCCCGCGCACGCCGCGTTCGGCGGCTACAAGAAGTCGGGATTCGGCAGGGAGAACCACGCCATGACGCTCGGGCACTACCAGCAGACCAAGAACGTGCTGGTCAGCTATTCGACGACGAAACTCGGGATGTTCTGATGCAGAACCGCATCCACCGTGTGGAGATCACCGAACGAGCACAGACGCTGTTGCGCAGGCTGATCGAGGACCACGGCCCGGTGCTGTTCCGCCAGACGGGCGAGGGCTGCGACCCCGATATCGCGCCGGTGTGCCTGTCCGCCAAGCAGTTCCCGATCGAGAAGGCCGACGTCCTGCTCGGCAGGCTCAGCTGGCACACCGAGTTCTGGATCAGCCCCGAGCAGTTCGAATGCTGGAAAGACACCCACCTCACCGTCGACGCGGTGCGCGGCCAGGCCAGCGCGGAATCGCTGGAAGCGGGCCAGGGCATGCGATTCGTGTTGCGCGCCAGGCAGTTGACCGCGGCGGAGAACGCCGCGCTGGCGGCCGCACCGCCCCCGCGAACCGGCGCCGACCGCACGCTGTAGCGGCGCACCGACCTGACCTGGCTGGACCTTCCCGGCACTGCCAGGCCATGGCGAGCCCCCGCCGACTGGGCCATCGCGGCTCAGCCGGCGGGGCGAGCTCGCCGTTTTCCGTGTCGGCGGCGCGCATAGCAAATGCGTTCGGGCACAAACCAAATCGCGTCTCGCTCAGCGAGACCCACAGGGCAAGACTGCAACGATTCCGTTACGTTATGGCGATGTTCTTAGCGAGACTCGGTGTTCGTACCCGGATTCTGGCGATCGCTCTCATTCCCAGTCTCACCCTGGTGGTGGTCGGCGTGGGTACGGCGGGCTACCTGGTCGAGGAGAGCAACAAAGCCAAGACCTGGGCTTCGGAGATGCAGGCGGCGGTCCCCTACACCCGCGAGCTGATCGAAGCGGTCCAGTCCGAACGCCAGCTCACCCTGGCGCATCTGGCAGGCGACGAGAACGCCCAGCTCGCCCTCGGACCGGCCCGTGCCCGGCTCGACGCCGCCTTCCGCGGTCTGATCGAGATCTCGGCAGGCATCCGCGAGGTCGACGATTCCAACATCGGTGACGACAAGGGCGGATTCGCCACCCTCGGAACGCATCTGGCCGGAGTCCGGGGTGGCGCCGACGCGGGAGTGCTGCCCGCCTCGGACGCGTTCGTGTTCTACAACCGCTTGCTCGATGTCTTCACCGAGGGCACCAAGGTCGCCGAGCGCGCCGCCCCCGACGCCATTGTCGCCTCCGGCGTCGCCGAGGGCTTTCGAATGCTCAACGCCGCCGAGGGGATGTCCCGCAGCACCGCGTTGGCCATGCAGATGGTCACGGCAGATGGCCCGACGTCCATCCCGGTCGACGAGTTCATCCGCCTCAGCGGCTTTTATCACGTCGAGGTCGCCAATATCGCGGCCGAGCTCGACGACAGCCGGCGCACCGCGATCACCGCGCTGATGGCCTCGGCGCATTGGCAGCAGCTCACCGCGATGGAAGCGGCGATCATGCAGCGCTTCGCGACGCCCGCGACGCCGAGCAGCGGGACCTCGAGCAGGCAGAGTGCCGCCCCGGCACTGCCGATGAGCATGCCCGAATGGCAGAGCGCGGCTGCCGAAGTCAACCGGGCCCTGCTGGACGCGTACGGCGCGCACAACCGGCACGTGCAGAAGCTGGCCGAGGACACCGCGCACCGGGCCGAGGTCAACGCGGCCCTGGCAGGTGGCGGTGTGCTCGCGCTCAGTCTGCTGGTGTTCCTGGTCGCGGTGATCCTGGCCAACCGGATCATCCGCCGCCTGCGCCGCCTGCGCACCGAGACACTGAAGCTCGCCGACGAGCAGCTGCCCGCCACCATGCGCACCCTGCGTGACGGTGGCGACGTCGAGGCCGCCGACACCGCCCCCACGCTGGACTTCGGCCGCGACGAGATCGGTCAGGTCGCCAAGGCCTTCGAGCACGCCGCCTCCGCCGCGATCCGCGCGGCCGTCGACGAGGCCCGCACCCGGGAGGGTGTGCGCGCGGTGTTCCTCAATATCGCCCACCGCAGCCAGATCGTGGTCCACCGCCAGCTCGAGATCCTCGACGAGGCCGAGCGCAGCCAGGAGGACCCGGCGCTGCTGGAGACCCTGTTCCGGCTCGACCACCTCGCCACCCGCGAACGCCGCAATGCCGAGAACCTGATCATCCTGGGCGGCGGGCGGCCAGGTCGCCAGTGGCGCAAGCCGGTTCCGGTGATGGACCTCGTGCGCAGCGCCATCGGCGAGACGCTCGACTACGCCAGGGTGCGTGTCACCAAGCTGCCCGAGGTGGAGGTCGTCGGCACCGTCGTTGCCGACCTCGTGCACCTGCTCGCCGAGCTCGTCGACAACGCCACGGCGTTCTCCCCGCCGCAGTCGCGGGTGGAGGCGAGCGGCAACATCGTCGGCAAGGGCGTGGTCGTCGAGATCACCGACCAGGGCATGGGCATGAGCCCCGAGGACCTGGCCAAATACAACACCATGCTGGCCGATCCGCCGGACTTCGGTGTCGGCACGCTGTCCGCGGACTCGCGACTCGGCCTGTTCGTCGTCGCCCGGCTGTCCACCGCGCACGGTGTATCGGTGCGGCTCAGCGAATCCGACTACGGCGGCATCCGCGCCATCGTGCTCATCCCGTTGTCGCTGCTGGCCGGTGACTCCGACACCGCGATGATGCCGCCGGTGACGACCGGTCCGCTGCGGCGCGGGCTGCCGGCCCCGACGCCCGAGCCCGCCCCGGTCGCCGCGATCGAATCGGCACCGGCGCCCACCTCGGTGGCCACGCTCGTCGCCGATCCGCCCACCCCGCCGCGCCCGGTGGCGCCCGCTCCCGAACTGCCCGCCGCGCAGACCAACGGCTCCGAGGAGCGTCCGGCCCTGCCGCGGCGCCAGCGGCAGACGAACCTGGCGCCCGAGCTCACCGAAGAACCCGCCGCCGAGGAAGCGCCCCGCGCGCCGGAGCGGCCACGGACGGCCGAACAGGCGCGCGATCTCATGTCCGCGATCGAGAACGGCACCAGGCAGGGGCGCAAGCCCCTGACCACATCGAACCAGGACGAACAGGAAGGCTGAGGTGAACTCTCCCCACCCAGGTGATCTCAACTGGCTGCTCGACGATCTCGTCGACCGGCTGGCGGGGGTCCGCTACGCGGTCGTGCTGTCCACCGACGGGCTGCTGCTCGGACGGTCCTCGCAGATGAAGCGTGAGGACGCCGAGCACTTCGCCGCCATGTCGTCGACCCTCTACGGTCTCGCGCGCAGCGCGGGCAGCCGCTTCGACGGCGGTGGCGTGCGGCAAGCGGTGATCGAGCTCGATCGCGCCGTTCTGTTCGTCACCTCCGCGGGCGACAACGCCTGCCTGGCCCTGCAAGCGAACGAGTCGGCGAATCTCGGCATGGTCGCCTACGAAATGAATCTCACCGTGCAGCGGGTCGGCAGCTATCTGTCGACCGAGCCGCGGCACGGACTGGCGGAGCTATAGGAAGCCTCACATGACTCGACTCGGCGATCCGTGGTTCGACGACGCGGCCGGACCTCTCGTCCGGCCGTACGCGGTGACCCGCGGCCGCACCATGGGTGCGGCGCACGACCTGGACATGCTCACGGTGGTGGTGGCAGTACATCCCGCTCCCACCTTGCGACGACCGGAACCCGAGTACGCGACGATCGCACGGTTGTGCAAGCGTCCGCAGTCGGTGGCCGAGGTCTCGGCCGTGCTGAAACTTCCTCTGGCGGTGACCAAGATCCTCGTCGGTGATCTCATCGCCGAGGGTCACCTCATCTTCCGGGCTCCGGTAGCGGCCGAGGCCGGCACCGGAGACCTCAACATATTGCGAGCGGTTCTGGATGGCATCCGAAAACTTTGACCCCACAGCACCGGACGGGCAGCACCTGGCCGCCTCGGTGAAGATCCTCATCGCCGGCGGCTTCGGCGTCGGCAAGACCACCATGGTCTCCTCGATCAGCGAGATCGCGCCGCTGCGCACCGAGGAGCTGATCACCGAGGTCAGCACCGGCGTCGACGACCTGTCGGGGGTGGAGCAGAAGTCGACGACCACGGTCGCGCTGGACTTCGGCCGCATCACCATCGACCGCGATCTCGTGCTGTATCTGTTCGGTACCCCCGGCCAGGACCGGTTCTGGTTCCTCTGGGACGAGCTGTGCCGCGGCGCGCTGGGCGCGATCGTGCTCGCCGACACCCGGCGCCTGAGCAATTCCTTTGCGGCCGTCGACTTCTTCGAACGGCGCGGGCTGCCGTTCCTGATCGCGGTGAACTGCTTCGAGGGCGCGCCGCGCTACACGATCGACGAGGTCCGCGACGCGCTCGACCTCGATCCGAACACCCCGGTCATGCTGTGCGACGCCCGTGACCGGCCCTCGGCGAAGGCGGTGCTGACCCACCTCGTCGAGTACCTCATCGCCCGTGCCACCCGCACCCCGGTGACCACCTGAGCAGTGGTCGACCGGGGGGCGGTCCCGGTCATTCTTCTGTGGTTCCAGATTCCCGCGCCGATCCGGCTGTGGCCGACTTGCCCGGAAATGCTTCCGCTGCCATCTGGAACGAGTAATAATTTGGACTGTGTCCACCACGTCGGACTTCGAGCGGATGCTCCGCGCGGCCTCGCTGCGCGTCACCTCGCCGCGCCTGGCGGTGCTGACCGCCGTGCACCAGCATCCGCATGCTGATACCGACACCATCCTGAGCCGGGTGCGAGACACCCTCGGCGCGGTGAGTCATCAAGCCGTCTACGACGTGCTGCGTGTGCTCACCACCGCCGGCCTGCTCCGGCGGATCCAGCCGATGGGCACGGTCGCCCGGTACGAGACCCGGGTCGGGGACAACCATCATCACCTGGTGTGCCGATCCTGCGGCGTGATTGTCGATGTCGACTGCGCAGTCGGCGATGCGCCCTGTCTGACCGCTCTCGATGACACCGGTTTCGTCGTCGACGAGGCCGAGGTCATCTACTGGGGCCGCTGCCCCGACTGCCTGACATCACCATCACTCTCCTGAAAGGAATCACCGTGCCCGAGGAACATCCACCTATCGCGGAAGCCAACACGGAACCCGGTGAAAATGGTTGCCCCGTCGCCGATCGTCGCCCGTTCGCGTCCGCCGACGCCCGTGGCAGCAACCGGGACTGGTGGCCGCACCAGCTCAACCTGACGATCCTGCAGAAGAACCCGCCGGTGGCGAACCCGATGGGCGAGGACTACGACTACGCGGCCGAATTCGCGACCCTCGACCTGGCCGCCGTGAAGCAGGACATCGAGCAGGTCATGACGACCTCGCAGCCCTGGTGGCCCGCCGACTTCGGCCACTACGGACCGCTGTTCATCCGGATGGCCTGGCACTCGGCGGGCACCTACCGCGTCGGCGACGGCCGCGGCGGTGCCGGCGCGGGCCTGCAGCGGTTCGCGCCGCTGAACAGCTGGCCCGACAATGCCAGCCTGGACAAGGCCCGCCGCCTGCTGTGGCCGGTGAAGAAGAAGTACGGCAAGAAGCTGTCCTGGGCCGACCTCATCGTGTACTCGGGCAATGTCGCGCTCGAGTCGATGGGCTTCCCGACATTCGGTTTCGGTGGCGGCCGCGTCGACGCGTGGGAGCCGGAAGAAGACGTCTACTGGGGTCCGGAGCGCACCTGGCTCGGCGACGAGCGCTACTCCGGTGAGCGCAACCTCGAGCGTCCGCTCGCCGCTGTCCAGATGGGCCTGATCTACGTGAATCCGGAAGGCCCCAACGGCAATCCGGATCCGCTCGAGGCCGCGATCGACATCCGGGAGACCTTCGCGCGGATGGCGATGAACGACGAGGAGACCGCCGCGCTGATCGTCGGCGGGCACACCTTCGGCAAGACCCACGGCGCCGGTCCGGCCGACCTCGTCGGTCCCGAGCCCGAGGCGGCCCCGCTCGAGCAGCAGGGCCTGGGCTGGAAGAGCGGCTTCGGCACCGGCGTCGGCGCCGACGCGATCACCAGCGGCCTGGAAGGCATCTGGAACAGCACCCCGATCACCTGGGACAACAACTTCCTGGAAACCCTGTACGGGTACGAGTGGGAGCTGTCGGCGAGCCCGGCGGGCGCGCACCAGTACATCCCGAAGGACGGCGCGGGCGCGAACACCGTGCCCGACCCGTTCGATCCGGCGAAGAAGCGCACCCCGGTCATGCTGACCACCGACCTGTCGCTGCGGATGGACCCGATCTACGAGCGGATCACCCGGCGCTGGCTCGAGCACCCGGAGGAGCTCACCGACGCGTTCGCGCGCGCCTGGTACAAGCTCACCCACCGCGACATGGGTCCGGTCGCGCGCTACCTCGGCCCGCTGGTGCCGTCCGAGGAACTGCTGTGGCAGGACCCGGTGCCCGCGCACACCGGCCCGCTGATCGGTGACACCGAGATCGCGACGCTGAAGAGCCAGATCCAGGCCTCCGGCCTGAGCGTCGTGCAGCTGGTGTCGACGGCGTGGGCGGCGGCCTCGTCGTTCCGTGGCAGCGACAAGCGCGGCGGCGCCAACGGCGGCCGGATCCGGCTGCAGCCGCAGGCGGGCTGGGAGGTCAACCAGCCCGACGAGCTCGCGCAGGTCGTCCGGACGCTCGAGGGCATCCAGTCGACGTTCAACGCCGACGGCGGCGCCCAGGTGTCGTTCGCGGATCTGGTCGTCCTCGGTGGCGCGGTCGGCGTCGAGCAGGCGGCCAAGGCGGCCGGGTACGACGTGAGCGTGCCGTTCGCGCCGGGCCGCGGCGATGCCAGCCAGGAGCAGACCGACGTCGAGTCGTTCTCGGCGCTCGAGCCCAAGGCCGACGGGTTCCGCAACTACCTCGCCAAGGACGCCGGGATCCCCGCCGAGTACCTGCTCGTCGACAAGGCGAACCTGCTGACGCTGAGCGCACCGGAGATGACCGTCCTGGTCGGTGGTCTGCGCGTGCTCGGTGCGAACTACCAGTCCTCGCCGCTCGGCGTGTTCACCGCGACGCCGGGCGCGTTGACGAACGACTACTTCGTCAACCTGCTCGACATGGGCATCGAGTGGGTGCCGTCGGCCGCCGACGACGACACCTACGAGGCCAAGGATCGCGCGACCGGTGCGGTCACCTGGACCGGCAGCCGCGCCGACCTGGTGTTCGGCTCGAACTCGCAGCTGCGCGCCGTGGCCGAGGCCTACGCGACCGACGACGCGAAGGAGAAGTTCGTGCACGACTTCGTCGCCGCGTGGACCAAGGTGAGCAACCTGGACCGGTTCGATCTGGGCTGACCCGTCAGAAGCGAAACACCCCGTGGCTCAGTGCGAGTCACGGGGTGTTTCGTTCGCGGCCCGGATCACGCGGTGGCGTCGGCCTCGGCGAGTTCGGCGAGCCGATCGACCGACGCCCGCAGCTTGTCCGAGGTGGTCGCCCTGGCCCGCACCTGACGCAGTTCGTCGTGCAGCTGGGTCCAGTCGTAGGTGTGGGTGACCCGGGTGTTGGTGTCGTCGATCGGCTCCAGCTCCCACCGCCACAGGTGGCCGGGCGGGGTCTTGTCCCGCTCGGACGGGTTCCAGGCGATGCGGCGGCCCTCCTCGAACTCGACGATGTGGTTGTCGCGATCGGCGCCGTTGGTGAGGGTGGTGGTGAAGACGTCACCGGTGGCGCGGACCCGTTGGCCCGCGCTCGCTTCCGCGAGATTGTCGTTGCCGTCCCAGCGTGGCTGCTGGGCAGGGTCGGCGATCAGTTCGAAGATCGCGGCGGCGCTCGCCGCGATCTCGCGGGAGGCGTGGACGATGCGGGGCGCGTCGATGGTTTCGGTCACCGGGCGATCGAACCAGCAGATCGCCTGCCCCGGCAACCATTCCGCTCGAGCCGCCGACTAACTCACCTTGGACACCGCGAAGACGGGGATCTCCCTGCTGGTCTTGTCCCGGTATTCCGCGAAGCCCGGCATCAGCTCGACCATCCGGTCGAACAGCGCCGTGCGCTCCGGGTCGGCGACGAGCTCGGCCTTGCCCGTGAAGGTTTCGGTCGGCAGCTCCACGGTCAGCTCCGGGTTGGCGACCAGGTTGTGGTACCACGCGGGGTGCTTGTCGGCGCCGCCGTTGGAGGCGATCAGCACGATGCGCTCGCCATCGGGCAGGAATACCAGCGGATTGGTGATCGCGCGACCGGACTTCGCGCCGGTGGTGGTGATGATCACCATGTTGTCGCGGCCCTCGAACAGGCCGCCGACCCGGCCACCGTTGGCCCGGAACTCGGCGATCACCTGGTCGTTGAATGCACTCATCCTCGTCCTTTCGCGGTGCGGTCTCCTGCGCCAACCATCCGGACACGCCGTGCATTCCCGCCCGCGTACCGGCCTGCCTCGGCATATGCGCCGAAGTAGTGAGCTCCTCTAACGTTGCGGGGTGCTAGGACATTCACATGCGACCAGTGGCGCGCTGGCCTGGGCGGGTACCGCCGCGGCGCTCCCGCTCACGGTCGCCGCGTTCCCCCTGTTCGACAGCGACACAACACGATTCGGGATCGCCGAATTGATCATGGGCACCCTGCTCACCGCGGGTGCCGCCTTGTTGCCGGACGCGGATCACCCCAGCGGAACCATCTCGCATGTGCTCGGCCCGGTGTCACATCACCTGTGCCGGTTCATCTCCTGGGTCTCGGGCGGTCATCGCCACGGCACCCACTCGCTGCTGTTCGTGGTGGCCGCGGTCGCCGCCACCTGGGCCGGGGAGCACTACCTCGGCAGGCCGTTCACGCTGAGCCTGGTGTTCTTCCTGCTCGCGCTGGCGGTGCGGTCGCTGCATCTGTGTCCGCCGGGCAAGAGCGTGCGGACCTACGGGACGGTCATCGTGCTCGCGACGGCGGGCACCTTCGCCGTCGACCACTGGATCGTCGACCGGCCGGCGTGGCTGCCGATCTGTGTCGGGCTGGGGTGTCTGGCGCACCTGCTCGGCGACTGCCTCACCGATCGGGGTTGCCGGCTGCTGTGGCCGTTCCCACTGCGCACCAGGGTGCCGTTGATCGAGCGGACCGGGAACCGGGTCGAAACCTGGGTCATCTCTCCGCTTTTCGTGCTCGGCACGATGGGTGCGCTCTGGTACGCGATCATGCATCGGCCGTGATCGGCGATCGCTCGTGAGGACGGCGGGCCCTCCCCCGCCGTCCTTGTCTTCTTTCCGCAGTTCGACAGAGCACACTTACATGGTTAGATGCGCATATCGCAGTATCGGCATGTTGATTGTGATCGATAACGAAAACGAGCGGGAGAACCCCTGCATCTTCCCGAAGCCGCCCCAAGCCCAGCACCTTTCAGTGCACAGTTGTACTCTCAACCCTGTGACCCAGCAGCTCCCCCAATCCCAGGCCGAAGTACAGGCGCTCACGCGGCTGGCAGGCGACGAGTTCGTCGGCGCGGTCGACGGGATAGCGGCCATCCACCGCGCCATCTCCGATCGGGTGTTCGCGGCCGTGCGGGTGGGCGTCGGCCCGGCCGCCGATCCGGTGAAGCTCGTGCACGACGCGATCACCGACGGCGTGTACGCGGTGGTCGGCGGGACCGGGTTCGTGGTGGGCGAGGTCGCGAGCGCGGTCCAGGTTCCCGGTGTCACCGCACCGTCGCGCACCGTGTGGGGCGCGGGCATCCTGGCCGCGGTGCAGGGACTGATCGGCGACGCGCTCGCGGACGAGGAACCGATCCTGGCCTCCCCCATGACCTTTCGCGTCGACGGCGCGCCGGTACCGCCCGAGCTGCTGGCCGCGCATTTCGCCGTGCCGACGACCCGGCTGGTCGTGCACCTGCACGGACTGGTGGAGACCGAGCACGCGTGGCGCCTCGGCGGGCGCCCCACCTACGGCGAACGGCTGGAAACCGAACTCGGCTACACCCCGGTTTTCGTGCGGTACAACTCGGGCCTGCACATCTCCGAGAACGCGGCTGAGCTCAGCGCCCTGCTGGCGCGGCTCGTCGCGGCCTGGCCGCTGCCGGTGCACGAGATCTGCCTGATCGGCCATTCGATGGGCGGGCTGGTCGCGCGCAGCGCGTGCCATCAGGCCGACGAGGCGGGCGAAGCGTGGGTGCGCGCGGTCCGGCAGGTGGTGTGCCTCGGCTCTCCACACCTCGGCGCTCCCCTGGAGCAGCTCGCCCACTACGCCGCGGCCGCGTTCGACCTGCTACCCGAGACCCGTCCGCTGGGCAAACTGCTACGCAGGCGCAGCGCGGGCATCCGGGACCTGCGCCACGGTTCCCTGGTCGACGAGGACTGGCGCGATCTCGACGTCGACGCCCTGCGGGCGCGAGCGGTGCGTGAGGTGCCGTTGATCGCCGGCGCCGAGCACTACTTCGTCACCGCGACGTTCACCCGCAGCCCGAAGCATCCGCTCGGCCTGATCGTGGGCGACGGCCTGGTGCTGAGCGGCAGCGGCTCGGGTCGCGGCTGGGCCCGCCGGATCGGCTTCGACGGCGTCGACAGCCTGCATGTGCCCGAGGCGAACCATTTCAGCCTGCTCAATCACGACGTGGTCTACGCGGCATTGCACAGCTGGCTGTCGAGCACCCCACGCAAGGCAGTCCGGGTGGATACGCTGTGGCCATGACTCTCGACCACGGCGACCCCGGCGACGCACCCTCCATCCCGCTGCCGACCGCTCCCCTGGCCAACGAGGCCCGCCCCTCGGCGGCCGAGGAGGCCAGAACGATTGCGGCGGCTACGAATACGGGCACCCTGGCCAGCCTGACGGCCGACGGTGCACCGTGGGCGTCGTTCATCACGTACGGACTGCTCGACGGCGCGCCCGTGCTGAGCGTCTCGCGACTGGCCGAGCACGGCCGCAATCTGGCCGCCGATCCGCGCGCCAGCATCGCCATCGTGACGCCCGATATCCCGGCCGATCCGCTGGCGGGCACCCGGATCACCCTGGCGGGCGTGGTGGAGCAGCCGGTGGGCGCCGAGGCCGAGGCCGCGCGCTCCGCGCACCTGGCCGCCATCCCCGCCGCGAAGTACTACATCGACTACAGCGATTTCACGCTGTGGATCCTGCGGGTCCAGCGGGTGCGCTGGGTCGGCGGATACGGGCGGATGGATTCGGCCTCGGCGCAGGAGTACCTGGACGCGCAGCCGGACCCGATCGTGCCGCAGGCCGCGCCGGGCATCGCACACCTCAACGCCGACCACGCCGACGCGCTGCTGGCGATGGCCAACCAACTCGGCGGATTCCCCGACGCGACCGCGGCCTCCTGCGAACGCGCCGACCGCTACGGGCTGGAACTGCGGGTCGAGACCCCGCGCGGGGTGGCTCGCACCAGGGTCGGCTATGCCGCACCCCTGTCGGAGATCTCCGAATTGCGGTCGGCGACGGTCGAACTGGCGCGCCGGGCCCGCGCGGCGGGCTGATCCGCGGGGCCGGCCTGCCGGGCTGGGAGGATCAGGTCCAGAGCGCGGCGACGAGCACGTTGACGATCGCGAGTCCGCCCGCGACATCGGTCATCCAGTCGATCTGCTTGCCGCGCTTGGCATCGGCCCTGCCCATCTCGGCGAGCGCGACCACGATCACCGAGATCGCCAGCTTCACCGCCAGCTTGGTCGTGTCCGGGTCCTTGTCGAGCGAATCGACGCCCGAGGCAAGGCCCGCCAGGATCACACCGGTGACCAGCTGCGCACGCGCGCCCCAGACCATCAGCTCCGACACGACAGGACGCGAGGCGGCGAAGCCACCGACGACGGCGGCCATCCCGAGCAAATGCGTGACAACCACCAGGTTGTAGACGAATTCCATGAATGCCGAGCGTAGTTCACCCGAAAGCGGCCGATGCCCGAAGGCGTCGGCCGTTTTCCGACGAACTTTTCCGTGGCGTCAGAGCCCCTGCTGCTCCAGCACGCGCGAATCCTTGCGGACGCCGAAGGCGGTGATGATCTCCATGATGCCGATGACGATCAGGAAGATGCCGACGACCAGGGTGAGGGTCGTGAGCGAGCTGATCGGCCACACGATCAGGATGACACCGGCGATGGCGCTGACGATGCCGTAGAAGATCTGCCAGCCGCGGCCGGGAACACCCTTCTCCGACATGGCGGCGAACAGGATCGCGACGCCACGGAACAGCCAGCTGATGCCGATCCACAGACCGAGCAGCACGATCGAGGCGAGATCGTCGCGGAAGCAGAAGACACCGATGATCAGCGACAGCACACCACTGATGAAGGACAGCACCCGGAAGCTGGTGCTCGGCAGGTGGGTGAACGCGGCGATCAACTGGAAGATGCCGCTGACAACCATGTAGATACCGAACAGAATGCCCGCCACGAGCAGCGTCTTATCGGGCCACACGAGCACGATGATGCCGAGGACCACCGCGAGGAGGCCGGTGACCAGGATTGTTTGCCAGGTTTTCTTGGCAAGAGCCGAAAACGGGCTCTCCGGCACGGTATTTGTCGTCATGACGAGATGTTATGCCCGCATGCTCTGGTTTTCCGGACATTAGCTGGGGTCGTGACCGTGTCGCTACCGCGGACATCGCGCCGAGCGGGGGTTCCTTGACAGCCGCCACGTCCTTGCCCACGCGAACGTTTGGCTTGCCCTGCTCCCGGGTAGGTCATGGAAGTGTCGGTTGTACTCGTGCTGCAAGCTCGGGGCCTCGGTGATCTCCTCGCCGCGGTCCCGGCTCTGCGTGCTCTGCGCCGGGCCGAACCACGCAGCAAGATCGTGCTGGCGGCGCCGCATCGATTGGAGCAGATCGTCGATCTGATCTCCTCGGTCGATGAACTGGTGCCCACCGCCGATCCGGCCGCACTGATCTGGGACGGGCCTGCGCCCGAGTTGGCGGTGAACCTGCACGGCGCGGACGGCGCGAGCGCGCGAGCGCTGGCCGATACCGGCGCCGACCGGATCATCGGCCACCGCTCCCCCGCACTCCCCAAGCTCGCGGGTCCACGCTGGGATCCGGAGGCGCACGTGGTGGATCGGTGGTGTCGGCTGCTGGAGTCGGCGGGAATAGAGGCCGATCGCCGCAATCTCGGGCTGGTGCCGCCGGTGGCGTCGCTGAGCCGCCGGGACTGCGTCGTCGTGCACATCGGCGCGGGCGCTCCCGCCCGGCGGTGGCCGCCGGAGCGGTTCGCGGCCGTGGTGCGGCATCTGCTGGTGCTCGGCCGGGACGTGGTGCTCACCGGCGACCCGTTCGAACGCGAGATCGCCGTCCAGGTGGCCGCGCAGGCGGGCCTGCCCGACGATCGGGTGCTGGCAGGCAGGCAGAACCTCACCGATCTGGCCGCCACGGTGGCCGAATCCTCGCTGGTGATCAGCGGTGACACCGGTGTCGCGCATCTGGCGACCGCCTTCGGCACCCGCACGGTGCTGCTGTTCGGGCCGACGCCGCCGCGCCGGGGCGGGCCCCCCGCCCACCTGCTGGGCAGGCACGCGGTGTTGTGGGCGGGACAGGTGGGCGATCCCGAGGGCCGCGCGCCGGACCCGGGTCTGCTGCGCATCGGCGTGCCCGAGGTGGTGGCCGCCGTGGACGCGCAGCTGGACAAGCAGGACTGGGCGGACTCGACCCGGTCGCGTTATCGCCGGGTGGGCTGAGCCGGGGCGGTGGCTTCGCGCAGTGCCGCCGCGTGGGCGGCCAGCGCGCTCGGCCAGAACTGCTCGAGATAGTCGCGGGCGTCGCTGAGGCCACGGGGGTCGAGGGAGTAGAGGTGGCGGTTGCCGTCGCGGCGCATGGTGACCAGGTGCGCTTCGCGGAGCACGCGCAGGTGCTGCGAGGCCGCCGAGCTGGTGATGCCGGTGGCCGCGGCCAGGTCGGCGACCGAGCGTGGGCCCTGCGGTAACGACTCGAAGATCGCGCGCCGGGTGGGGTCGGACAGGGCCGTAATGGCCCGAACTCCGTTAGTGTCCACTGAATCAGTGTCCTCCGGACGGGGATATTCGGCAATGATCTTGCGACCTGGGAATTCCTCCCGGTCGATCCTCGGAATTTCCGTTTTTGTTATGCTGCTGTTATAGATCAACTGGGGTTATAGCCTGCAGTGATGACAGCCACATCACTCGCCGTCGACATCACGGTTTCGCTACGTTCGAAATATGTTCGTGACCAACCCGTTATCTGCTCGAGTCTCCGACGCCTTCGCCGGCCGTTGGGGAGGCGTTGTCGCGGGTGCGGTGGCTTTGTCCGCACTCGTGGGAACCTCCGTCGCCACCTTCGGTGAGCCCGAGACCCCGACCTCCGACACCAGCATCACCGCGGGCGCCACCCAGGCCATCACCGCGGGCGAGTCACCGTACCGTTTCGTCGCCTACACCCCCGCCGAGGCCCAGGGCCCGCAGGGCGAGACCCCGGCCTCGGCCCCGATCGCGTGGGAAGAGCACCGCGAAGCGGTCGCCCTCGCGCTGCCCGAGCTGCCGCCGATGCCGGTCATCGCGCCGCCCCCGCCGCCGCCGCGCCCGCAGACCGTCCGCCCGGTCAACGGCAGGCTGACCTCCTACTACGGCGCCCGCTGGGGCGAGTCGCACAACGGCATCGACTTCGGTGACCCGATCGGCGCCCCCGTCTTCGCCGTCACCGACGGTACCGTGATCGAGACCGGCCCTGCCTCCGGCTTCGGCCTGTGGGTCCGCATCCAGCAGGACGACGGCACCATCGGCGTGTTCGGTCACGTCAACGAGATCCTGGTCGAGACGGGTCAGCACGTGAACGCCGGTGACGTCATCGCCACCGTCGGTAACCGTGGCCAATCCACCGGCCCCCACCTGCACTACGAGGTGCACGTGCCGGACGGCTCCCTCTACGGCGCCCCGATCGACCCGCACCCGTGGCTCGCCGCCCGCGGCGTCGACGCCGGTGTCGCCCAGGACTGATCCGCACTACAGACTGATCCGCGCCGTGTGCGCGATCAGGAAATCCCGAAGCCGCGCGACCGCGAGCGTCGGCCCATGGTCTCCCGAGACCAGGCCGATCTCGCGGTCGCGTTCGCCATCGATGCGCACGACCGCGAGATCGGGATGCGGTATCTCGGCGGCGGGCAGCAGCGCGACGCCGAGACCGAGCGCGACCAGCTCGCGCAGGGTCTCGAATTCGGTGATCTCGAACAGCACCCGGGGCGTGAAACCCGCTGCGGCGCACCAGGTATCGAGCAGGGATCGCAGCTGATAGCTGGGCGGGTTGGCGATGAAGGCGGCGTCGGCCAGTTCGGCGAGGTCGATGTGGGTGCGGCCTGCCAGCGGGTGCGTGCGCGCCACGTGCAAGTCGATGCGCTGTCTGCCGAGCGGCACCGTCGGCAGATCGGCGGGCGGCGGGATCATTACCGCCAGATCGAGCCGGCCGTCACGGACCTGCTCGGCCAGTGCCTCGCCGTGTGCCTGCACCAGGTGCAGCCGGATCCTCGGCGCCCTGGTGTGGAACTGCGCCAGCAGCGTCGGAATGCTCACCGGGCCCAGGGTGAGCGGGAAGCCGAAGCGGACAAGACCGCTGTCGGGATCGGCGTCGGCGCGCACCCGGCGCACCGCGTCGCCGAGAGCGCGCACCAGGCCACGGGTGTGTTCGTAGAGCTCGCGCCCCTGCGGGGTGAGCGTCACGCCGCGCCCGACCGGCTGGAACAGGGCCACGCCCAGCGCCTGTTCCATCGTCTTGATCCGGCGGCTCAGCGAGGACTGTGGCACCCCGAGCCGCTGCGCCGCCCTGGTGAAGTGCCCTTCGTCGGCCGCCGCCTCGAAGGCCGCCAGCAGCGGTGCCAGGGCTTGCGCTCCCCCGTCGCCCGAATCATCCATATTCGGATCATATAGTCGGCGATTCCGTATTGGACGGATCACTCCCGGTGGCGTGACGATGGCGGTACACAGCTCACGGGAGGTTCGACGATGACCGAGACGACACCCATCCACCCCGAATCCGCCGGTGGCGACGACGTTCTCGACGCCGTGCTGATCGGCGGCGGCATCATGTCCGCCACGCTCGGCGCACTGCTCAGCACGCTCGCGCCGGACTGGTCGATCGCCCTGTTCGAGCGGCTCGGCGAACCCGCCGCCGAAAGCAGCCATCCTTGGAACAACGCGGGCACCGGGCATTCGGGCCTCTGCGAGCTGAACTACATGCCCGATCCCCGCGACGGCAGCAAAACGGCCGGGATCGCCGAGCAGTTCGGGCTCTCGCGGCGGTTCTGGTCGGCACTGGCCCGCCGCGGCGAGCTCGCCCCGGCCACCTTCGTCACGGCGACCCCGCACGTGACGGTGGTGTTCGGCGATCACGACATCGCCTATCTGCGGCAGCGGTACGCGACACTGCGCGACCAGCCCGCGTTCGCCGGTATGGAGTACACCGAGGACCGCGCCGTCATCGCCGAGTGGGCGCCACTGCTCGTGCGCGGCCGCGCCGACGGCGAGGCGATGGCGGCCACCCGGCACACCGCGGGCACCGATGTCGACTTCGGTGCGCTGACCAGATCACTGCTGTCGACGATGACCGCGGCGGGCAATGCGGTCCGGCTGCATCGCGAGATCACCGGACTCACCCGCGGCAAGGACGGGCTGTGGACCGTGCGCGGACGAGACCTGGACAGCGGCAGGCGTTTTCGGGTGCGCACCCGGTTCGTGTTCGTCGGGGCGGGCGGCTACGCCTTGCGGCTGCTGCAACGGGCCGGGCTGCCGGAGGTGCGTGGCTACGGTGTGTTCCCACTCGGCGCGCAGTTCCTGCGTACCGACAATCCCGACGTGGTCGCCGAGCACCACGCGAAGGTCTACAGCCAGGCCGCACTCGGCGCTCCGCCGATGTCGGTGCCGCACCTGGACCGTCGCGAGGTCGACGGCAGCGCGTCGTTGCTGTTCGGCCCCTACGCCACCTTCAGCACGCGGCTGCTGCGCCACGGCAAGCTGACCGACCTGTTCACCACGCTGCGACCGCACAACATCGTGCCGCTGATGGCCGCCGGTCTGCAGAATCTCGATCTGGTCCGCTTCCTGATCACCGAACTGCTCGCGTCGCGGCGCCGGAAGTTCGCGCAGCTCCAGCGCTTCTATCCCACCGCGGATCCCGGCGACTGGGAGCTGATCCAGGCCGGGCAGCGCGCCCAGCTGGTCAAGCCGGATCCCCGGCGAGGCGGTGTGCTCGAATTCGGCACCGAACTGGTGACCGGGGCCGACGGCACCGTCGCCGGGCTGCTGGGCGCCTCCCCCGGCGCCTCGATCGCGCCGTCGATCATGCGCGACCTGCTGGAGCGCTGCTTCCCCGAACGGCGCTACGAGTGGTCGCCGCTGCTGGCGGAACTGCTGCCGGAGACAGCGCCGGTCAGCGCGGCGCGTTGACGAGGGCCCCGATCAGGCGGTGGCTGCGCGCGCTCATCTCGCCCGCCGTCTGCTCGGGGTGCCGCAGCCACCACAGGACCAGCGAGGTCACCGACCCCATCCAGACATCGGTGAGCGCGGACAGGTCGTCGGGGTCGGTGAGGGCGAGCGCGCTGAGCGCGTCGGCGACGCCACGGGCCGCCTGGGCGGCGATGCGACGGCGGGCCGCGCGCACGGCGTCGGCGGCGGGGCCCTCGTCGGGATGGGAACGGTCGAAGACGACGGTCCAGTCGTGCGGTCGCGGGGCGAGGGCGACGAAGAGCGCGTCGAGGGTTCGTTCGGCCTTGCTCAGGCCACTCGCCCCGGTGATGGCCGTCTCGATCGCGTCGTAGATGACGGTGGCTGCGCGCTCGACACAGGCGATGTAGAGCCCGTCCTTGGACTGGAAATAGGTGTAGACCAGCGGCTTGGACACCCCGGCTCGCCGCGCGACATCGGCAGGTGACAGGCCCGCGTAGCCGACTCGCCCGATCTCGGCGACCGCGGCGTCGAGGATCTGCTGCTCACGCTCGGGGCGCGGGACACCTTTGGTTCCAGCTGTGCTCACCCGACCCATCCAACCATCACGGCCGCACCGGTTGACACTCAATTGACCCGTTTGTAATTTACTAGATAGTAAATTGAATCGGTAACCCCTTCGACGCCCAGGAGTCCCCGTGCTCGACCGCCTCGCGCAGTCCTTGCTGCTCAATCCGCCCGCGCTGCCGCGTACCGTGGCGCGGCTCGTACTCGGCGAGCGGCACGAGATCGCGGGCAAGACCGTCCTGCTGACGGGCGCGTCGTCCGGGGTGGGCCGCGCCGCCGCGCACGCGCTGGGCCGCCACGGCGCCCGGCTGATCCTGGTCGCCCGGACCGCCGAACCCCTGCTCGAGGTCCGCGACGCGGTGCGCGCGACGGGCGGCGTGGCCGAGAGCATCACCTGCGATCTGTCCGAGCCCGGCGACGTCGACGACCTGGTCAAAACCGTGCTCGAGCAGTACGGCACGGTCGACGTCCTGGTGAACAACGCGGGCCGGTCGATCCGCCGTCGCGCGGCCGATGCCACCGATCGGTTCCACGACTACGAACGGACCATGGCGCTGAACTACTTCGGCGCGGCACGGCTGACCATGGGACTGCTCCCCTCGATGCTCGAGGCAGGCAACGGGCATGTCGTCAATGTCGCCACCTGGGGTGTCGCGGCGGGCACGATGCCGATGTTCACCGCCTACCACGCGTCCAAAGCCGCGCTCGGCGCGTTCGGGCGCAGCCTCGGCGCCGAAACCCGGTCGCGCGGTGTGCATGTCACCACGGTCGGGTTCCCGCTGGTGCGCACCGAGATGATCGCCCCCACCGGCGCCTACGACCAGTCGGCCGCGCTGAGTGCCGAGCAGGCCGCCGACTGGATCTGCACCGCGATCCGGACCCGGCCGATCGAGCTCTACCCCCGCTACACCCGGATCCTGCAGGCCGTCGCGACCATCTCACCGCGCGCGGTCGACGCGGTCATCTGGCGCCTGGGAATCTGACGAGCCCGTCGTGACCGCACCCGGGTAGGGCAGGCCCCTACCCGGGTACGGGTGCCGAACCGTTCGGCAGTGGGAGGCGGTGCGGCACACCGGATTTCTACCGTCGAATCATGGCGACGATCGATCTCTCCCGCACCCTGTCCCGCATCCGGGTTCCCGCCGCACCGGTCCGCGACGGGACCGACCGCGCACCCTGGCACGGCCCGCTGCTGGTGAACTCCGCCCTCATGGCCGGGCTCGTGGTCGTGTCGGTCGTCGGCATGCTGGTCGACGACCGCCTGCTGCTCGGCGAATCGGTGTGGCTCAAGCCCGCCAAGTTCGGGCTCGCCTTCGCGCTCTACGGGGTGACGCTGGCGTGGATCCTGCGGCTGCCGCATCGCGGGCGGCGGGTCACCTGGTGGCTGGGCACCGTCTTCGCCGTCACCGGGATCGCCGATGTCGGCTTCATCGCGCTGCAGGCCGCGCGCGGCACCTTCAGTCATTTCAACACCGCCGATGACCCGGTCAACCAGATCGGCCAGCAGGTGTTCGCCTCCGGCGTCCCCGGTCTGTTCCTCGCCAATCTCGTCCTGGCGGTGATCATCTCGTGGCAGAAGCTGGCCGACCGGCCGACCAGGATCGCCTTGAAGGCCGGGCTGTGGCTCGCGGTGGCTGGCATGATGCTGGGCTATCTGATGGGCTTCACCGGACCGCAACTGGTCCGCCAGTCCGACGGCACCGTGGTCGGCCTGATGGCCGGGCACACCGTCCGAGCGGGCGGCGCGCACGGTGACGCGGCGCGCGACGGCGTCGGCGCCATGCCGATCACCCATTGGAGCACCACCGGCGGTGACCTGCGCATCCCGCATTTCGTCGGCCTGCACGGCATCCAGGTGTTGCTGCTGCTGGCCGTCGTCCTGGTCGCCCTCGCACCCCGCTATCGCTGGCTGCGCACCGAAACCGTCCGTGCCGCCCTGCTCGGCGTCGCCGTACTCGGCTACTTCGGGCTGCTCACCCTGGTGTTCTGGCAGGCGCTGCGCGGTCAGCCACTGACCAGCCCCGACCTCGCGACCGCCGGAGCGGCGACAGCACTCGCGCTGCTCGTCGCGGGCGGTGTGACGGCGGTGTACCTGCGGGCCCGCGAGACCTCGACCGGGTTCCCCGTCGAAGATCGCCACGCCGAAGCGTGACCGCCCATCCCCCTGGTCGCCCACTCGCCTTGGGCGCCACGGGGATTCAGCGCAACCGTTCGGCTTCCCTGGCCAGCTTCACCAGCGCGGCGCTGAGCTCGGCCAGTTCGACGTGCTCGGCACCTTCGGCCACCGCCGTGGCGACGTCTTCCGCTGCGCACCGGGCGGCGAACCAGCGGTCGGCCAGATCCGAGGCTTCCTGCGCGGACAGCACCACCGCGTCCTCCGGAATCCCGGTTCCCTTGAGGCTGGTGCGGTGCTCGTAAGCCCGTTGACGGCACGACTGGCGGCAATAGCGACGCCGGCGACCCGACTCCGAATCCACGATCTCCCGCCCGCACCACAGGCAGGACAGCAGGCGACTGCGCGACATGGTGCGAAACCCTATCGGCCCGATGCCCGATCCAGCGGCACAGGTCTCGCTGAGCGGGCACGGTGCCGGGCCGACGGCTCAGGGCCCGCTCGGTCAGATCACCATTGCGACTACAATGGAACAGTTCAGACGTCCCGCGCGTTAACGGTAGGACCACGACCAGTTCGCAGGGCCTGAGAACCGCCGAAGCCGCGAACCCGCGGCGCCAGCCGCCAAAGACAGGGAGCACACATGGCAGATCGCGTACTCCGAGGCAGTCGGCTCGGAGCGGTGAGCTACGAGACCGATCGCGACCACGACCTGGCCCCGCGCCGGATCGCCCGCTACCGCACCGACAACGGTGAGGAGTTCGACGTCCCGTTCGCCGACGACGCGGAGATCCCGCCCACCTGGCTGTGCCGCAACGGCCAGGAGGGGCAGCTCATGGAGGGCACCACGGTGGAGACCAAGAAGGTCAAGCCGCCGCGCACCCACTGGGACATGCTGCTGGAACGGCGCAGCAAGGAAGAGCTCGAGGAGCTGCTCAAGGAGCGCCTCGACCTTCTCAAGACGCGCCGCCGCGGATAAGAGCCCAGCGCCACAACGGCGAAGGCCGCCTCCCGAACC
>NZ_JBSGVQ010000028.1:0-101690 GCF_053608525.1 Nocardia sp. NPDC055029
CGTCACCGCCAGGTGCACAGCCTGAACGCGGCCGCGGCCGCGACGTAGGCCGCTGTAGCCGATCGGGTGCGCGTCCACGCTCAGGTTCGTGCCCGGCGTGCGCACCCGCCGTCCGGAGACGATGAGCACGCTCCCGCTCGCGCGGGCCCGCGCGGTGAGAACCTTCCAGCGTGACGGCGGCACCGCGAGATCGTCGACGTCGAGCACGACCAAGTCCAGCCCGTCCAGAAGCACGCTGGCGACCTCACCCGGGTCGCCACGCGCCGGGTCGACCAGAAACAGACGATCGAGCCGGGCGCCCATCTCGTGCGCGGCCAGCAGACCGAGCGTGGCACCACCGACGACAGCAGCCGGGCGGCCGCCGCCGGTGACCGCGGCGAGCAGGCCGGTCAGCACGCTGCCCCGCCCGCACCGCACCGTCGTCCCGCGCACCAGGCCGCCAGCGGGCAGCACGTCGCCGAGAGCGCCGGGAACCGCCAGCACGTCGGCCGCCTGCACGTCGGCGCGCGGGGACGCGCCGATGCGGCCGTCGACCTTGGCGATGCGGCCGCGTAGTTCGGCCAGCTGCTCGGTGCGCGATCGGCCCGCCAGCGCCGGATCCAGAGCACTGGCCCGGCGCACCGGAACGCTCACCGCCCGCCGATCTGTTCGCACATACGTTCGAACAATACGGCAAGCTACGGCCCTCTGGCGACGTCTGTCCGCGCGTCTTCCCAGGTGAGCGGCCTGCGTCGTAGCGGTGAGCGTTGGCCGTCACCGCGGAATCGGCAGTGCCGCAGTCGGATCGGCGAAGCCGACGGGGGAGCGGACCGGCGATCTCGACGCGGACGGCGTTCACGGTCAGGCCCCGAGGTTCACCCTGCGCCCGAATGGCACCCGTCACCGATGCGACCCCTGGCCACGATGGCCGCCCGAGCAGGGAATCGTCCAGGCCGAGGCATGTCGTCGCTGCGCTCCGAGCCCGGACAACACCCCACCCGCACGGCTCCCGCAACCCGTGTCCACCCCGGAAACGGAAGCCACCCGGACCACAAAGGTCCGACCCCCGAAGGAGCCCACCATGAACGCCGTCCGCGTCGAGATCACCGGCCACCTCGCAGATACCCCCGAGCTTCGCCTCACCGGCGACGGCACCCCGGTCACCAACTTCACGGTGATCGCCAACGCCCGCCGCTACGACGAAGACCGCCGCGAATGGGTCGACACCCACACCACCGCCATCCGGGTCACCGCCTGGCGCAAGCTCGCCGAGAACACCGTCGGCACGATCGGCGTCGGCACCAAGGTGACCGTCACCGGCGCCCGCCTCACCGCCGACGCCTACACCGGCCGCGACGGCGCAGCCCGCGCCTCGCTGGAACTGACCGCCGACACCGTCACCGTCGACCTGTCGACCCAGACCGCCGTCGTCAGCCGCGCCCCGCGCCCCGCGGTGGCCTGACGCGGGACCGAGGGCCCGGCCAGGCCGGGCCCTCACCGTTCCCGCCCCCGACAACGACGTCGGCAGGCCGCCGCCGAAGTCGGTCGCGGCGGGGACGACCCCGGTCAGCGCACGCGCACGACCTCGTCGTAGGCCACTTCGCCGTCACGTGACAACCGCAGCACCGCGGCGTCGTCCCGGCCTCCCTGCGCCAGTGCGAACAGCAGCTGCCGCGCCGCGGCCTTCGCCGTCGCCTGGTCCGCGAGCGTGGCCACTTCGCGTTCACGCGGACCGAGATCGCCGCCGTCGTCATTCCACGACCCGGCCGAGTAGGCCATCCGCACCACCACCGCCCACCCGGCCGACGACACAGTGCCCCCGGCCGGGACGCGCCTCCCCGAGGCGCTCCCAAAGACCTCGCGCGTGTCGATCTCACCGATCTGATCGGCGCGAACCCAGCCGCCGACCTGCAACTCCACCCACAGATTCGTCATGTCGACAGTGTGCCGAAGGCCACCGACAGCCCGGGGGCGGTCCGCGGCGCGGCGAACGTCGGTAACCCAACGCGACATTTTCCGACACTCGATATTCGTTTACGTTCAAAACGTTTAAAACAAAAACAAAATAACAGAAACGTTTTATACGAAAACGGAATTCTGATAGAGTCGACGCATGAGTGAACAGCCCGACGCCCCGGCCGCGTCGACGACCGCCGCCGCGGCGCGAACCTGCATTTTTCCCGTCACGGCCAACGAGGAATGCGGTCAGCCGCTGGATGAGGCAGGGGGCCGGGGCCGCAAGCGCGACTACTGCGGCGAGGAGCACTTCGATCCAGAGACCGGGAAGCAGGTCGCTCACACCCGCGTGAACGCGTTCAACCGCAAGAAGAACTGGAAACTGGCCGCGGTCGACCAGGAGCCCAGGGCGGAACGGATCGCAGCCCGGCCGGTGACATCGGCGCGCGCCGCGATCGCCGGGCTGCTGGCGGAGTTCGAGATGACCGCCGCCGGTCACCGCGACCAGGTCGCCGTCCTCGTCGGTCGTCTCACTGATGCGGTCGCCGCGGCCGGCGACCCGGACTCGGCCGCTCGCGAGATCGCCGCGATCCGCCGCGATGAACAAGGCCGCGCCGAGGCCGCTGAGGCCCGCGCTGACGAGGCCGAAGCCGAGGCCGACTCCGCCCGCCGCGAGCTCGCCGACGCGCAGAAGGACCGCGAGCTGGCCGAAGGCGCGGCCGAGGACGCCATCGCAGCCCAAGAGCGCGCCGAGGCAGAGGCGCAGCAGCAGGTCGAAGCCGCCCGTGCCGAGGCGCAGCAGAACGTCGAAGCCGCCCTTACCGAGGCAGAACAGAAGGTCGCGGCCGCCACAGACGAAGCCGCCGATGCCCAGCGCAGGGCCGCCGACGCCGAGGCTCGCGCTGAGCGGGCCGAAGCCGCCGTCGCGGCGGAGAGGCAGGCCGCGACGACACAGATCGAGACCATTCGCCATGAGGAGAGCGAGCGGGTCGAGCGGATCATCGCCGACACCAACACTCAGCTCAGCGATGCGGCCGCCGCCCAGCAGCGCGCCGAGTCCGAGGCCCAAGCGGCCGACCGTCGGGCCGCCGACGACCGCGCCGAGCTGGCGCGCGTGCGCGAGAACCTCGAGAAGATGCGCACAGACCTGGCGGAGATGACGACCAGGGCCGAAGCCGCAGCCCAGGCCCAGCAGCTCGCCGAGACGGAAGCCCGTGGGGCGCAGTCACGCGCCGACGAGCGAGCCGCCGATCTGGAACGTGCGCGTGAAGAGTTGACCACCGTGCGCACGCAGGCGCGCGAGGACGCCGCCGCCGCGCGCAGGGAGCTCGACGCCGCCGCCGAGGAGGCGAAGGCCCGCGCGCAGGCCGACCGCGACGAGATCACCGGCTTGCGCAAGGAACTGTCGGACGTGCGGGCCGAAGCCCGCGCCGAGCGGAAACAGCTGCGCGAGGACCACGCAGCCGCGCTCGCCAGCGTGCAGCAGGCCAGCCGGAGCAACACCGAGGTACTCAACCGCATGCTCGCGGCGGCCGAGGACAACGTCAAACGCCTCGAAGCCGAAAGCGCACCCAAGACCGCAGGTCCCGGTGGAGCGCGAGATCGCTGACCTGCCGGAGTGGATCGCCGCAATCCACGAAGCCTGAAATTCGGCTACACCAGTGCGCCGCACCCAGGGGTCGCCGTAGTATCCGCCGAAAATCGGGCGGATATGGCGTATCTCGCTGGCAGAGGCCGCGTTTCGGTGCCCAGTCGCCAGTGCTTCACGCGGTCTGCGGCAGGCGCTTTGGACGAAGCCCGATCCGGTGTGACTCGCAGCCTTGACCAGGCAGACTGCTTCACATGCATCATCAACTGCTGCTCATCGAGGCACCTGGATCTTCTGAAGATCGTCTTGCCGTCGTCGGCATCGTCATTATCTTGATCGGTGCTGCCGCCCTTGTCTTCGCGATCCCGTTCGGTATGGCGTGGCTTGTCGACAGCGTCGGAACGTGGATCGGGTGGGCCATCCTGGTCGCAGCACTCGCGATTTTGGCCGTCGCTTATGTCGTCTGGATCTGGCCGCTGATGGCTGTTGCGGCATGGACAGCCGCTTGCGCGTTCTACTGGGCAGCCATGCTCGGCGGTAACTAGGCACGCGGGCTGACCGAGCAGCGCTCCACGCTGAATGTGACAGAAGGCGACCTGCGGGACCCACTATGCCGCAGAGTGTCTCGCGAACGAAGGTCTGCGGACGCTGTCCGCGCCGTTGGGTAGTCAAAAATTTGCTACAGACGTTGGAGGCTGGTGAGCAATGATGGCGTCATGGCTTTTGAAGGCGTTGACGTCGAATGGGTCCGGTCTCAGCTCGTGAACTTCCTCGGCGAGACCGAAGCCGTGTACGAGAACGTGAGCAATGGCATGGTCATGCGTTGTGGCCGTGGCAAGTTCGTCGAGCTGATGGAGGTCGTAGGCGCGATCCTCGAGCGGCTGTATCCAGACTGGGTTCAGCAGAATCGTTGTGATGACGCGGAGGATGAGCCGGAGCGAGCAGTGCGGGATGCCGTTCGCCGGCTGATCGTTCGCCTGGACTATCAGAACGAGCTGATCGAGCGGCTCGGTGGGACCGATACTTCGCCTCAGATCAGAGCGACATCGCTGCATCCGCTGGTGTGGAAGGCGGCTTCTGCCCAGTGGTCTACCGGGCACCGCCATGAAGCGGTGTTGGCGGCGGCCAAGGCAGTGAATTCGCTGCTGCAGAAGAAGACAGGACGCAGGGATGTCTCCGAGACGGACCTGGTCAAGCAGTCGTTCTCCGAACAGGATCCCGAGCAGGACAAGCCGCGGTTGCGCTACACCAGCATCAGCGACGGTAAGACGGCTCGCTCGATGCGCCTTGGAGTGATGGATTTTGGAGCAGGGTGCTTCGGTGCCATCCGCAACCCGATCGGGCACCTGCCCAACGACGAGGTCGAGCTTGACGAGCAGGCTGCATTGGAGCGGTTGTGCGCAATGAGTCTGTTCGCCCGCTGGATCGAAGAGGCCGAGCTGATAGAGGCCTGACGGCGTTTTCGGCGGTGGATGGGCAGACGTCTACCCCTGTGATACGACGATGCTGGTAGGGCGACTGACGGTTTCGTTGGTCGTAGTGGGTGCCATTCTCTGCGTTCGAAACTGCCTGGAGTTTCAGCGGGATCACTGAGTGTCCGTAGCCGGCGCGGCCACCAGATCGCTGAGCCGCATCGAGAACGGGTACGCACCAGGCACGTTGAGCACGGACAGGATGAGGGCCCGGTCGTCGGCGATCTCGACGATGCGGAACAGCGAGACGCCGTTCGCGCCGATCCGGACCTGATCACCCACGTTCATGGTCAGGGATCATACTCGAACGTATGAGCGATCCTTGGTCGCCGGTGTGGATGGTGGATCGGACCGTGGTCGAACCCTGCTCGCTGTACCGCGTGCGTGGCGACCGCTGGGCCGAGCCGATGCCGTATGCCTGCCGCGCAGGTCACCGGCTCAGCGGCGGCCGGGTCCTGGTCGGGACCTACCCGTGTGGGCCCACCCACGGGCATCACCGCACGTTCCGGCGCCGCGTGTGTGACAGGCTGATCGTCTGGCCGCCGGTCGATGACGACATCTGCCCGTCCGCGCTGCGAGACGACATTCGTCGATCCGATTTCCCGAGGCCTGACGAACCCGCTCAGTAGTCGAAATCTGGATCCGCCATCAGTCGGACGGCGAACTGGATGCCCGGTGCCAATGTGCGGATCACCAGCATCGACGATCTGTTCCCAGACGACTTGAAAGTCGGCCGCCAACGCACGTGGTATCCCTGACCTCTCTGGTCAGGGACACCACGTGCGGTCGCGAATGCTCAACGCCCTGCCTGGACCGGCGCAGGGAGTTAGCGGCCGAGCCGCCAGCCGTTTCCGTCACGCTTGCACACCACGCGATTCCTATTCGCCATTTGGCCCGCGTCGTCGTCGGCCTGGTTCGCGCGGGCCGCGGCGGCCTTGCAGTCCTTGAGGTTCGCGTACGGTGCCGCCTGTGCGGCGGGCGCGACGGCCACCAACGCCCCCGTGGCAATCGCGCTCATCATCAGACCGGTAACCAGCTTCTTCATTCCTGAACTCCCCTTCACCTGTGCCGGCACACCCCCAGTGGGTGTTTCAACACAGATGACGTTAGGGGGCAGCGAATATCGTTCGCCAAAGAAAACCTTGCGATCGGGGTCAGCGAGACTCACCGTCGACGAGGACGGCGAAATCGGCGGTCGAGCAAGAGAATTGGGACACGCGAGACCTTGGTCGAGCGGAACGACCCGGGGAGCAGAACCACGGCCCCCGGCTGTGCGCCGGATGTTGAGGACTACCCGCGGATCCACAGTCTGCGAGCGCTGCTGATCGGCCTAACCGTCACAGCCAGCACCGACAGCACGGCCGCGGCGATCCAGCTCATGGGCGAGCGCGCGACCGATGCCGCATCCACCAATGCCGCGGTGATCGTGGCGGCCACGGTCACCTGAAGCATTCCCTCGGCCGGGGCAACGAGTCGGCTGGCGAACCGACGAGCGGCCGGGAACGTGTACAGGGCACCGACGATCGCGGCAGGCAGACACCCGAACCACATCGCCACAGGACCACCAAGCGCGATAGCGAACTGGCTGATCCAGCGTGGGATCGCCATGATCGCGCCGACGACCGGGTAGTCGGAGATGTCGAAGTTCGAGCTGGTGGCGAAGTAGTCCCAGACCGGCCACCAACAGAATGCGATGACCCAGAGCAGGACGCGCAGCCACCATTTAACGATGGTGGCGAGCGCACGGGAGAATTGGCGGCGCGGCAGCGACGAAGACACGCACACATCCGCCGGGGTGATCGTGCGCGGCGGGTCGGTGGTCGGTGTACGGCGCAGGCCAGGGAAGTCAGCGACCATCGTGTCGAGGTCGTCGTAGAAGACGACGTCGTCGAGGCTGGCCGCGATCTTGTCGCGGAGGGCGTCGTGGATGAGGTCAGGTGCGGTCCACAGCGCGAGGACGCGGGCGGCCTGGGCGCGGTAGCCGTGCGTGCCTTCCAGGGCGGCGCCTTCGAGGGCGATCACCGCGATGATGCCGTGTGCCTGCCGGTACTGGGACTGCAGGGTTGTCACATCGGTGAATCCGTAGATCCCGCACTCACAGCCTTCGGCCGGCACCTGGTGAGTGGAGCCGGGGTAGGCCAGACAGGTCGCAACACATCGCCCACGGTCCCACGCAGTCGCGCCGCGGAAATGGTGATGAGCCGAGACGGGCAGCAACTGCCCGCTTCGGTCGACACGAAAGGTCCGAACGGCGTAGACGCCGACAGCGAGGTCGGTCACCGTGCTGGTGCGGGCTCGCCCCGGCGGACAGGGGCGGGCGCGGGAGCCGGGGCGGGTGGTTCGGTCGGCACCGGCAGCACCGGGCGGGTCTCCGGAACGACTTCGATGCGGCGGCGGATCGGGCCGATGTCCCCCATGCTGGTCAGTCCTCGTCTCGGCCGCGATTGAACGCCCGCACGATCGGGAAGCTCGCGAGGTAACCGAGCACGACGAGGACGGACACGACGCCAGCACCGATCAGGCCCACGTTGCGAGCGGTGTTGTCGGGAGCCGGCGCTGCTTGCGGGACAGCCAGCTGCATTGCGCGGCCGCGGGCGCTCGAGGGCTTCTTCTCGAGCGGTGTGGCGGTGTCGACGTCGTGAGTGAGCGCAGCGACCGGGTCGATGGTCCCGAACCCGCCGTAGGGATTCCAGCCCTCGGGGGTGTTGTGGGTGGTCGCCTGGATCCGGTGGATCACCTGGGCTGCGGTGAGGTGAGGGAATCGGGCGCGGACCAGCGCGGCGAGTCCGGAGACATACGGCGCGGCGAAACTGGTTCCTGCGACGGTGTTTTCGGCGCCTTGGGCGTTGATGGTGGCGTAGGCCAGGCCCCCGCTGTAGGGGTCGAGGGAGACAATCTGTTCGCCGGGGGCGGCGACGCCGAGCCAGGGCCCGGGGACGGTGAACTTCGACGGCGCTCCGTTGAGGTCCACGCTGCCGACCGACAGGACGTATTGGTCGTACCAAGCCGGGGTGACCGCGACGGCCAGGGAGTCCCACGGGTCGGCGGCGGGGTTGAGTGGGTTGATGCCGGGGTTGCCGTTGCAGGTCTTCGTGTCGGTATTGCCTGCGGAGGCGACGATGACGGCGTCCTTGACGGTGGCGGCGTAAGCGACGGCCGCCCCCAGTTTGGTGTCGTTCATCTTGGTCGATCCGCAGGCGACTTCGGAAATGTTGATGACAGTGGCACCCATGTCCGCGGCGTGGCGAACGGCTTCAGACAGGCTGGTGACGTTGCCGACGCCGCCGCCGTTCTTCGGATCATTGGGGTCTACTTCGCGGCCTTTCGGCCGGTAGGCGCCGGAAGACTGACGTATGGCGATGATTTGAGCCTCTGGCGCGACGCCGCTGAATGAATCGGCGGTCGAGGGCTGCCCGGCGATCAGGCCCGCAACGATGGTGCCGTGCGCGTCGCAGTCCTCGGTGCCGTCGCTACCTGCGACGTAGTCGCCTCCGGCGATCAGGTTGGGCAGGCGCGGGTGGCGGGCCACGCCGGTGTCGATGACCGCGACGGTCTGGCCTGCGCCCTTGCTGAACTGCCATGCATGCTCGAGGCTCAGGAAGTTCTGCGCGGGCGGGATGGCAGCATCGGTGCGGGTCCGGGTGGAGGTACAGGCGTTGGCGACGTCGACTTCGGTGTAGGGCTTGGGTGCTCCGTCGGCGGGCAGCGCGCCGAAGTCGATCGCTGGCGGTTTGGCGGCGGCCGCGGTCGGCGCGCCGATCCCTACCGAGCACCCGATAATGCCTGCGACCAGTACTACTCGAGTGATTACTGCATGCGCCCGCTGACGCCCCCACTGATTACTCCCACGCACCGCGGAATTGTCGCACACCCAAAGAAGAGGCCAGATTCGCCGATGAGCAGCCGCTCGACTCTGCGATGCACAGCTCGCCGCCGTGCACCGACGAATCACTGTGGCCAACCCACCGACACCGAAGCTGACATCCGGACAGCGGCTTGCGCCTCGGGCGGGAACGGCAGAGCCCGGCCGAGGTGCACTCTCGGCCGGGCTCGTCGTGCCTGGTCTATCAGGTGATGTTGCGCCAGTGGCGCTGAAGGCCCCCGCCTAGATGTGGCCGGAAGTGATGATCACCTTGTACAGCTGGTTGCCGTTGACATCGGTGACATCGGGCACACATTCGTATCGGTCGAAGCCGGCCTGGGTGCCGGTTGGATCCCGACGCTGCTCAGCCTCCCAGTTCTTCTGATTGGCGTAGTTGTTGCAGTCGTCGTAGGACAGGTTGGCTGGCAGTGCCTGCGCGAGACCGGTCCCTGCGAACATGAGTCCAGCGCCGAGGGCGGTGGCCGTGATCGCTGCGCGAATCTTTCCAGTGGTGCTCATTCGGTTCCCTCCTGAACGACGGCGCCATTGTGCGCCGCCGCAATCCGACAGAGACAGTGGAGATTTCGTAACACGAGAACTCGGGATACCCGAGCGCCTTCCACTGTAGCGGCACGCCCACACCACCGCCCGAGCCCGAGTCCGTCACAGACCTCACCGTCGCAGCAAAGAGTCGACCAGCGGGATCGGCCCACTCGCTCGGCGCCCAGTGCGGACGCCGCTCAGTAATCGAAGTTCGGGTCGGCGAACAGTCGGCAGGCGAAGAGGACGCCCGCGCGGAAATCGTCGGAGATTCCGTTGTCGTCGAAGCGTTTCGCCGCGGCCTTCAGCAACGGATCCTTCTGGAGCGACGGGTGCTCGGCGAGGAACTCGAAGACGCAGTCCGCCGGGGTAGCGCCACCGAAGCCCTTTCGATCAATCTTCGGGCCGCCGAGAAACATCTCCCTGATGTGCTGGGAGATGTCGGCGCGTGCCTCGTCGGTTGCTCGCTGCCGAATCTCCTCACCGAACCCGGCCAATTCGTCGGCCAGTTCGGACGCGGATTTCGATGCCATCGCAGGTGTTCCTGTCTGAGTGTTCGTAGGTGCAGTGGAGTGCGCGGCGAAACCCGTTCCGCCTGAGCAGTTGGTGCGAATCATCACCGGGGAGCACGCGGCGGTGAAAGCGGGCCGCGTGCCCTCCTGGCCTCAGCGGCGGCGGCCGGATTCATCGGTCGAGGTGCCAGCGGCCCAGCCTTGCCCGCGTCGAGTCTTCACCCATGCCTCGATGGTGCGCCATTGCCAGCCGGCGCGGTCGCCCAGTTCCATGTCCGGCTTGGGCAGCATCTTCTTGTGGCGGTACGAGCGGACCGTGGCCACGTCGACACCGATCCGCTCGGCGATGTGGTCGACCGCGAGGTGCAGCGGCGTGTGCCCCCGGCCGTCGGCCTCACGCACGACCTTCTCGATCTCGTCCTCGGACAGGGCGATCGCCAGGTCTTCGGCGGGAACATAGCCCCAGTCGAAGACGCGGGTACCGGCCGAGAGCAGCCGGTCGTGGCCGCCCTGGAACCGCGCCAGCCCGTCGAGTTGGTCGAACTCGGCACGTGCCTCGCGCAGCACCTCGGCTGCGCGTTCGCGTCGTTCGGCGATGAGGCGGTTGTAGACCAGATGCGCGCGGGCGGTGTCGGCGAGGACATTCCACGCCGCGGTGGCATCGTGAACGCCCTCGACTGCGTAGATCCTGGACGCTTCGGCGATGGTGCTGGTTCGGTGCGCGTCACCCCCGGTCCAAGGCCGGAAGTCCTCGACAGCCGCCCGGTCCTTGGCGAGGTCGCGGCGGCCCCGCTCCGATTCGCCGCCGGACCACCAGTCCGTGATGCACAGGCGAGTGCCGCTGTCCTGCCAGGCTGCACCGGCCTGAGGGAATTGATACCGGGCGTTGGTGGTGACGGTGACCGTGAGATCGCCGACGAGGGGGTAGACGCCGTCGGCGTCGAGGTCGATCGCGGGGGCAGTGTGGAGAGCCATGCCGCCAATCTATACCGCATACCAACGTGAATCAACGTCGCATACCTACGTGTCTCGATTGGGTGCGAGTTGACGTCGATAAAGGGATGGTTTGCGACATATCGACCCCGGGTTCGATGGGTATCGAACCGGAAAAGTCTGACCTCCGATAACGCCCACTTATCGGAGGGTTAGAAATCGGTGTCGGAAACGGTCGGACGTCGGAAACTCTATGTCTTAAAAAGGGTTGATCAGGTATTATCGACATATGTTGATCGGGTATGTCTCCATCGCTCCGGACGAGGCTCCGGACGGCCAGATCGCCGCCCTGCGCGCCGCCGGAGTCGCCACCGCCGACATCCACGTCGACACCGTGCCCACCGCGACCCGCGAAGCCGAACGCGCACCCCGACCGGCCCTGGACCGCCTACGCGGCGCCGCCAGCCCCGGCGACACCCTCGTCGTCACCGACCTCTCGCGCCTGGCCGCTGGCCTGCGCGCCCTCGTGGCGTTCGGCGCGGCCCTGCACGAGGCCGGGATCGGGCTGCGCACGCTCGTCGACGGGATCAACACCGACCACGCCGACGGCCGCGCCCAGCTCGCCCTGCTGGGCACCCTCGACCGCTTCCAGCGCGGCCAGATCGCCACCGGCACCCGCGCCGGTCTGGCCACCGCCGCCGCCCGCGGACGCAAGGGCGGCCGCCCGTCCAAACTCACGGCCGCCCAGGTCCAGCACGCGCAATCGCTCTACGACCAGGGCGGGCACACCGTCGCCGACATCGCCGCGATCCTCGGCGTCGGCCGCGCCACCGTCTACGGCCACATCAAACGCCCCGCCGACGGCACCCGCCGACCACGCCCGCGTAAGTCCCCCGCGGGCCCGAAAGTCGCGCCTGCCGCTGCACCGCTCGCCGTCGAGGCGGTGCCCGTGCCGCCGCGAACGGTCGAGGCGCCGATGCCGCCTGCTTCCGGGCGGCCTGCTCCCGGGCGGCCTGTTCCCGCACCGCCGGTGCTCCCGCCGGATCCCGAAGTCGTGCAGCAGTACGCACCGCCCCCGGCCGCCGTCCAGGATCCGGTGACCCAGCCGGCGAGCCCGAGACGGACGCGGCCGCAGCGGGCCCGGCGCAGCACCGGCCGGATCTACCAGCACCCGAAGACTGTCGAGCGCTTTCAGCCGCGCCGCCATGAGCCGCGTAATCCCTGCCCCTGCTGCAACACCCGCCCGGGTCGGGACTACAGCCCTCAGCAGATGGTCGATGACCTGGGCTACTGCTGGCTCGAGCCTGATCTGGAGCCTGGATTCGAGGGCGGATTGATCATCACCAAGCACTGCGCGAAGTGCCAGCCGGACGATCGTGTCGCTGTCACCTGCGCACATAGGCTCTGCGAGAACGGCCCGATCCTCGGTGGACACCTTGCCGTCGAGATGATCACAGCTGGCGGAGCCCTACCGCCCCTGGTGCACCGCTGGCTGACCGCCCACGGGTGGTACGACAACGCCACGGGCGGGTTGATCTGCCCCGACCACGAGGCCGACGGCGCCTAGTCGTCGGTGGTCTGCTCCGATGAGTCGGTCGACTCATCTTCCGCCGAGGATCCGTGGGCCCGATGGTTGGCGCGGCGGAACGTCTCGAACGCCTGGCGCAGCGCCGCGGAGTACCCGTCCGAGCTGGTCAAGACGCTGAACGCCCGCTCGACATTGGCGCGGGCGGCCGCCGAGTCCCCGAGCTGGGACAGGGCCTGGCTGATGCTGGCCTGCGTTGCCGCCGAGTCCCCGAGCTGGGACAGAGCTTGGCTGATGCTGGCCTGCGTTGCCGCCGAGTCCCCGAGCTGGGACAGGGCCTGGCTGATGCTGGTAGGCGACGCGGCGCGGTCGGCCATTTCAGCGAGGGCACGTTTGACTGAGTCGGAGTCGAGGATCCGGTTCGCGCCCGCGGCCGTTTCCTGCCACAGATCGACTTCGGCCTTGAGCCGAGCGGGATTGTCGTACGGCCCCGCTTCATTGAGGATCCGGACGATATTCTTCTGCGCCCGTACCGCCGTTTGCTGAGCGCGCACGACATCGGCCGGTGAGGGCCACATTTTGCGCATCGGGTCATCGGGCAACGCGGCAACCACGCTGGGCTCGAGCACTACCGCCCCATCGGCACCGATCGTGACATCGCCGGTGACACTGAGCTGTTTCTCCTGTACCGCGATCTCATTGGGAGCCTCGCTCCTGGTCCAGGCGATGACGGTGTCGGCGGTGACAGTGAATCGCGCGGTCAAGCCCATCTCGTAGCGATCAGCAGCGTCGTGGAACTCCCACGAATCCGCCACCGGCGCCGCGCTGCTGATGACCGCGGTTGCGGTGCTCGGATCCAGCGCGGCAAAGTACGGATCGAGCGGCCACTGCCGCACAGATGCACCGAACTGCTTGATCAGCTGGTCCTCGTCGATTTGGGCGCGCAGGTCCTCGCTGGTGATCGGCGCGAACTGCGCTGCGAGATGTCGTTCGAGGCTGTTGATGTTGGTGACGTAGTGGACCCGGTCGCTCAGGTAGAGACCTTCGAGCTCGTCGATCAGGTCGGGGTGGAACAAGATGGGGCAATCATCGCGATCACCAGTACCGGGACCGGTCCAGTCACCGGCCACGGCCGGGCCGAAATCATGGGTGTTGTTGCTGACGAACCACACATCGGCGCCGGGATTCTCATTCGCCAGCTCGATGACCGACAGCCAGATCACCGTGTCACGGAAGCCGTCTTTGACACCCGCGCCGTACGGTGCGCGCGCCTCGGCGGCCCTGCGCGCGATTCCCATCAGGTCGGCCCCCGCCGGCGGAGCGACGATCTCGGCCCCGATCGCCGCCAGGCGCTCATCCAGATCATCGGCGTAACGACCGATTTGGGCGTCGACCTCATCGAGAACCGCCTGCAGCGTCCCCTCGTGGCCGAACTCCCGAAACGTTTTCGGGGCGGGCAGCTTGTCCCTCGTGCTCGCCCACTTCCCCGGTACGTTCTTCGCCGCTTCCATGACGGCGACCTCGGGCACCACGATCCGGATGTCCCAGTCGTCGCGGTGCTCGACCAGCGACTGCCATGTCGGATTCTGCAGCCGCGGCGAGGCAACGAGGATGTTCGCGTCGAGGACGATGATCGTTGGCACGCTTGAGATTCTGCCGTGTGGCTCCGACACCCCCGCGCGCGGAACCCGAACGATCCCGGGCCTCCACCGCGCAGGCCAGTAACGTGGGCGCATGGATACTCCGTCGCCGGAGGTCGAGCTAGCCTCCGGGGGGACCGAGCAGGCGAAGGCAGCACCAGCCCGGCAGTTCAACTCCGGGAAGCTCACCCCACAGCAGGCCCGCGCCGTCAATGCCTGGCGCCGTGAGTTGTTGCGCCGTCGACCACGCCGCTACGCCACCGAGGACGCCCGCGCGCCCGCGTCCAGCTCGGACTGCCTCGCGGTGATCGTTGTCGAGTTGTTCCTGTCCCGCCCGGCGCCGATCGACCTCGCTCGCTACGCGGCCGCGGTCCGCCTGGCCCACCAGGACGCCCAGCCGCGCCGGTTTCCCGGCGCCAGCCACGTCACCTTCTACCTGCCCGCGCCGATCGCTGACGCTGTCGAGGAACTGCTCGTACGGGCCCGCGCCGCTCACGTCACCGCGGTCGACGAAGTCCTCACCGAAGCGGCCGCGCAGTTCCCAGGCCGTGCGTTGGCCGGCGAGCGTGCCGAATACGTCCATCACGAGCTGGAAGCGCTCGGGCTGACCCGCACCGTGCCGAAGACGCTGCCGGTCGGAACACTCGCCCGGATGGCCATCGACCGCTGGGCCGAACGCCCCGCCGACGCGGTCGTCGCCGCCGCGGTCGAGCACGCAGCACGGTTCCACGAGCCACGCCGAGCTCGCAGCGACATGGGTACCCAGTAAGCAGGATCTTGGCCTGAACTGGGCCAATTCCGCACATGCGAACCAATACCCATATGGATTCCATCCTCGCGACGCCCCTAAGACCCCGACGAGCGAACCAATATCCATATGGATTCCTCCCGCGCCGAGCCGGCGAAGGCGATCCGGCGGATAGCCGGCTACTGCTCGTCGGGACGTTCGGCGTCGCCGAGCTCGGGCAGCGCACCGCGGGTCCACTCCCACGGCGCCAGGACCACTTCCGGCTCGTCACTGCCGTGCCAGGTGATCATCGTGTGCCGTCCGCGCAGCGACGCGTCCTCGCGCCGCAGCCGCAGGTTCTCGCGCACCTCGTGCGAGGTGTGGGTCTGGTGCTTGTCCGCGGGCACCGGGGCGGCCGCGGCCGCGCGCTGCCACAGCGAGTAGGGCAGCAGAGCGGCAGCGGGCTTGCCGCGCTGGATGATCGCGAGCGCCTCACCGCCTCGCACCCGGTCGAGGGTGCTGGTCCATCCCGATTGGGTGAGCGTGGTGCTGCGGACGGTCTCCATGTCGGGGAGTTTACCAACTACCCCAACTATGGAATGGCACCGAGAACGCTTCGCGAATCGGCTCTCTACCTGCGGATTCTCTGACAAAAGTGACACAGCTCACACCTTTCAAATGGTCTTGAAGTCGGGGAAGTTGGGGAACTTGGGGTAATGTGGAGTATGTCAGAGGGAGCCGGACCCGGCAAGTCCTCACCGCGAGAAGGAGATTCGAAATGACCACCTACACCGCCCCCGCTACGCCGATGGTGGCGCACGCGGCTGCTCGCTCGGATGTGCTCGCCGAAGTGCTGCGCATCGCCGACGGCTACGCGGCCGCCGCCCGCATCGCCGAGACCGGCAGCGAGCCCTACCTCGAGGCGGTCGCGTCGCTGACCAGCGCGGTCCTCATGTGGGACTATCGCGCGCCCACCCCGCTCGCCGGTGTCGTGTGGCAGCTGCGCCAGCGCATCGAGCAGCTCGGGCGGTTGTCGTACTCGTGGAGCACCGAGAGCACCGGAGTCGTCGACGGCGGAATCGCGATCGCGCGCGCCGAGGAAATGCGCCGCGCCGCCGAGCTGGTCGCCGAGGCCCTGCGCGCCATCGAAACCCGCTTCGCCACCGACGCCCGCTGACCGCAGTAGGGCCGGGCAGTGCCTACCTGCCCGGCCCGAACCGGAATCGCCACCAACACAAGGAGATTCGAGATGTTCGAGAACGCCGCAGTGATCTACGGATTCACCCGCGCCGCCGCCATCCGTGACGGCTGGCTGGTCGATGTCACCGCCGCCGCCCAGGCCGAGCAACTGCCGCACCCGACAGCGCTGAGCTACCGCGCGTGGACCGAGTCGGTCGCCTACAACGGCGAAGGCGACGACTACGCCGCCCGCACCACGGCGGTACTGGTCGCGGCCCGCGAAGCCATGCGCGACTGGCCCGAAGCCGCCTACCGAGGCGAATTCGCCATCGAGCGCGCCGATGCGGCCGAGGAGCCCGACCGGCTCACCCTCACCGCCCATGTGGGCCCCGACGACCAGGGCGCGCCCGTCATCACGATCACCCACCCCGACGACGAGTGAGCCGCTCCGCCCGCCGAGCGCGCGGCCCGCCGGTCGCGCACGCAAGCCCAGGCACGAAAAGAGGGACCATGCGGTGCCTACCCGCATGGTCCCTCCAAACCCCAACACCGTACAGGAGAGGACCGATTTATGACCACCACCACGACCACACCGGCCGCCGCCCAGCCCGCCGCCGAGGCCGCGCCGACCATGCGGGAATTCATCGATGATGTCGACCCGAACACGCTGGACATCGGCGACAACGTTCGCGAGGTCAAGGAAGCCGCCGCGCTCACCATCGCCGATTGGCCCGCGTTCGTCGCCGACATCGCCGAAAACGGTGTCGAGCAGACGATCACGGTCGCCCGGCGCAGCAGTGACGGCGCGTTGCAGGTGCTCGACGGGCAGCTCCGCACGCTGGCCGCCCGCGAGGCCGGGCGCACGGTGCCGGTGCGCGTCGTTGCCGTCGACATCAGCGAGTTGGACCGGATCAGCCACCAGTTCCGCGCCAACAAGCTGCGCCACGAGATGACCGCCGCCGACGAGGCGAAGGCCATTCAAGACGTGTTGGATCTGGGTTTGGCACCGACGAAGGCGGCCAAGCGTCTCGCCGTCGATATCGAGGATGTGAAAGCCGTTCGCGCTCTGTCGAAGTCGACGGCGGCCGCGCGGCTGGTCGGTGAGGGACAGATGTCGCTGACCGAGGCGGCGGCCGCCGCCGAGTTCGCCGAGGACGAGGGTGCCACGGCGCGGTTGGTCGCGGCCGCCGGGCGCGGCAGCTTCGCGCATACGCTGGCGCAGGTCCGCGCCGACCACGAGGCCGAAACGGCCCGCGCCGGACTGCTCGCCGAGCACCAGGCGCGCGGTTTCGAGCTGCTCGACGAAGACGTGTTCTACACCGACTATCACCGTTTGACCCCGCTTCACCTGCTGCGCGGTTCCGAGCGGTCCGAGGTGACCGCCGCCGACATCAAGAACCCGGCGCACTGGTCGGTGTACTTCCGCGACCGCGAGCGGGTGACGCTGGCCGCCACCGGCGAGGTACTCGACGAATGGGCGGTGGATTGGCGCACCAGCAACGACCCGCACGCCGTTCCCCGGCGCGGCAAGCACCACGCCGCCGCCGTGCAGGTCGAAACCGTCCGGACGCCCGAGTACTACTGCCGCGATGCCGAGGCCGAAGACTTGCGGTCGGTCGCGGGCCGAGGCTCGGACAAGGACGCCGAGACGATCGCGGCCGAGAAGGCAGCCAAGGCCGCCGCGTCGCGCCGCTCAGGGTTGTGCAACGGGCTCGCCCGCGCCGCGACCGTGGTCCGCCGGGATTGGGTGCGCGAGAACGTGACCGGTCCGACGCTGCCCGCCGGGGCGCTGCTGTGGGCGGTGCGGGTGATCGCCGAGTCGCCGGGCATCATCAGCGAGAACGCCGCCGCACCGCTCGCTCAGCAGCTGGCCGGGCCCAAGGGGTACGCGCTGGCGGCCGAGAAGCCGCGCGGCAAGGCCGCCGCCGACCGAGCCCGTGACCGGGCTCAAGTGGTCACGGTCGCAATGGCGATCGGTGCCGTCGAAGCCCGGATGCAGCCCAACGAGGGCACGCCGCACTACTGGCGCGGGGGGACGATGAGCGCCGGAGCAAACCCCGAGCGCCGCCGAGGTCTCATCGCCGATTACCTCGCGCTGCTGACGGAGTGGGGATACACGCCCGCGCCGATCGAGGCGGTTGCACTCGGCACGGCCGACGTCGACGCGGTCGCCGCCGAGGCCGCCGAGGCCCAGGCCGCCGCGAAGGCCGCCAAGAAGGCCGCAGCGAAGAAGTAGCCCGCCCGGCGGGGCCGGGTGCCACCACGGCACCCGGCCCCGCTGTCGTACGCGGCATCGCGCGCTGAACCCATCGCACCGGAAAGGGCCACCCATCATGAACGGATCACCGCTACACCGCACCGGCGAACGCCGGGCACGACGACGGCCCGGCGAGGGAAAGAACAGTTTCTACGACCCGTCGTACTGGTGTTTCTGGTGCTTCTCCTGCGGCCGGAAAGGCACCCGCGACTACATGCCCGCCTTCCTGGCCGACCGCGAGGCGTGGCGCGAACGCGGCAGCCACGGCAACGAGCTGCACCGCTACTTGGTGGTGTGCCGGTGGGCGGAGCCGTGTCGCCGCCGACGCGAGGCCAAGCGCGCGGCCGAAGATACCGCCCGGGCCGCCTAGCGCGCGGCCGAGGACGCCGCCGGGATCGTATCCACGGCCGACCCCGTCGACCTGGACGCCCTACAGGATCAGGCTCCGCCAGAGGGCGAAACAGCCGAGGCCACAGCACAAATGGGCTTGTGGTGAGCGAACGCGGCCCCGCTCCCCCGCCGCCGGCCCAGCGGCCCCCGCCAGAGCCGGCGCAACCCTGTAGCCGCCATCAGCCGGAATGTGACCCAGTTCACATTTCACCATCTGGGGAAGTTGGGGAACTTGGGGTATATTGGTGTGCAGAGGGGCGGAGAGGCCGCCCCACTACCTAGGAGGACCGAATGTCCGCTCTCGCAACCCGCTTCGGAGCCAGCGCCGCCACCTACCGCCAGAATCGGCCGCTCACCGATGCGGAGATGCGCCGCCACGCGCCGAGCATCTTCACCACCGAGGCCCACGAGTCGCGCTCGCACCGATACGCCCACATCCCGACCATCGAGGTGCTGCGCCGCCTCGAGGGCGAGGGCTTCCGCCCCTTCGCGGTCGCGCAGACCAAGACCCGCGACGAGGGACACCGCGAGTTCACCAAGCACTTGATTCGCCTGCGCCACGCGAACACCGTCGCGAAGGCCGAGGCGAACGAAATCGTGTTGCTGAACAGCCACAACGGCACCAGCGCCTACCAGATGCTGGCCGGGATGCTGCGGTTCGTGTGCACCAACGGGATGGTGGTCGGCGACATCGTCGAAGACGTGCGCGTGCGCCACTCCGGCAACGTGGTTGCCGACGTGATCGAAGGCGCGTACACCGTGCTCGACCAGTTCGAATTGGTCGAGCACAGCCGCGACGAGATGAAGGCGTTGCAGATGGCACCCGCTGAGCGGGCCCTGTTCGCCGAGTCGGCGCGGATGGCCCGGTGGGGTGACCCGGCCGAGGACCCGGCCAACTACGCCCCGATTCCGGCCCGCGCCCTGCTCGACGCCCGCCGCCGCGAGGACAGCGGAACCGATCTGTGGTCGACCTTCAACGTCGTGCAGGAGAACGTCATTCGCGGTGGTCTGCGTGGACGCACCCGCACCGACACCCGGACCCGTACCCGCCCGGTCAACTCGGTGACCACCGACGTGAAGCTCAACCGCGCGTTGTGGCACCTGGCCGAGGGCATGCGCGAGATCAAGGCCGCTGGCTAGCCGCCGACCGGCCCCGTTCGATCGCGGGGCCGGGCAGTGCCTACCTGCCCGGCCCCGCTCCCCGGCCCGCTCGCTGGGCCCGCCCAGCACCCATGAACCCCGCTCCCGAAAACGAGAGAGAGACGAAAATGTCGTTCGTCCGCGTCGACTCCACGACCAGCGTTTATGTCACCGACGGATTCCGCACGGTCGGCGATCACCTCGATTGCGCGCGCCGCATGGCGGCCGCCTACGAGACCGCACAGGCCACGCTCGGCGCGGACGCCGCCGAGCGCAAGCGCTTGCAGCGCCAGGCGCATTACTGGCTCGAGCGCGCTACCGAGTCGCTCGTCGCGCTCCAGCGCCGAGCCCACGGCGATCAGTTGACCGTGCTCGAGGTGGTCGACTACGCCCGCCGCATGGCCGCCGCCGCCGAGGCCATGACCACCATTTACACGGCATTGGCGACCCCGTCGCCCATCGAGGAACGGATTGCCGCCGAGGTGGTCGCGCAGTTCGCCGCCCACGCCGACAAGGAGGAAGCCCGCGCCGAGGAGTGGCGCCACCCCGACGACGCCACGCTGTTGGCGGCCTTGCTGCGCACCGGCACCGCACACTCGCCCGCAGCCCGCACCGTGGTCGCCGAGATTGCGGAGACGGACAAGCACACCCCCGCGAACGTCGCTACCTGGGGATTCATGATCTCCGAGGTACTCGACGCCGTCGCCGTCGAACACGAGTTGCCCGTTTTCTGCGCGATCACCGAAGAGGCCCCCGGCCGCTACCGGCTCACCTGGTGACCGTCTGAGCCTCCTGCCCGGCCGGGCAGTGCCTACCTACCCGGCCCCGCTCCCCCGGCCCCGGTCAGACGCTCCCGCGATCAACCGGAATGTGGCTCAGTTCACATCTGTACGATTGGGGAAGTTGGGGAACTTGGGGTACTTTGGAACGTGAGGGCGGAGAGACCGCCCCGACACCCAGGAGGTACGAAATGCCTACTCCCCCCGCCGCGCTGGCCACCGACCCCGACGCGCCCGAACTGGCCGCCGCGATCGTCGCCAAGGTGATCGAGACGTTCACCGAGAAGGCCGAGAACCAGCACGCCCCCGACTGGCACAGCGGCGACGCCTACGGGCGGTACGTCGCGCTGCTGCGCACCGGTACCGCGCACTCCCCGGCGCCCCGCACGGTGATCGCCGAGGCGCCCGGCACCGCCGACACCGTCGGCGATGTCGAGACCTGGGGCTATGTCGCCTTCGAGGCTCTCGACGCCGCATCGGCCCCGTTCCGGTTGCCCGACACCGCCCACATCAGCGACGCCGAGGCCCCCGGCCGCTACCGGCTCACCTGGTGACCGTCTGAGCCTCCCCCGTAGGGCCGGGCAGTGCCTACCTGCCCGGCCCTCTCCCCCGGCCCGCCACGGGCCGACCAACCCCCAGAGAGGACCACCCAAATGTTCGCCAACTACGCATGGACTTCCCCGATCGCGCGATCAGGCCACGCCGAGGAGATCGGCGGCCGCACCGTGCAGCAGGACGCGGCCACATTCCGAACCCGCGCCGCCGTGAACTCCCACTACCTCGTTGCTGCGATCGCCGACGGTGTCGGATCGGCGAAGGGCTCGGAATACATCGCCCGCGCCGCCGTCGAGGCGGTGTGCGCACTCGGCGAGGCCGCCGACTTCGGAGACTGCCCGGATGAGCTGTTGACGATGGCGGCCGCCGTACTGCCGCTGTACACCGCCACCGCCCACGCCGAGGCCGGAAACGCGTTCGCCGGTTTCGCCGACGGGCCCGGCTACGGCTACCGCCCCGACGCGACCGTCGCCGTGGTCACGATCAACCGCGAGGATGCCGCGATCGCCGCCGCATGGCTCGGTGACTGCCGGGTGTGGGTCGAGCTGGCGGAGGGCCGGTTGATCCAGCTGACCGAGGATCACAACATGGCACGCATCGGGCGGCCGAACGTCATCACCCGGTCGCTGGCCAATCCCGGCGAGGGTCGCCAGCGCGCCGAATGGCACTGGCACGGCCGCGCCGCGTTGCGACCGGTGCGGGTGCTGCTGACCACCGACGGTGTGCACGAAGTGCTCTCGGCGCGCGCGATTCACCACGCGATGACCACCGCGCCGAATCCGCAGCGCGCGGCTATCTGGCTCACCCGCTGGGCGGTACGCGCCGCCGGGCGCGATGCCGACAACGCGAGCGCGCTGCTGTTCGAGATCATCGCCCCCGCGGAACCGGCCGAGGAGTCGCCCGCGGAACCCGCATCGGCAGAAGTTCCCGACGAGCTCCGCGAGTGGCTCTAGCCCCAACCCGATCCGGTGCCCGGCCCGATCCGGCCGGGCACCGCCTTCCCAGAGGACACGCGATGCCCCGCACAATCCGCCTGACCACCGAGGTGGTGATCGGTGGCCCCGACGTCGCCGCCGTCGGTCTGGCCGAAACGCTGTTTCGCACGCTCGCCGACCCGGACGGGACCACGTGGACCGTCACCGACGCGGCCACCGACACCGACCCCGACGCCGAGACCACGTTTTACGTCGACGCGCCCACCGCGATCGGGTGGCGTGTGCTGACCGCCGAGGAGCACGACGGCCCCGCCCACGAGCTGAGCCCGTACGAGGCCCGTGTGATCGCCGATGCCTGGTCGACCGACGACCACCCCGGATTGCTGGTGTGGGAGCACGATTTTCGCCCGCGTGATCGCGCGGCCGCGCGCCGCGACGCCCGGCGACTGCTCGACGACCTGAGCACCGAGACCCCCGAGACGTGGCCGCACGCAGGCGAGCACCGGCCGCAGCTGGCCGCCGTGCGCGCCCTCGTGCGCCATCTGTCCTGACCGACCACCCCGAAGAAAGGCCGACACCGACCATGAACACCAACCACCCCGCCGCCGAGCTGGCCCGCATCACCGGCCGCGATCTGACCATCCCGTACCCCGCACTGTGCCGCCTGGCCGGATTCACGCTCACCAGCGTGCACCTGGCGCATCTCGCCGAAGCCGTCAACAACCGCGACGTCACGGTGTTCGAGGCGATCCGCGTCTACGCCACCGACTTGCCGACCGAGGAGCAGTACCGCGAAATGCTGGCCGGAGGCGAACCGTTCGCCGCGCCCCCGGCACCGCCCCAGCACGACGCGGCCGCCGCCCTATGGCGCGCGCTGTCCTACCTCGACAGCTACCGAGACAGCGAAGTCGTCGACGACCTCGAGCAGGCACGCGCGATCCTGGCGCAGGTCGCCGCGAGCGCGCCCGCGTCGCCGTTGCCGACCGCACCCGAAGGCATCGACTATCACGCCGAAACTCGCCGATACTCGTGCCGCAGTTGCGATTACCGGTCGCCGACATTCACCCGAGACGAGGATGTCAGCTACGAGCACGACCACGCGACCGCGACCGGACACGAGCATTTCGACCTGTGGACCGTGACCCGATCCCGGGCCGGTGTGCTGTTCGGCGGCCGCAAGCGGGATCAGCGATGAGCGATCCGACGAGCGAGCACGCGCCCGAAATCACCGTCTACACCGGCGAGGACGGCGCGACCGTCGTCGACATCGCCACGAGCCCCCGCACGGGCCGAATGCGCGTCAACGTCAACGACGGCCCCGTCTATGACGGAATCGTGTTCGACGCCAACCCCGACAAGGGCGATCACCACCCGGCCGCAGGGCTCTACGCTGCCGCCATCCTGGACGAGCTGGCGCAGTACGGCGACGACATCCAGGCCGCCCTGGGCCAGCCGGCGAGCAGCGCCCAGAACTAGCCGGCGGCCCCCGGCCCCCACGATTCGGCCGAGGGCCGGGCAGGTAGGCACCGCCCGGCCCTCACCCTCTCCCCAGGTCAAGGGCAGCGACCAGCGCCCGCAAGTGTGACCGGGCTCACAACTAGGCAGATGGGGAAGTTGGGGAACTTGGGGTATATTGGGAGTTGTAGGGCGGACAAGCCGCCCCAGCCCGAGAGGAACCCCGATGGACCAGGCCACCTACGAAACCCGCTGCCCGCAGCGCTACCGCTTCGACCGCCCCGCTCGCTTCACCGCGCCGCTGGAATGCGCCGACTTCCACGACCACCAGACGTGGACCGTCGGCGACCGCACGGCAGGCGTGTGCCTGGTCACCGACGGCGAAAAGCACTTCGCGGCCGCCGCCGAGTGGAGCGAGCACCTGCGCGGCATCGCCGCGCTCGAGCCGACCCAGCGCGCCGCCGCGATCCGCGCCGACCAGCTGCACGACGTCGACATCAAGACCGTGCAGCGGTTCGCCGAGCAGATCGACCGCGATCTGCGAGCCGCGCGATTCGTGGCCGCACACCTGGCCTGAAAACCCCCGGTGGGGCCGGGCAGTGCCTACCTGCCCGGCCCCACTGGTCCCCCCCGAAGGACGACACGAGGAGACCGGACCATGTCCGAACTGACCATTTCCCACACCCACGCCCAGGGCACCCAGTTGACCGGCACCACCAAAGGCGACGGGGTGGCCACGCTGCTGTCCGAACTCCAGACCGGGCGCCGGTGGAAGTTCAACGGGCGCACCGGCGCGTGGATCATTCGCGGCACCCGCGACAAGCAGGCCCCCCGCAAGCTGATCGACCGCACCGCCGCCACGCTGCGCGCCGCCGGATACGAGGCGAGCGTGCGAATCGATGACACGCCGCGCCCGGCCGCCGAGGTCGAGGCCGACCGTGCCGCCCGATCCGCCGCGATTGCCGCCAAGCGCGCCAGCCAGGCCGCCGCCGCCGACGCCAAGGCCGAGGCCGCCGACGCCGCCGAGGCCGCCGCCCGCGAGGCCCTGCCGCCGCTGGGTCAGCCGGTGATGATCGGCCACCACAGCGAGGCCGGGCACCGCCGCCGCATCACCACGTTCAGCAAGGCCGCCGAGGCCGCCGTCATGGCCCACCGCGCGGCCACCGAGGCGCACCGCGTCGCCGCCGAGGCCGCCGCCGACCAAGGCGCACACGAGGACATCGGCGTGACGCTGCGCCGCATCGAGCGCCTGACCGCCGAGCGCGCCCGCCTGGAACGGCTGCTCGACGGCGCGACCCTGGACCACGGCATTCTCCACGGCCGCCGCCTCATGGACCCGGTACCGCCCGCCGACGGCGAGGACCGGGCCGCACTGGCGGCCGCGCTGGAACAGGTGGTCGGCCAGTTCGACTACTGGCGCGACCGCATCACCGCCGCCGAGGCCGCCGGAGTGCTCATCTTCGGACCCGACAAGGTGCGCAATGGTGACTATGTGCGCATCAGCGGACGGAAGTGGTTGCCGTACAAGGTAACTCGCGTCAATAAGAAGTCGGTGACGCTCGACAAGCACGACGGCGCGAGCGCGACGCTGCCCTATCACCGCATCACCGCCGTTGCCGACCGACACGGCAACGTCGTCGAGTTCCACGACGGGCAGCGCGTCGAGCGCTGACGGACCCAGGCGGGGGCCGGATCGACACGAGGGTCCGACCCCCGCCTATCAGATGTGACCCAGTTCACCTATCGTCAAATGGGGAACTTGGGGAACTTGGGGTATATTGGTTGTGGGGCGGAGAGGCCGCCCCCGTCACGGAAGGACTACCCAGATGACACCCACCACCACCGAACCGGCCGCCCCCGAGGAACTGCCCGCCAGCGGCCCGTGGCTGGTCTGGACGCTGCGGTTCATCGACGCCAAGTTCGGCGACGGCGAAGGCGAATACCGCGATGTCGAGTACTTCTCGATCACCGGCAAGTACGACGAACTCACCGAGTGGCTGCGGGGCTACGTGCGGCACGGGATCGAGGACCGATCGACGCTCGCCGTGCGATGGAGTGAGCCGCACAGCGTCGGTTTCGTCATCCGCGACGGAGACGGCGCACTGTCGGCCCGCGCGACGATCACCGCCGCCGAGAGCGACGCCCCGCCGCCGAAGCTGCGCGAACAGCGTTGCTGTGAACGCGAAATGAGCATCGTCACCTTTGCCCGCTCCGGCGACGCCCCGATGTTGGTGTGCCACGAATGCGGGCACAACGAACCCCGCTTCTGACCGATCAGCGGGCCGGGCAGTGCCTACCTGCCCGGCCCGCTCCCCGGCCCGCCACGGGCCACCCAGCACCCCGGAAAGGACCACCCACCATGACCAGCAACACCGCGCAGCTCGCCGCGGAAACCCCCGCCGAGACCTCCCGCGTGTTCGACATCGCCAGAGTCGGCGAGGTCAGCGCCACGATCAGCCGCGACGGGCAGACCGGCGCCGTGATCTACCGGCTCACCGGCCGTCGCATCAGCGGCGCGCTCAGCGTCACTGTCGCCCTGCCGCTGAGGACCCCCGGCCCGTCCTGGGTCGAATTCGGCTACGGCATCGGCTACGGCCTGCACGAACGCACCGACGCCGCCCTGTGGCACGAGCGCCTCACCGTCAACGGCGTGCAACTGGTCGGCCGCCAAAGCGAATTCCGCTTCGACCGCATGAACGAGGCATTGGCCCCGGAACGCGGATGGGCGAAGGTGCGCCGCATCGAAAAGCAGTCCGGCCGTGACGAACCCGCGTCCCACGTGACGACCACGCGCACGCTGCGCGTGCTGCGCGTGGTACTGGCCGATTTCGCCGCCCGCGACGACCTGCCGCAGTTGCACAGGTTCGCGGCCGCGCGCCGCGCCGCCGTCGAGCTGGAGAGGGCACAGGCCCGCATCGACGATCTGGCGACACAGCAGGCCGATCTACGCCGCGCCATCAGCGAAGCCCGATCCCGCGCCGCTCTGTTGGCCCGCATCTCCGACCCCAACGGCCCGCGCGACCCCTACCGGCTGCTGACCGGCGAATTCTGACCAGTCCGACGGGCCGGGCAGTGCCTACCTGCCCGGCCCGTCGACCTCACCCCGAAGGAGACGACCGATGTCCGAACCGAGCACCACCACCGCCGAGGCCAACGCGACCACACGAGTATTCGACATCGCCGAGGTCGGCGAGGTCACGGCCACCATCAGCGCACCCGACGACGCCGGAACCGTCGTCTATCGCCTACGCGGGCCGCGCATCACCGGCGCGCTGTCCGTGGCGGTCGGCTCGCCGCTGCACATCACCGCCCCCGAAACGTTCGCCTACACCTACGGCACCGAGGGCGGGAAGTGGGTCGGCGACCAGCGCGAGCGCCTGACCGTCAACGGCGTGCAGCTGGTCGGAGGGTGGACGATCACGGCCGAGACGCTCGCACAGTCACCGGGCCGAGTAGCGGTGTACCGAATCGGGGACTACGGCATCCCGGAATCCGCGCCGACAGCGACCAACCGTCGCGGCCGACACGTCGTCGTCGCGATGCTGGCGGACTTCGCCGCCCGCGACGACCTGGCCGCGCTCTGGGCGGCCGCCGCCCGTGCTGCCGCACGCGCCGGGATGGAGACCGCAGCCGAGGAGGTACGGCGCGCCGACGCCGACCGCACCGAGGCCGCCGAGCGGTGGCACGCGGCCGCCTATCGGCTGGAAACACTCAGCAAGATCGCCGCCGGTGAGCAGCTGCGCGACACCCCGGCCGCCTTGCTGGGCCACCTCTAGCCACCCACCTTGCCCCGGCGGTCGGGGCCCACCCCGGCCGCCGAGGGCAACCGCCGAGAAAGGCCCCCAATGCTCACCAACGCCACCGACCGACGCAGCGCCTACCTGCCGACGCTGGCCCCGGAAGTGGCCCAGCTCGCCGCCGCCGGTCACCGCGCCCGCGTCATCGGCACCGGCGGGCCCTGCGTCGCCCTCGAGGTCGACCTAGGCCCGGACCGCTACGCACTCGTCACAACCGAGGACTACTCGCTACCGGTCGCGCGCTCAGACATTCGCGAATGGGCGGTCACCATCTACAACCGCGCCGACGACGTCGAGCCGGTCGGAGTCGGCGAGGACACCGGCAGTCTGGCCGCCGCGTGGAGGGCCGCGACCACCCAGGCCGGTACCCCGGCCGATCTGGACACCGACCCCGGCCGCCCGCTGGTGCTGGTCGCGTGCGGAGCTCGCAAGCTCGACACCCCGGCCCCGGCCGCCGAGCTCTACACCGGCCCCTACTTCACCGAGTGCCTATCGGCCGCCCGCCACATCGCCGCCGATGCCGACATCCGCATCATTTCCGCCCGGCATGGACTGGTCGAGCTGGCCGACGAGCTGGCACCCTACGACGCCCGGATGACCGGTTGCCGCGATCTGGTCGCCGACCTCATCCGGGCCCAGGCCGACGCCGCCGGACTGCTGGCGCGGCCGGTGGTCGTACTGGGTGGGCGTGACTACGCCGAGGCCGCCCGCGCGGCGTGGCCGCACGCCGTCGCCCCGTTGGCCGGTGTCGCGATCGGCTATCAGCGCCAGCGATTGGCGCGACTCGCAGCCGACAGGCCGCATACGGAGCACTGAGCCGCCACCACGGGCGGACGGCCGAAGCTCCGCGACCGACCGGGGTCAGCCGGCGAATCGCCCTCGGAACAGCCGGCGCCCAGAGCCCGGAAATGTGCTGTGGGTCACATCCAAAAGTCGGGGAACTTGGGGAACTTGGGGTACTATTGGGTTGTGGGTCGGACAATCCGCCCACATCACCGAGGAGGCAAGCCACATGGCTGCACGATCCGTCACTCGCATCACCGTCGGCGACACCGTCGCAGGCTTCTACCTGTTCGAGGGTTCGCCGGAATACCAGGTGCCCCGCATCGGCCAGTTCCTGCTCCGCCTGCACCTGACCGGGCACGCGCTCACGGTCGGGGCGTGGCGCGAGTTCGCCGAGACCACGGCCCAAGGCGGCCCCCCGGTGGTCGCGGCCGAGGAGATGACCGCCGCCGAACTCGACGACATCCCCAGCGAAATCGATCACCTCTACGTGCTCAACCTCACCGCCGAGGGATTCTCGTTCGCCCACTACCGCGCCGACCGCGACCCGTGGGCAGCGCTGGGCCGCTGGGCGGTGCAGGGCGAGGCCGACAACCTCGGCGACGTGCTCGCGCTGGCCGTGCGCTACGCCGAGGCGATGGCCCGCCGGGCCCGCCGGGCCGATTGGGTCAGCGCCGAGACCCGCACCCTTGCCGAGCAGTGGGCCGCCGCCGCCCGAAACATGGTGTTGGTCCACCAGGCCGACGAGGGCGAGTACATCGCCCCGGCCGCCGCCGAGCTGCCCGCCCGCCGCGACGGGCAGGACATCGCAGAGCACGCCGCCGAGGTCGGGGCGCTCTGCGTCGAACGGGCCGAATATCTGGTCAGCGTCGCCGCCGAAGGCCGACAGCTCGGACTGCCCGCGCTCACCGCGCAGGCCGAGCGCGAGGCACGCGGATGGACCCGCACCGGTCACGCTCACTGGCTCGCCGCCCTGTAGCACCCCGACCGGCCAACCGAGCGGGTCGGGCATTGCCTACATGCCCGGCCCGCTCCCGGCCCCCGAGGACCTGCCGCACGAGCTGCGCTCGCTTGCCCTCCCACCATCGCCAGGACCGCCGAAGGAGAGCCCCGAGATGTTCACCGACCGCACCCGCGCCATGATCGCTTGCGCCGCCCAGGACTACGCCGCCGCCTACTACGGCGGCCCCTACATGTTCGGAGTCGACGACGCGGCCCGCTACGTCACCCGCCAGCACTTGCAGACCGTCGCGGCCGAGCACGGTGGCGAAGTCGTCGCCGCCGAGGTCCGCGCCTACCTCACCAAGCATCCCGAGCTACTCACCCGACCTCGCGCCGAGCGCCAGACCGCCGCCCGGTTCCGCGTCGCGCTGGCACAGGCCCGCCTCACCGCCGCCGGAAAAGCCGCCGCCGCAGGCGATCACGACCGCGCCCGGCGACTGCTCGCCGCCGCCGAGGAAATCGACCCCGGCTACGTCGCGGCCGCGCTCAGCGCCACCGACGCGCTCGCGCCCACCTACCTCACCGGCGCCGCGTGATGGCAACGACGCGAGTTCTCCCCGCCGCCGCCGTCGCCCGCCGCGTGCGCGCCGAGCTGGCCCGCACCTGGCCCCGCTCGCGGTTCGTCGTGCGACCCGGTCGCGGCGAGTGGCACAACTGGGTCACGGTGCGATGGGCCGACGGCCCCCCGGTCGCCGCCGTCGAGAAGGTCACCCGCCCGTTCGGCTCACTCGCCGACGGCCACGACGCCGCCGGGCCCGTGGTGTTCGGCGTACACGGCGTACTGACTGCCCGCGAGGTCACCGCCGCCGGATACGACGCCGTCGCCGACGCGATCGGACATCGGTATTGGTTTGCCGTCCCGCGCACCGACACCGACGCGATCGACTGGAACGCGGCCTACCCGATCACGGTTAGAACTCCGATCGTGTTGGGCCCGGCGGCCGGAGCCCTGGCCGGAACCTACGGCACCGACCAGCCCGCGCGAATCCCGCTCTCGCGCGCGCTGGCACTGGTTGCCGACACCGCGGAACTCCCCGCCACCCGACCCCGCTACACGCCCGCCGCAGCGGCCCCCAGCGTGCCTGCACGGCTACTCGCCGCCGCGCGCCGGGCATTGACCCCGGCCCGCGCACCCGAACTCGCTCACGACGCAGGAGCCCGCCGATGATCACCGCCGCCACCCGCCGCCACGTCGCCACCGAACTCAGCGCCGCCGCCGAGTCCTACCGCCGAGCCGTCGACGACCCCGACGCCCACACCGAGGAACTGGCCTTGGCACGCTGGCAGGCCGCCACCGCCGCCGCCATGGTGCTGCTCACCGACACCGCCGACGATCCCGCCCAGCCCGCCGACGGAACCTATGCACCCGGTGCCCGAGTGCTGTGGATCTGCGCGAGCCCGCTGGCCGTCGGCGCGCCGCTGTTCATCCAGCCGGGCACCGTGCGCGACGAGGCATACGCCACCACCGAGCCGAGCACGCCCGGCCGCCGCCTCTACGTCGTCGAGTTCGACGACGATCACGGATCGAGTTCCGAACGAACCGTCTACGCGGCCGACCTCATCCGGTCGCCGACCACGGCCAGCACCGCGACCCGCCGCGCCAGCTGACACGACCCGGCCCGGCCGATGCCGAGGCCCCCGCACAATGCCGCAGTACCGGCCGCGCCGTCCATCCACGCTTACGCTCGAGGGATGGACGGCGCGGCCGATCCCGCGACCGATACAGGGCACCTCACCACCACCCGCCCCGAGAGGTCGAGCCCATGAGCACCGACGCCCCGCCGCCGATCCCGACCCCGATCACCGACCTAGACCACCTTGCCGCCGCCGCCCGCCGACGCGGCGAGACTCACCGAGTCGTCAACGTCGACGCCGCGACCCCGCCCACGATCCGCACCCCCGGCCGCGCACCGAATCAGTGGCTCATGACCGGCGAGCCGGTCGCACTCCCGATCCCGTGCCCCGCGTGCGGATGGCTACGCGATGGCGCGTGCCAATGCGCCTAGCTCCCGGCCGGACCGCCTAGCGGTTCGCCGGACGGCGCGGGCGCAGGCACCAGCGCCCGCAGCCCCGGCAGCGAGAAGACGTGCGCCGCCGCCACCGACCGCGCGCGCCGGTGCCGCACAAGGTAGACCCAGTGCCCGACCAGCCACAGCAGCGCGCCCACGGCCAGCCACCGCAGCGCCGACCCCAGCACCCACGGGAAGACCACCGCGACTAGGAGCCGATACAGGTTGCTCGCGATGAGCACCAGGCCCAGCACCCGCAGCACGCGACCACTCGACAGCCACACCCACGCCCCGAGCAGCCCGGCCAGGGCCACCAGCGAGACCCCGAACACGATCAGGCCGACCACAGTCAGCATTGCCCACCCCTCCCGATTGTGCGCCGCGTCGGCGACGCGGCCGCGATCATGTCGCCCAGTCCTCCGGCGCGCTGAAAAGTGACGGGCGCGGAGGCAGCAACGCCGCGTGGACCGCGTCCGCGTCCCAGCCGCCGCGCACCGCCTCGCGCAGCGCCAGCGACCGCGCGACCCGTTCGGCGCGGGTGAGCCCGTCGTGTGCCCACACCGGCCGCCCGCCGTGCCCGCGCCCCTTGCCTGTCATCGCCGCGATGTTCTCTTGCTGTGTGCCCAGCACGACATGCGGCCGATGACCGCCCACGGTCGCCGCCCGGACACACGCCGGGTTGTCGCACAAGTCGTGAAGGGCGTACAGGTCCGCCGGTACCGGCCCGACGTATAGCGCCACCGCGTAGCGCGCCGACCTCACGACCCGTTCACGGCCGCCGCGCATGATGGCGAACCGCCCGTAGCCGTCGTCACCGATCGCACCCGTCCAAACCCAGCAGTCGCCCGGCGCGGGACCTCGCACTACCTTGCGCTCAAACCGCGCGATCTCGCCGACGTCGTCGACCTTGAGCGGAAGCGGAGCGTTGCGCGGCCGACCGTCGTCGCCGACGGTTCGGCGCGCCATGGCTCAGGACGCCGACGCAGGCACCGCAGCACCCGCGCCTAGCGTTTCCCCGGCCGACCCCGAGCCATCACCGCCGCTGGCCGCCGCGTCGGCCGCTGCGGTGTCGGCCGGTGCCGACTCAGCCGGTGCCGGATCGGCCGCCACGACCGGTTCAGGCTTCGGCTTGCTGGCCGACTGCTTGCCGTCGGCGACCCGCGCGCCCGCCGCAGCAGCCTTGAGCAGGCGACCGACCCGGTCGACCGACAGCCCTGTCAGGTCGGCTATCTCGCTCTGGGTCGCGCCCCGGTCCTTGATGCGCGCGAGCGCTGCCGCCTGCTCGCCGATCGCCGTCGACTCCGCCGAAGCGAAGCCCGCATTTGCCGCCGCGATCGCCGCGTCGCGCTTGGCCGCCGCGTCGTCGACCTTGCTCGCCGAGACGAAGAACGCCGCGAGATCCTGGGTGTTCTGTTCGTCGCGCTTGCGCCGTTCTTCCTGCGTGGCCGCGATGCGCTCACGCGCCAGCTTGCGCGCCGCGACCGCCCCGCCCGCCGCCGGTGTCTTGCTGCCTGCCATGTCCCCGAATCCTCTCAGTCGCCTAGCGGTTCCCGGCGCCTGTCCCATCTGCGCGCGAGGTGTTCGCCATCAACGGTAACCGACCTAAGCAAGCCCCAGCGCGAGCGTGGCGCACGTTCGGCCCCGCCGTCGCTCGAACCCGTCCGACCCCCAGCCGTGCCGTCACGTGCCAGCCAGGTACCTGCCCGGCCCCTTCCCGTGCCGTCCCCCCACCTACCCGGCCCGCCCGCCGGCCACTGCCCCCGCGGGCACCCAATCTCCTACACACCTCTTCCACCATTGTGAACTTTGGGTTGCTGTCCGATTTGGCCTGCGGCTACGGTGGTCACATGGTGATGACCATCCATCCGCTTCACGGAGGTGATGGCTACGAATATTTGACACGTCAAGTAGCCACTGCTGACCGTGAACGTGGGCGGATGAGCGTCACCGACTACTACAACGAACACGGCGCACCACCGGGCGTGTGGGCCGGTCGAGGCGCCGAAATCATGGGCGTTTCCGGCGATGTCGAAGAAGCCCAGATGCGGGCCCTCTACGGCGAGGGTCTGCATCCCGACGCCGATAAGATCTTCCTGCGCGAGTTCGAAGCCGGTGCATCTGCCGAGGAGGCTCTGGCGGCCGGTCGACTCGGCACCGGGTTCTACCGGTTCAAAGGCGGAAAGACGCCGATCACCGAGATCTACGAACGCCGCAAGGCCGAGTTCATCGCTACCGAGCACCACGCGCCGACCCGCGAGCAGTGGATCGATCTACGCACTGAATCAGCTCGGGAGGCCCTCACCGCGGAGCTCGGACGGCCCCCCGGCGTCGAGGAAATCAAGAAGGCCCTGTTCGACGAGAAGCGCAAAGCTCGGCAGGCCGTGGTCGGCTGGGACTGCACCTTTACGCCCCAGAAGTCGGTGTCGATCCTGTGGGGGTTGGCCGACGACGACACGCGTCGGGCGATCTGGCGTGCGCACGAGGAAGCGATGCGCGAGGTGCTCGGGCGCATGGAGGACAACTACGCGCTGGCCCGCCGCGGACGTGGCGGCACCCAGCTCATCGACACCGAGGGATTGACGCTCGCCAAGTTCATGCACTTCGACAACCGAACCGGCGACATGAACCCCCACACTCACGTGGTCGTGTCTTCGCGGGTGCTCGGGTCGGATGGAAAGTGGTCTTCGCTGCGGGCCGATGCGCTGCTGCAAGCCACGGTGTCGCTGTCCTCGCAGTACAACGCGTCGATCACCGGCAAGCTCAAGCGTGAGCTCGGTTTGCGGTTCGAGGAGCGCTCCCACGGCCGGGGCAAGGAACCGACTCTGGAAGTGGTCGGGATCAGCGAAGCGATGATCAAGGAGTTCTCCCGCCGGGGCGACATCGTGGCCAGGACCGAGGAGCTGGTCAAGCAGTACCGCGAGATCCACGGGCAGAACCCGGGCAAGGCCGCGCAGATCAAGATCGCCCAGCAGGCGACCCTCGATACCCGCGAGGGAAAGCCCTTGCCGAAGACGCTGCGGCAGATGATCGGCGAGTGGAGCGAGCGGGCCGCGGAGTTCCTCGGAGACGGCCGGACCGGCGAGCAATTCGCCGCTGATGTGGTGCGCCGGTGCCTCCTGCCCGAGCTCGCAGAGCCCTACGATCGTGTCCGCGCCGCTGTCGCTGTCGGTGTGGAGCTCGGAGGTCGGCAGGGCACCCTCGATACCGATTCAGAGACGCTGATGGCAGTGGTCGAGCAGACCTTGCGGCGCTACGACCTCAGCACACTTGTCGACCCCGCCGCCGCGCCCGACGAGGTCGTGGCACTGCTCAACGAAGCGTCCGTGGACCACGTCCTTGACTCGCTCGATGACGCCGTCGCGGCCCGTGACCGGGTCGCCTACGACCCGGTGCGGATCGCGAACGAGGTTGTCGTCAAGGTGTCGGGTCGGCGTGCGACGTGGGTCGAAACCCACATCCGATCAGCGGTCGAGGACCGGCTGGCGGTGTGCGACTTCGCCGGTGACGCCGAGCATCGTGCTGCCGTCGAATACGTCGTGTCGATGGTGCGTGACCAGCACAGCACCCAGCTGACCATCGACCCTGATGCGGTGCCTGCCGCGATGGCTCGCCGCAACGGCGAGAACGTCTTTTCCCCGCTGGCAGCCACGAGCGTGCGCTACACCAGCGAAGCCGTGCTGGCCGCCGACAAACGCCTCCAGGACGCCAGTCAGGCCGCGACCGCGGAGATCCTCACCCGCGCCGCCATCGACCGGGCAATCGACGAGGTCGAAGAGGAATCGCGGCCCCGCAAGCTCGGTGTCAGCCGCGGCGCACCGCGACGGCTCAAGGCCGGACAGCGGCGCATCGTGGAGCACTTCTGCAGCTCCGGCGCCCGCCTGGCCGTCGCGGTCGGGCCCGCCGGAACCGGCAAGACCACCGCGATGCGGGCAGTCGTCAAGGCATGGGAAGCCGACGGCCGCAACGTGATCGCGCTGAGCCCGCAGATGAGCAACGCGCGCGTGCTCGGCGACGAGATCGGGGTCCGCGCCCAGACCATCGACAGCCTCATCACCAAGGCCAACGCCGGTGTCGACGTCGGCATCACCCGCGGCACGATGATCCTCGTCGACGAGGCCGGCATGGCCTCGAACTTCAATCTCGATGCCCTACAGACCATCGCCGACGAGCACGGCGCGGTCGTGCGCTGGATCGGCGACCCCTACCAGCTCTCCGCCGTCGACTCCGGCGGACTGCTGCGCCTGATCGCCCACGACACCAACGCCCCCGAGCTCGACGAAGTCGTGCGGTTCCACGATCCGGCCGAGGCCGAAGCGTCGCTGCAGGTGCGCAACGGCGACGCGGAACAGGCGTGGGAGTTCTACAACGACCACAACCGTGTCCATTCAGGGATGGCCGACGAGCTGCGCGAGAAGATGCTCACCGCGCACCTGGCCGACACCGCCGAAGGCAAGTCCAGCCTGATGATGGCGGCCACCCTCAACGACGTCTACGCGCTCAACGGCGCCGCCCAGGCCGCCCACATCCTGCGCAACGAAGTCGACAGCAAGGGCGCACACACCAAGCTCGCCGACGGACACAAGGGTTTCGTCGGCGACACGATCGTGACCCGCCGCAACAACTCCCGCGTGCGGATCACCGGCCGCGGCCGCCGCGTCGGATCCCCGATCGACAACGGCGACCTGTGGCGGATCACCGGGGTGCGCCCCGACGGCACGATCACCGCCACCGGAATCGGCCACGGCGGCCGGATCACCCTGCCCGCCCGCTACGTCCGCGACTACACCGAACTCGGCTACGCCAGCACCGTGCACCGCGCACAGGGCATGACCGTCGACCGCGCGCACCTGCTGATGAACACGACCTTGGGCCGCGCGCTGGCCTACGTCGGTCTCACCCGCGGCAAGGGCAAAAACACCCTCTACGTCGCCACCGACGTGCTGCCGGACCCGGACCTGGACCGGATTCCCGACGAGCCCGCCGAAGCCAAGACCATGTTCCTGCGGGTGCTGGCACGCGAAGACGACAACCTCACCGCGACCGAGGTGATGCGCGCCGAACAGAAGCGCATCGCCGATCCGGCCCGCACCGCCGAGATGTACGACTACGCCACCACACTGCTGGGCCGGGCCCGCGCCGAATACCTGCTCGACCGCGCGCTGCCGGTCGTACTGATGCGCGAGATCACCAAGTCCGAGCACTGCGAGGACCTGCTCGACACCATCGCCCTGGCCGACGCGCTCGGTATGGACACCGCCGAACTCGTCGGCGACATCGTGACCCGCGACGGCCAGGATTTCGACGCCGCATCACTGATCACCGCCCGCGACGCAGCCAGCATGCTGCGGGCCCGCGCCGATATCCTCATCGCCCGCCACGTCGACAACACCGCGGGCGCGCGGACCGTCGCCAGCGTGGAAACGCTGGCCTACTCCCCCACCGTCGACGTCGACGCGCTCACCGACCTGGTCGCATCGATGAACACAACACCGGTGCTGGCCACCACCGAACGCGGCGGCCGATTCATGGCGCTGCGCGACGTCGAGATCCCCGGCGTCGCGCCGGTCCCGTCCCGGTACCCCGGCGTCGACGTCGAACTCGCCGAGTTCGCCGAAATGCTGCGCGGGCGCCTGGTCGGTGACCTCGCCGACCCGCTGCGCGGCAACCGGCCCAGCGTGCCCCGCAGCGCCGAGGACAAGCAGGCCGCACTCGACAACTACGCCTCCGCAGCGACCACCGAGGCCCGGCGGGACAAGATCGAACGCGACTACGAGTACTACGTCGCCGAGCTCTCGCGCGACCGCGCGCGCCACCTGCTCGACCGTGCCCTCCCAGCCGCGCTGATGCGCACCGTCGAAGGCGGACGCCAATTCCGGCCGCTGCTCGACACCATCGCACTCGCCGACGCACACCGGCTCGACACCGGCGCCATGGTGCTAGCCATCACCGACGACATCGAGCACAGCCTGGCCCGCGCCCGCGACGCCGCCGCGATCCTGCGGTCCCGCGCCGACCACTGGATCGGCACCCGCCAGGTCCAGATCCCCGACCACACCGTGCTCGCACAGACCGCGACGCTGAGCCTGCTCGACGCCAGCGAGACCACGCTGTCCGGCGTCGCCGTCGCGACGAGCGCCGATGCCGATGTGCTCGCACAGGAGCCGAGCGAGGACCGGTTCCGGGCACTCGACGACCTCGGATGGCCGGTCGGGCTGCGACCGATCCCGCCCGAGCATCCGGGCATGGACACCGCCGTCGCCGACCACGCCGACGAGCTGCACCGCCTGCTGCTGGAACTGCCCGAGAACGCCCCCGACTGGCGCGACCGGGCCGAATCCGAACTCATTCGCGACTACGTCGACGACGGCCTCGACGACCCGGCCGTCGACGTGTGGGAAGCCGCGTCGGCCCCCACAGTCGAGCTGCCCTACCCCGACCTGTCCCCCGGCGAACGGCTCCAGCGCATCCGCGCCGAACTCGCCGCCGCGCGCGAGCAGGAATCTCTGCTGTTCGCCACCGCGATGGACGACACCAGCCCACACGCCCAGGTGATGGAACCGATCCTGGCCGAGCTGCGGCAGCGCCGCGACGAACTCGTCGGCCTGGTGAACGCGGTGCGCAACACTGAGGCCGAATGGGAGGCCGCCGAAGTCGAGGCCGCCGCCGCCGACGACCTCTACCAGCAGCAGCTGCGGGCCGCACCGGGACCGATCGACGAACAGTTCCTGGCGTTCATGACCGATCGGATCGCCGAATCCACCGACGACCCGGCCACCCATGCCCAGCTCGTCGCCGCCCTCGAAGAACTGCGCCACGCCGAAACCGAGCGGGCTGAGTCCAACGCCCAGGCCGACATCGCCATGGCCAAGCTGGCCGCCGACAGCGCCCGCGAGTGGGCCGCTCAGCTGCGCGGCGAAGTCGACGACGCCCGGCGCGCACTGGACGCCGCGGCCGGCGACCGGCCCGCGGTGGACTGGCGCGACGTGCTCTACGTCCAGCAGCTCGCCGGGGAGCTCGCCGTCGCGGACCTGTCGAACGTGCGCGAGCGGGCGATCAAGCTCAGCATCTACGAACGCCGCGCCCGCACGGCCGCGATCACCGCGCTGGTCAACGAGACCGGCCTCGACAGCGCCGACGCCGCCATCGAGGTCGACCAACGCTTCGCCCCGAGCCGCGCCGAGATCGACGCCGCGATGCCCGCAGTGCTTGGCCGAAGCGCCGTCGTCGGCGAGCTCGCACCACTCGCAGGCGCCGAGCTCGTCGACGCCGCCGTCGAGTCCGGGCGCCGCCGCGCGTACACGGCTGGGCTGGTCACCACCGCGCTGGACGACGAGCCGCTCACGGCGCTGGTCCGGGCCCGCGTCGATGCCTTGATGCCCGCCGCCGTCGACGCTCGCACCACCGCCCTGGACGCGGCCGAAGCCGCCACCAAGGCCTTCGACGCCGAAGCAGACCTGGCCAAGGCCGCCGCCCGCGAGCTCACCGATTTCGACGTCGACGACCCGTTCGTCGCCCAGATGCGTACCCAGATCGCGGCCCTGGCCGAGGCCGACGCTGCGGCAGCCACAGCGATGCTGGCCCAGTACCAGGAATCGGTTCGCGACGACGCGACACACAAGCTCGACGCCGCCCGCGACGAGGCAGGGCGCACCGCCGCCGCAGCCCGCGCGCACGCCGAGGAACTCACCGCCGCCGCCGAGCGCGCCCGCCGCACCTTCGACGAGCGCCTCGCCGCCCTGGTCGAACCGGACCGCGACCCGAACCGGCGCGCGATCACCGACCTCGAAATCGACGCCGACCCCGACACCCCGCTGCCCAGTGACCAAGCCAGCGACGTCACCGCCGAAGCAGCAGCCGAAGCCGACGAAGCCGTCGACGAGGCCCCGGGCACCGAGGCCGCGACGACCGATCCTGTCGCGACCCGCGAGGCCGAGTTGCTGGCCGAGCTGCTCAACGAACCGATGCGACTCAGCAGCGACGCCGACCTCGAATCGCTGATCCGCAGGCTGCGCCGGGCAGCCACCCGTCGCGACGATCCGGCACTGTGGGCCGGTCTCGCGAACTCCGAAACCGCCACCGCGCGGGTGCACGCCGCACACGAGCAGCTCAACCAGCAGGCCACCGCGATCACGGCCGCCCAGCAGGCCCGCAAGACCCAAGCCACCGCCGACCAGGCCCTCGCCGGTGCCCGCACGGCGGTGACCGAGTCCGAGCGCAAGCTCGCAGGCCTGCCCGCGATCCGAGTCGGTGCCCGCCGCACCGAACAAGCGCGCCTCGACGAACTACAAGCAGAGAAGGCCCGCGCCGAAGCCGCGCTGCAGGCCGCCCGTGAGCGGACCCGCGCCGCGGTCGACACCGCGCGACAGGTCGGAGCCCCCGAAGCACTGTGGGCCTCGCTGCTCAACCGTGCGGCCGACAGCGCCGCCCTGGCCGCCGAACTCGCCGCGGCTCAGGCAGACGACGAGCGCGAAGAACAGCAGCGCCGCCGGGCCGCCGAGCGTGCCGAGGCCGCCGCCGAGCAGCTCACTACCGCGCTGGCCGAACGCGACCGACGCGCCGGACTGACGCCGATGGACGCCGCGACCGAGCAGCGGCTACGCACCATCCACGCCCCCGCCAGCACCGGCCGCACCACCGCACCGACACCGGAGCAGCAGCACGCTGCTCACCTCGAGGCCCAGCGTCAGCACGGACGCGACCACGGCACCGAACTCTGATCGCGCCGCGCTCGCACGCCAACTCGCCGCCGGGCGCGCTGGTACGAAGTGCTTGATCAGCGCCCGCAGGCCCCGAAAAAGCGGCACTCGATGAGCTCACGGGGATCGAGCGCTGCCGCGATCGGCTCCAACTGGTCCAGGAGCACACCGAGCTGGGTGAAGTCCAACGCGTCGGCGCTCTCGTCGACGTGCACGCTGTAGCTGGCTTCGTTGTGATCGGGGCATCCCTTCCAGTTCCCCGCAGACCCGACGCGGATGCTCAGCCCGTTCTCGAAGATGAAGCCGCAGCTCAGCAAGCTCGGGGTGGCGTCGTCGACATCATTCATCGAGATACCGCGATAGCTGGCGGCGTAGTACCAATCCTGCTCGGGATCGCCGGGATAGCCTTCCTCTTCTGGCTCACCGATTACGGCCCCGAGAACCCAGCCCCGGCCGATCAAGTACTCGTGCAGCCCATGCAGATGCACCGTGGCGATGCTTGGACCATAAAGACGATGAGACATTCGGGGTTTCACCTCTCGTCGGTACTCGGTCGGGATAGACACAGTGTGGCCGTCGGCGACGGCAACTTCCTAGCCAGCGGCGAAATCTCGGCGCGTCCACCGGCGCCGTCCAGCTCGATGTCCAACGCTGCCAGAAACATGGAGGAATTGCCGGTGGCCTCCAACGACTTCCAGCGAATCAGCCGATGTCGGGACGTCGGCGTAGGGTGACCCACCATGCCGTACGAGCTGCCCGAGTGGGCGGAATCGAAACTGCGGGGCGTGACCCGCGACGAAGTAAAAGAGGTCCTCACGGCACGCCGCCGATGGCCCCGACCCTCGACGGGCGGCCCGGTACCGGTCACACTGATAGCAGGACGTACTCGAGCGGGCAAGCCCGTGAAGGTAGCTGTTCGCGAGGTTGAGCCGTTTCGATCGCTGATCGTGGCAGCTGGAGAGTTGACCGGCGATGACCTCGCCGAGTTCGAGAAATGGGAGGTGAGCACCGATGGGCCGTACGAAGGATGACGCTGCTGATGCGGTGTATCGCGAGCTGGTTGACCAGTTGGGCGAAGACTGGAGCATCGACGACTTCCCACCCGATCGCGAAGAGTCGATGAAAGTCTTCTTCACCGTCCCCAGCGCGCTGGTCGAGCTCCCCGCAGTGGATGCGCCGGCCGAGGAGCTGCTCGTCGGGTTCAATGTCGAGCTGCGTCTCCCCGTTTCCGCGCTGCACCAGCTGGAAGCGCGCGCCGCCGCAGCGAACACCACCGTCGACCGACTCGTGTCGGAGTGGGTGACCGCCGAGGCTGGCGCAGACAGCACGATCAGCCGCGACGAAGTCCTCGCGCTGCTGGCCCGACATCACCCTCGCTCGGCCTGACCGCCGAAGTCGAACCGCCTATCAGCGAAGAGGCCCCGCCGAACCCGGCGAGGGCCTCTTCGACTGCAACCAATTACCCGCCGCAGCCGGGCGGATCGCAACGAGCAGCTCGACCGCGAGACACACAAGGACAGCTCGGACGTGGCAGCCTGGTGTCGCCGCGCGGTCGCCGTGTACATAGACCCCCGCCCGACCCGGCCGCGGCAGGAGTCGACGACTTCTAGGACGCTGCCCCTTTTCTGGCGTATGGGGCCTGTCCCTGAACGGCCGCTAGCCGAACATTCCGTGCGAATGGTCCTGACCCCCTCGATCAGCTGATCGGATCGTTTCCCGTGTCGGTGGGCCGTGCGACCCTGTGGCCTATGTCGAAGGTCGTCCGCCCCTATTCCGCTGGGGGCCCGCTCATTCCAGCCGTCGCGGATCCGTTCGACCTTGCCGCAGCATGTGGCCATTCCTGCATACATACCTGCCTCGGATGCCGCCATTGCACTGCGTGCGAGCCGTCGTGTGCATGCGGTGAAGCTGAGGCAGACTACGACACGGCCTAGGCTCGCACGCCTCAGACACAACCGCAGTGCCCAGGTATCAAACCAGACCCGGCACTACTCGAGATCCGCCCATGACCATTGCTCGGCCGGGATGAGTTCCGTGGCCGGTTCCCGGCCGAAATGGAACTTTCGGCGCAGCTCAGGCGAACTACGCAGGTACGTGCGAAACCTGCCCGCCGCCGGCGATGCACCGATGCTCGTGCCGTTGATGGAGGCGGTCGCGGTGTCCCGCCTCGACGGCGGCCACGGCGCAATCCGCAGGTAATGATCGCCGCAAGGCGTACTCCTCGGCCGCCAACCGCGCCTTGTTGCGGCGCAAACGTATCCGCACCGTCATTCCCGAACGATCCGACCAACTGGCCAACCGCAAACGCAGAGGTCGCCGCGGTGGGCGGGCACCCTACTTCAATCGAGCAACCTACAAGCGGGCCCAACATCATCGAACGTGCCTTCAACAAGGCCAAGCACTGGTGTGCGGTGGCCACCCGCTATGACTAGTTGGCCATCACCTACGCCGGAGTGGTCCTGGCCCTGATCATCGAATGGCTCAAGTCATTGGGAGACACAACCTAGACCGGCTGCCGCGAGCCCCCTTCGAGAGTCTAACGATCAGTGACATTGCGGGCTAACGCGAGGATCATATATGCAGACCGCTCGTGTTGGCAGGGATCGAGTGGACCTTATTTCTGCATCGCTCGATTCTCGACCCTGGTGAAGGACCACTCAAATGGTCTGCCCGTGTTCTGGAGACCTTTCAGCCGAGTCGGCCCGTCAAGGTCGCCCGACCAGGCGGCAGTAACGTCGGCCGTTGCTGATGGATCGGAGGATGTACGTGGCGACAGTGTGGCGACAGTACTGAACCTCAGATATCTGTTGGGTGGCCCGTACCCCCAGAGTTCGATCCCGCGTGGAAAGGGTGACCTATGCCTACATACACCTGCACCGTTCATAGAGCAGGTCCAAATGCGGACGGCGGCACAATAAGGATTGAATTGAGTTACCAGAGCGGGACGCCAGCATGGGACGGATTGCGATGGTTCACCGCGAACGCTGCGATGCAGAAAGAACTGCTGGCGACAGCCTTGGTTGCCGTTGCAACGAGCCGCCAGGTCAGTGTCAACACTCCGAATATTGCGGCAGACCCACCGCTTATCAATAGGCTTTACGTGCATTCGTCATGACCGGCGCTAATATGTGGTGCGGCTACTTCGGTCCGGGAAACACTCGTATCCGCGACATGGGTTTGCGGGATGCAATCGCGCAAATGGTCATGTTCGAGCGTCTCAAATGGTTCAACATGGCCCAAACTAACGCACTGACCGAGGGGGGAGGTGCCCAGTTCCAACACTTGGTCAGGTACTCGCTCGCACGCCACAGCTCCATCCGCCCGACAACGCTCGCCGTCGCGCAGACGCAGGCCGCCTTGCCTGCACTCAACTCCAGGTACAGTCAGCTGTTCGCGAACCCATCGCCAGCTAACGTTACCCAGGTGCGCGAGGATCTTCTCGCCGGCGCACCGAACACGGGAACGCCGAGCAACCCGTCGAACCTGGAAGTGCTCGTCGAATCTGACATTCGCTTGGCACTCGATTTTAGAAATGATGTCAGTGCCTGGAGTTCGGTGTTCGTGGTTTTCTGCGTGAGGGCAACTGCTATTCAGGAAGGCCTAGAAGCCGAATTCGACGGCCAACATTTGGGCCGCGACGGGTTATTGCTCGGCGGCGGCAGCGCCGGGCACCGCGGATACCTTATCGAAGCCTACAATAGAAAAAGAGCATTGACCTTGGGGACCTATCACGCCTTTCCGGCCACCGAGCGAGCCGTTCAGAAAGGCGACATCATCGTGCTGGATCGGCAACGCAACATCAACATCGCGGATGTGACCCGGTACACCCAAATACCGACGCTCGGAAGCGGCAGGGCCTTACACGGCGACATCGTAGTCGAGGTGGTCCCGGGCGATCACGTGATCACCATTGGCGGCAATCTGGGCGAAATCCCAGGGGTGAACGCTTCCGAGGGCGTCCGGAGAAGGCGCTATCCGATTAATACGGAAGACCGACTGGTTGTCGCTGAAGCACAGGAATTTGCCCAAGAGGACAGCGGCGGCAATCTCCCCAACATCCCAGCCCCTGGGGCGATGGGAGGGACGTTGAGGCAACAAAGTACGGGCCGAATCTTCGCTTTGCTCAGCCTCGTCGAGAAATGTGCCGCGGTCGAGGCACCGGAGGCCGGCTGGCTGATACCAGCCCTGGATTTGATTCTGAGCTAATTCGGACGACGCTAAGAGGACAGCAGAGATGACTACGGGCGGACGAGTTCCCATGGGCGAGTGAGAACGAAGCAGATGAGGAAAAATGGTACACCAAACACGAACTTGAGCGAGGGATGATTGAGCTGGAACCAAGCAGGTCTGGACTTTGAGACCCATGTCGAACGAAATGAAACTCGTCTGAACACAGCAGCCGGGAAGGCTTATCGCCGATACGCGTTGAGAGGTGGCCACGATGACTACGGGCGGCAGGCAGGAATTTGCCTGGGTGGATCAGGAGAATGCACCGCATGAACCGTATGATGGCAAAGGGTTCGTTCCAAACCCAACCTGGCGAGCGCGCTGGCGTGACGAGAACCCATACGGGACGACCATCCGGGTAATTCACAGGAACAAGGGGCTGTACGATGTAATTGTTACTGACCACGAGCCCTTTGACGCCTATCAGGCTCAGGTCGTCGCTTACGGCGCCGATAACGCGCGGTGCAAGTTCCACAGGCGACCCATACCGGAATATATTGGGACTTGGGATGGCACTGACTGGTGGGGCTCGCGTATGTTTGTCTCGTGCCTCAAAGGCACGGGCGGGGCCGTCGACTCGAAGTTTGTGTTCTCGTTCAGTGCTTGGCCCCGTGACGAGGATAGCGCCATCGTCGGGCCATTGGATGGACCCGCCGCGTTCTTCGAGACCACAACCGGCGTCACGAGGATCCCCGGCACGGACATCGCGAGAAGCTACGAATATATAGGAACATCGCGACCCCCCACGTTCCGAACAGGCTCACGCTACATGTCTTTCAACTCTAGTTCAGGCAACCCGCTTCCCCGGATTCGGCGAACAAGTACCGGTGTCTACAAGGTGAGTATCCCAGGACTCGGAACCCCGAACCCGGGCTTGGCGCAAGTTACGGCTCTCGGATCAGATGTCACACATTGTCAGGCCACCACACCCGTCGCCTCGGCGACGGGGGAAACGCTTGAGGTGACTGTTTACGGCTGGGCTGGTGCGACCCTAGAGGACACGAATTTCATCCTCAACTACGACCAAACCGTGACCAGGATCAGCCCATATCACCAAGGCGCGCGCGCGTATGCAAACAAACCCAGCGCCGCCTCCTACACGCCGGCGCGTTCCTACAATAGCGGCGCCTTCATGGACAGTGCCGGCACCAACACCGCCTACCGCATCGAAACCGGGCGCTATCGGATGCACCACAGCGACATCAGTGCGACGCCGAACTCGGTATGGGTCGCTGCTGCCCCCTCGTTTTCCCTTGGGCACTACTGCAAGGTCGAGTGCTGGAATCCTTCCGGGCCGAGCGCAGCTGGCCTCCCGGGGACCGATGTATACATCCGTTGCTTCGACGCTCAAGGCAATCGCGTCGACTCCCCATATTTCGAAACATTCCAAGGCATCCCAATAGGGCCAACGTAACTCCGAGTGAGATCCGCTTTCTTTCGCCGCAATCGAATTCGTCAATGTCTGCTCCGGCATTATGTAGCTGCACCATCAGCTCAGCCAAAAGTCCGGGCCGGAGTCTGCTATCGGCGTCGGCGCGCGCGTGCGCATCCTGTCACTTCCCCAGCTCGCCGTCGGTGATCCCCCAGACGTGCAGGACTGGGGCCAAGTTCGCCCACTGCGGGAAGTTCTTGCCTTGTATCCAGCCGTGGATCGTGTTGCCTGCGGCGGTGACTCCCTCATGCCCGGCCAGCTTCGTGTAGCTGATCCTTGCGCTGGCGGGCCCGACACCAAGTGTCGGGCCCGAGACCATTTTTGCGCGATCCGCGCCGCGAGCGCGAGACGGATGCCCCGATGCCGGTCGGCGGGCGTCGCCTATCGCTGTCCTAGTTAATGTCGGAGTCGCTGTTGGAACCGTTTGTCGACATCACGATACCAAGACCGAGAAGTCGGGACCCGAGTCCTTCTGGTCGAACCAGCCGTCCGGCACTGCACGAGGACTGACCGGACGCTCCTTGCTCTCGCGGTGATCTTCGGAGGTGCATCGGTACATCGGGCCGCGCTCGGTGTCGAACAGCACGCGCGCGTGGGCGTCGTAGTGATAGACCCACCACGAACTCATCTCCCCTTTGCGGTTGGCCTCCTCCCACTCGCGCCACAGCGCGGTGAGCCGGACACACACCATGCGATGGCGCCACCACTCCTTGCACATGACCATTCCCGAGTCACCGCCGGTGAACTTCCCCTCGAGCACGGGCGCGAGCCAGCTGTCGACCCACTGCCCGGCGTCGTCGAACAGGTCGGGCGCCTTCTCCTCTGGTGCGGTCGCGGTCGCGGTCACAGCAGCTCCTTGATGGTCGAGAGTTCGTCGGTGGCGCCGTACTCGGCGACAGAGGCCTTGATCAGGTGTGCATCGGGTCGTTCGCTCCACCACGCCTTTTCGACCAGCACAGGCGAGTTGCCCGTGCTGAGGATGATCGCGCGGTTCTTGTCCATCTCGGCGAGCATCCACACCGGGATGGCGAGTTCGGCACTCCAACTCTGGGAGTGGGTGCGGCCTCCGTTGGTCGAAAGGCTGATGGCCCAGCGCTGGACGTCGCGGTTGCCGATCTCCTGGGCGATGTCGGCGAGGTACTGGTTGTCCTTCACGCCGCCGCCGTAGTAGTGCAGGTTCGCGGCGGAAACCAGCTGACCGAGCCCTTCGCCCCAGACGCGGCGGCCCTGCTGCGGGGATTGCAGGTAGGTCTGGCAGATGATGGCCTGGGATCCGAGATGGCTGTACCAGGCGGGCAATTCCGAGAGTTTGCAGACGTTGGCGGCCTCGTCGAGCACCGCTACCAGCGGCACCGGCAGCCGCCCGCCGGGGCTTCGCCGAGCCAATTTGAGACCTTCGTCGATGATCGCGCCGACGAGCGCGGTGGTCAGGGCCGAGGCGCTGTCTGCGCCTTCCATCGACAGCGCGTAGAGGGTATCGCGGCTGCGCACGAACTCGGCGAGGTCGAGCTCGGGCAGGTCGTGGGTCGGCAGGTAGCGACCGAGATCGGTGTCGTCCCCGGGAATCTGGGTGCGCGTCGGCGGCAAGACGGTGCGCAGATACGAGGGTTCGGTCAGCACATTGAGGTTGCGCCGCGCCACGTCGTAGAGGCCGTCTCGCTGGCGCCTGTTCAGCCCTTGCGCGGTGCGTAGCTTCTCTGCGGCGATCGGGTGTCCTGCCTCGCGCAGCAGCGCCGCGGGTTTGGTGTTGTCGGCGTCGGAAAGCCACGCGTAGGAGTGCAGCACGTCGCCACCGGCGACGGCGGCCGCCAGGAAGTACAGCGCGATCAACTCCGCCGCGCCGCCGTCGAAGTAGCTGTTGACCTGTCCGCCGTCGATGCTCTCGGCGTCGATGAACCGCCCGGCGAGACGGCGCGTTTCCATGAGCGAGCTCAAGTGCTTGAACGGATCCCAGTACCAGTCCTGGTGCGGCTCACCGGTGATGCCTTGCAGGTCCGATTCCCACACTCTGCGCCCGCGGGTCTCACGCAGCCCGCGCGTGTGGTCACGCAGATCGCGTTTGTTGCTGGTCGCCAGCACCGCGCCGGGAGCGTCGATGACCGAGCCGACCGCCGCACCCGCGGTCTTGCCGGTGCGCGGGCCGGCGAACACGACCAAGGTGTCCTCATAGGACTGGGTGATCGCGAGGTTGCCGTGCACGCTCCCGCCCAAGTGCAGGCCGATTGCGCCGGGTGCGTCGAGGTCGACCACGTCCGGGCGCAGCCGCTTGGCCTTGGCCACCGCCGTCGGTCCGGCGATCTCGGTGAGCGTGCGCGCTGGCGCGAGCACCTTGGCGCGCCGGTCGATCTCACTGCCCCGCGTGGTCAATCGCAGTGCCACCAGCACGGCAAGACCGATCAACGCGGCCTCTGCGATCACGGTGAACACGGTGGCCAGCGGAGTCCACAGGGCCCGGTAACGGCTGCGTCCGAACGCCATCCAGGGGTTGGTCGGGATGTCGTCGCCGGTGAACTGTGCGGCCAGGTGCCAGGATCCGAAGGCGATCATCAGCAGCACGACAGCGACGGTGAGCAGGATGAGCAGAGCCGTGTATCCGGTCATGTGGTACTCGGGTGCGTGCCTGCGTGCGCTCACAGCTCCACCTCCGCAACGGCGGCGCGCACCGTCTGCGTCACAGCCTGCGCTGCTACCTGCTCTTTCGACGGCCGCAATCTCGATGACGTCGAGGTCCGGGGGTCGGCACCCGCGTTGGCTTCCGCTGTCCGAATCAGTCGATTGATTGCAACTGCTTCCGGATTGGCGACGGTGGCGGACCTACTGCGCCGCGAGGTCTTCGCCGGGCTCTCCGCGTCCGACTCGGGTGCCGTTGCTGCGGCCGACTCCGTCGAGGTGGCTGGCGGGCTGGCTGCGCGGTACTCGTTGCGGCCCTCGGGTCCCCATGACTGCCTGAACTCCCTGTCCGCGCGTTCTTGGTCCGCAAACGAGGTGGTTGCCGCCGCAGTGGCTCGGCTCTCGGCGCGGTACTCTTCGCAGCCCTCGGCGCCCCACCACTTAAAGAACTTCTCCTGCGCGTGCTCGAGGTCCTCACGGGAATTAATGTCAGCCTCGAACTTGGTCCGCGCCGCGACGATCACCTCCGAATCGGTGTCGGCGTAGGCCGCTTTCGCTTCGTCGATGAGCAGCTGCCGGAACTCGGTGCGCGCTTGCTCATGTGGATCGGGCTCCGACCCAGCAGTGAGGTTCTCCACGGCGCGCGTGATCTCCTCGTTCACCGCCGAGCGTCGGGGCGGTCCCGCGTTGGTCGGTTGGAGCACGCCATCGAGTTGGTCGGGGGTGATCAGTACGTCGCGGGCTTTGGACCCGGCCGATGGCCCGACGATGCCGTGTTCTTCGAGTTTGTCCATCACCGCATGTGCCTCGGCAAAGCCCAGGCGCAGCTTGCGCTGCACCATCGAGGTCGAGCCGAACTGTGTGTCGACGACGAGTTCGGCTGCTCGCCGGACCGTGTCCAGGTCTACCTCGGGCCTGCGGTTCGTAGATCTGCGATGCCCGCTCTGCTCGGTCGTTGCGGTGGTGGTTTGTTCGTTGTCGGTGCTGTTCAGGTCGGCTGAGCTGCCCGGCACTGGGCGGGTTCCCATGTCGGGTGCGTTGTTCTCCCAACGATTCACGGCCTCTTCGGCCGCGGCCACTGCTGCGTCGGCAGCCTGCTGATCGACGAACTCTTCGGCCAGTTGCTCGGCAACAAGATTCTGTTCTTCGTCGGTGGCGGCGGATTTCGCACCGTCGGGGTCGGCGGCGGCGGCCGCCTCCATCCGGTCCGCTTCGGCCTTGACCTGTTCGGGGTCGATGCCCGCGTCGCGCATACGTTCCGACCACGCATCGGCAACCCTCTCTGCCTCACCGCGGGCGGCCTCGGCCGCAGCCCAGCGCGCCAGCAAGGCCTCCTTCTCGTTGAGCTGGGAGACGGCCTTGTTCTGCTGGGCGCGTTGACGTGCTTCGGCACGGGCTTGCTGCTGTTCCGATGGCGACTGTTGTTCGGCGTAGCGCTGGCGGACCCGCTCCGCGCGTGCTTCGGCCTCGCGGGCATGGCGCAGGTAGGCGCGGCGCGCGGCCACCAGGGCCCGAGCTCCCGCCTGGATCAGGGCGATATTTTCGTCGACGATCTGCTCGTCTTCGTGCGGTTGCATCTTCACTCCAATCGTTGTGAGACGGGACGGCTCAGCCGTGCAGTTCCAGACGGCCGAAGCCGTCGAGCACCGCGCGGTCGAAGAACGCTTGGTAGGACTGGCGGATGAACGCGGTGGTCGCGCTCGGATTGATCAGGAAGGCCTCGCTCATCACCCGCAATGCCCAGTACCCCGCCTGGGTGCCATGGGTGCGGGCCAGCCCCTGCTCGATGCCGTGCGCGAAATCGAGGATCTCGGGACCGATCTCGGCGTAGATGAAAGCATCGAGTTCCCAGCGTGGAGGCCACTCGTCGGCGCCGGAGCACGCCAGCTCCAGCGCGGCCTGGCGCACCGGGACCTGGCAGCGGGCCAGCCTCGCGCGGCTGTCGACAGTGCGGGCGGTCAGCACCGGCAGCGCGACGATCGCCGCAGCGAGATCGTCGCGGACGACGGCGCGCAGCGCGGCGGTCGGCAAATCTCGGATCAGCCAGCTGACCTTGTATTCGGCGTGTAGCTCGACGACTCGCATTATGGTGTCCCCCTCGTGGTTATCCGGTGATCCGGTAGCTGCTTGTGCGCCACCCGGTAGTGGTGTGATCTGTCGCGACGGCCACCCGGAGCACGCGGTAAGGGGTGGCCGATCCATCGGTGTGCTGCACGGTCTGGGTGACCGTGGCCTGTACGAGCGCCTGGTTGTCGCCATCGGTGTCGACCCGGTCGACGGTGACCACGGCGGTAATGACGTCGCCGGAGGCCCGCCAGGCCTCCCACTCGGCGAGCGGGCGAACCCCGGTCGCCGGAGGTGCGTCCGCGGACGTGGCGAGTGATCCGGTCAGCCAGGGCTTGGCCCGCGTCAGCCCAGCGCCGGTACTCGCGTCGTTCTTGGGCTGCCAGGAGAACATCGCGGTCAACGCCATACGCGCCGCGGTGCCAGCGTCGGCGGTCTCCGGTGTCGGGCCCTCGATGTGGACGTGTGCGTCGCCGGGCTCGTGGTGGTGTTCGTTCGGGTCGGTCCCGCCGCCGCAGCCGGCGAGCAACATGGTGACGGCGGTGGTGGCGGCCGCCGCGGAGACCGCGAGGCGGGTGGTCCAGGTGCGAGATGTCATGTCGCGGTCCTCCGTCAGCTCATCGTCTTGGCGAACTCGGCCGCCAAGGCCAGGATGTTGGCCGCATACGGCCGGGTCTGGGTCTCGTAATCCGGTGAACCCGTCGGGAATCCGCCGCTGGAGAGCACCGCGCCCTCACCGGCGTTGTAAGCCGCGAGATACAGCTCCTCGCGCGGCCCGGAGGGGCGAACCTTGCCCTCATCGATCCAGCCGTCGACCGTCTTGGCGATCTGGCACATGTAGCGGGCCTGTCCGATGATCGCGTCGCCGTCGTCCCACACGCTCGCGGTCCCATTGCCGTCGGCGTCGATCACGAAGGGCTTCCCGTCAGCTGCGGTGGACGCTGCGGTGCCGGGGAGGAACTGGGCTAGGCCCTCCGCGCCAGCAGACGAGGTCAGCCCCCGCCTGAAACCGGACTCCTGCTTGCCTTGTGCGGCGAGCAGCGAGGACTTGATCTGCGGGCACAGCGTGCCGCCTTGCCGGTACCACGGTTCGAGTTCGGCCGGTACCTTCCCCGGTTCAAGGTCGCTGTCGCCGACGTGCGGCGAGCACTCCGGTGAGGTCGGGGTACCGGCACCGCCGGGCGCCGGTCCGATCGGGCCGTTGGGCTGGCCGCCGCCGACGGTGGTGATGTGGACGTGGTCGTAGTGGTTGGCCGTGTCCCCGCCGCGGTCTTCCATCATGTTGCGACTGCCGTCGGCGCCACGGTATTCCTGGCGCCAGATGATGTATTCCACCTGCAGCGCAGCCGCATTGGCCATCACATAGTCGGCGATCCGGTCGCCGAGTGCCTTACCTTGGCCCGACGTCGGGTCCGGGATCATCACGTCGACGGCGCGGCCGCTGGGGTGATCCGGGATCGGGTCCTGCCGCACTCCGTGGAAGGTCTGGATTTCGGGGAACAGCTGGTTGATGGTGCGCGCGACCCGGATCGTGTCGACCTGCATGCCGTCCTCGGAGCCCTTGGCCGCCGGCAGCGAGGCGAGCTCGCCGCCGGTCGAGGCCGCCGCCGAATCGCGCGGGGTCGGCGACGGCGTCGACGGTGCGGTGCTCGACTGCGATGGCACCGGAGTTCCAGAGCCCGCGCCGGAGAGCCACGGCATCGGATCGATGGCAGTGCCACCGCCGAGCCGAGTTCCCGGCCACACCTCGAAATGCAGGTGGGCGCCGGTGGATTCGCCGTTGTTGCCGACTTCGGCGATCTTCTGCCCGGCCTTGACGGTGTCGCCGCTTCGGACCAGGACGCCCTTTTCCCACATGTGGCCGTAGACGGTGCTGACGGACTCGCCGTTGATGTTGTGATCGACGATGATCCACTGCCCGAACCCGCCAGCGGGCCCGGCCTCGACGACGACACCGTCGGCGGCGGCGTAGATCGAGGTACCTTCGTCGGCGCCGAAGTCCTGGCCCCGGTGCTGGGTTCCCCACCGGGGACCGAATCCACTGGTCGGGGTGTAGGTGCCCTCGGCCATCGGCATCGCCTTGCCGTTGCTGGCCTGGATGCTCCCGCCCGGCGAACCGCCCGTCGGCGCACAGTCTTTCGTGTCGTCGCCGAGCAAGAACAGCACGGTGAACATCACCGAGCCGAACGCGAGCATGAACGCCGCCACGGCGGCCGTCAGCTTGTTCACAGCAACCCGGCCCGGTCGCCGTCGGTGGACTCCTGGACCGCTCCGCGCATCAGCGCCTGTGTGGCGGCGAGGGTGCTGCGGAGCTCGCGGACCTGCTTCTGGAGTTCGGGCACCGAGGCGCCCGGCTCGGTGTCGAGAGCTTCGCGTAGCCAGTTCAGCAATGTGTTCCAGTGGACAGAGACCGCCGGTGCGATCGCTTTTGCTGCTGCGGTCCGGGTGAAGCCTTCGTCGTCGATGAGTTTGCGGGCCTGGTCGATAGCCGAAAGGCGCAGCTCGGCGGTGACAGGTCCGTAGGTGCGGCCGCCCTGGATCACGATGCCTGCCTCTCATCGTCGTCGTCGAAGGTGTCCTCGCGATCGCCGAAGGTCTCGAATCGCTTGGAGGTGTTGTGAATGCCCGCCCGACGTTCGACGTCGGTCAGCACGAGCTGGAACGGGATGCCAGGTGAGCCGTCCTCACCGACCTTGAGCAGGAACTTGCCGACACCGGCGGGCAGCGGTTTGGGTGCGTTGCGCTTGAGCGGCTCACCGGTGAGTGCTTGCGGGGCCGACCAGCTGGTGACTTCGTTGGTCTCGGTTGCGGTGAACGGCACGATGGAACTCAGGCGCGCGATCTCCTCGCGCGGTAGCGCACCGAAAATCTTGGCGCGCGAACGCTCGAGGAACCCGAGAGCCTTGTTCATCGCCGCGGTCGAACCGAGAGACTGCAGATCCTTGATCGTGTGGCTGATCATGATCAGCGACGCGGCATCACCACGCTGCAGGCGGGTGATCTCGTCGACGCGGTCGACCATGAAGTCGCCCAGCCCCAGTGCCTGCCACAGCTCATCCATGACGACCGAGAAATACTCCTGCTTGCCCAGGCCGACGTCGGCGAGCATGTTCAAGGCCTCGATCGCGCCGAAGCCGGAGTTCCAACTCGCCAGCATCACAGCGGCTTTGAGCTTGCGGTCGTTCTTGGCGATGTGGGAGACATCGACGCAGACCGCGACCGAGTCCAGGTTGAGCGGAGTGGTCGTCGCGCCGTTGAACACCGCGCCGAAGTTGCCCTGGGTCAGGGCTCGCAGCGAGCGGCGCAGCGGAATGGTCGCCGCCGCGTACTGCTCGGCGTCCTCGGCGGCCGCGTCCAGCTGCAGCTCGGGACCACCGGCGGTCACGACCTCGGCGAGATCGTCGAGGATCGGCGGGGCATCGAGAGTGAACCCGCGACCGCCGTCGACGACGGGACGGAACAGAATTTGCAGGGCAGTAGAGAGGATCGTGTCCTCGAAGTCGGCGATGCGCTGCCCACGGATGAGTTCGATGAGGGCGGCGATGAGGTTGGTTTGGCGGGCCCGCAGCTCGGTGCGCAGCGACTGCGCCTCGACCTCGAGGCCAGCCCGGTCGAGCTTGGCCAGCGCCTGCGCCATGACACCGGGATCGAGGGGGTTGATGATGCCGTGGCCGTAGCCCAGGTCGATGACCTGACCGCCGACCAGCTCGATGCTGCTGCGGTAGTCCGGCTTCACATCGGCCAGGATCAGCGGCTTGATCTTCTGCGCGATGTTGCCGAGAACGATGCGGCGCACCAGCGAGGACTTGCCATAGCCGTTGAGCCCCAGCACGAACAGAATCGGCGCGGTGATGAATCCGCCGCGACTGAACCAGTTCATCGGGTCGAAGCAGACCGGCTCCCCGGTGGTCAGATGAGTGCCCAAGGGGGTGCCGATGAGAGGCGCGCCAGCGCCGACGGCCCAGGGCCAGATCCCACACACCTGGGCGGTGGTGCCGCGGAATTCGACCGGTGAGCCGACCGAGCACGACCGGCCACCGCTGGCGCCGACGACACCGGATTTGCTGATCTGCACCAGATCTCGCGCGTTCCTACCGACCATCCCGTTCTCGCGCATTCCGGCGGCGATGCGCCGGTTGGTGTCGACGTGCAGGCGCAGGCGCGCCGGGTAGGAAGCCAGCGGGTTGTTCGATGCCGCCTTCATTTCCACCGCAGCGCGGCGCTCGTCGCTCAGGACCGCGGTGCCGATACCGGCCTTCTCCGAGGCCTTCGTGGTGCCCTTGTCGCCCTTGCCCTTGTTCGTCCGCGCGCGCATCATTCGGCCACCGTCCGAGGCAGCGAGGTCATCTCCGGCAGCAGTACTCCGGTGCCCAGGCCGGCGGCGAAGGCCGCGGCCTGGTAGCGGTAGGAGCGGCGAATACGCAGGCGGGCCTGCACGGTCAGATCGCGCACCACGGCGTCGATGCGCGGCACGTCGGACTCGCTGAGCGCGGTGGCGGTGATCAGCACGCCGAACCGGGTGACTCCGTGGCCGCGGGCCTGTTCCTCGCGTGCCTGGCTGGTCGCGCCGACTCGCAGGGAGGCGTGGGCGGAGACGATGCCCCGGGAGGACTGACTGGCAACCAGGGCGTTCTTGAAGTCGTCGTCGACGATCTTGGTAGCGTCGCCGCCGGAGTGCGGCCGGTAGATGATCGCGACGCGCTTGCGTGGGATGTCTGGATTCGGTTCGAGCAGGCGCTTGAGGACGCGCTCGTTGACGTTGCCGTCCGGAGCGCTCGCCATTTCCCAGGTGACGCTGGTGACGCCGTCGTGCCAGACCCGGTCCTTGTGTTCCTCGTAGGCCACCGGCCCGGCATCGGTCCAGGCGATTTGGTGGGAGCTGTCGCTTTCGGAGGCTTCCTCGAGGTCGGCTTCGGCGGCGGGATCCCAGGCGCGGCGCACCACAGCGGTGATCTCGTCGGCGGTCATCGGGCGGGCACGCACACCGGCATCGGCGAGCGCGCCGACGATGCCGGGCAGGCGGCGGCCGATCTCGACGGCCTGCTCGGCTGGGTCGCGGCGGCGGCCGCCGGAGTTGGCACGGTAGGTCACCGAGCACCAGGCCTCCACTCGGATCGAGTTGGAGGGCAGGGTGTCGCGCAGCTCGGTCATCATCTCCCGCGCCATCTGCGGGGCGTGCAGATCGGTGATCGCGGCGATCTCGGCGGCCAGGCGGTTGCCGGTCTCGGGCACGGTGTCGATGACGGCGGTGATCGCCTCGACGTCGGGCGCGCTGCCCAGAGAGGCCAGCATCTGCCCCCAGCTGGCCACCCATTGGTCGATCATCGCCTGGTCCACGGCCCGCGCGCCTTGGGGCCAGCAGCGCAGCGACACGGTGTAGAGGTCGAACGCGGGGACATGGGTCATGCCGAACCGGTATCCGGCCGAATGGGTGTCTTCATAGAGCTGAGAGTCGGCGAGCAGGCCTGGCAGCCGGGCGGTGCCGAGCTTGGAGAACACGCCGCTGGCGTAGTTGGTTTCCCGTCGAAGGACGGTGCGGATCCACTGGAACATCAGAATTCCTCGCTCGTATCCGGTTTGGCCATCGTGGCTCCAGGCCAGGGGGGCAAGTACCAGCAACTCGACGACGACGACCGCGATGGCGACTTTGATTCCGGCGACCATCACGGTGAGCATCGCGATCACGATCGCGACGAACCCGGCCATGGTCACCGGCCACGCCAGGCCCCAGAGCCCTTCGTTTCGCGGTTTGGTCCACTGCCCGTAGGTGCGAACTTCGGGCTGTGAGCTGGTTGTCATCGCGGCACCGCCTGACTCGATCCGGCACCCGTCGGGGGTGCAGAGGGGCCGCTGTCGGCGGCTTGGTTGACGCTGTTGTCGGCAGCGCGGAAACCGGCTCCGGCAGCCTGAGCACCGGCCTGGGCCGCAGCCACCCACGGCCCGCCAGCAGCACCGGCCCCGGCCGCTCCGGCTCCGGCGCCTGCGGCCGCGCCGGTGCTGGCGGCACCAGCAGAGGCAGAACGGCCAGCAGAACCGGACGCCCCGGAAGTCCCGGCCTTGCCTGCACCGGTCGATCCCGGGCTGCCCGCGGCTGCGGCCCCACCGGCGCGGGCTGTGGCCGGAGCCGCCCCGGTCGGGCGCGATCCGCCCGCTGACGACGAGGAGCTGTGGTTGCTGGTCGAGACCGTGCCGCCGCCGCGCGAGTCAGCTGCACCGGAGGCGAGACGTCCTGCCATGCCGATTCCCGCTGTCCCAGCGACGATCCCGGCACCGACCCCGGCACCGGAGACCCCGCCGCCCATGGCGGTGACCGGCGAGAGCAGGCGCATGATCGCGGGCAAGACGAACGCCACGCTGCACAGCAGCGCGATGCCGACCAGTGCTTTCACGGCGGTTTCGGTGGTGGGTGCAGTGTCACTGTTGACGACGTTGGAGTCTCCGGCGACGGTGAACGCGATCATGTAGGCCAGTGCGGCGATCGGCTTGTAGAGGATGAATGCGATCGACCACAGCAACAGCTTCTTGTAGAACTGTTCTCCCGCTGCCGATCCGCTGGCGGCGGCGGCGAGCGGCAGCACTCCGGCGACGACACAGAGCAGGCCCTGACGGATGAGGGCGAGGACGATCTGCAGCAGCGCCGAGAGCAGACCGACGATGGCGAAGATGACGATCAGCCCTGGTGAGAAGGCGGCCAGTGCCTGCGTCTGGACCATCGCCTCGGCAACGCCTTTGGCGTTGCCGTTGGTCGCGTCGTCGATAACCCAGACCGAGAAGGCATCTGTGGCGCGGGTGCCCAAGACGATCAGCAACGCCCACACCGAGGAGGCGAAAGCGGTTCGGAAAAGGACGCGGAAGCCGTGGGTGGCTTCGTCGGCGGCGGCGTTGGCCTTGGCGAACATCAATCGGACCGCCACGACCATCAGTGACCCTGCCAGCAAATACAACTGGATGTCGTCGGTGTAGTCGCGGACTCTCGTCATCAGGCCGGGAAGGTCGTCGACAGCGGAGTTGGGGACCTTGGCCCAGAAGGTCAGCGAGAGAATGATCGCCTCGCCGAGCCCGGTGAGCATCGAGTCCACGACCTGGCCGAAGGTGGAGTCCCAGGCCTTGTCCTTGACCGCCTCGACGGTTTCGCCGGGGTGGGTGGCCACGTTGCCCGCCTTGCACACTCCCGAGGCGGCGTTGCCCAGGTTGAAAGGGGTGCCGGGGATACCGATGCCCTCGATCGCGTCGTGGATCTGGTCGCAGGCCTCGTTGAACCCGAAGGTGGTGTTGTCGGCGGGCTGCGCCGCCGCGACCGTGGCCGGGCCCAGCGCGGCGGCCGCGACCACGATGAGCAGCGCGAGCACACGGCGCACGCCGGTGAGGGACAGGATCGAGCGCGCGCTCACCATGTGGTCCACCCGGCCAGGCTGAACACGGTCTGCTGCGGCAGCCGGGAGTCGGCGGGCAACTGCATCCGCCAATCGCGGCCGTCCCAGACCATCGCCAGCTGGCTGCTGATCCAGCGCTCGGCGCCGTTCTTGTCGGGTTCGCTGCGCGTGGCCAGGTACAGCACACACAGGTCGTCGGAGAAGCTTTCGACCCGGAACGCGTCGGGGGCGAGCATGTAGCGCGTCACCGACTCCGGTTGCTGGTCAGGGACTTTGCCCGCAGCCTTGAGCCGGTCGAATTCGGCGAGCTGGGCGGGGGTCATGACGACCATGCGCTCACGCAGTGCCCGGTCGCCCGGTCGCGCGCCGGTCTCCCACATCACGTAGGCCGCCGCCAGCGCGGCACCCTGCGGGGTATGCGCGTAGCCGGTGGGGATTCCGCTATCGAGGCGAGTCGGCCCATCGGAGGTCGAGAACGGCACCACCGCGCCGGAGACACGCTGCCAGCCGCCCTTGTCGCGAGTGCCCGCCGGTGCGGCGGTCTTCCACTCCGGATCGGTCGGCTTGCGCTGGGCGACAGTCTGTTCCAGCGGCTGCCCGGCGAGGTTGTTCGGCACGTCGACCCGGCGGCCGAAGGTATCGACCTGCGGGGTCGCGAAGCCGGTCGCCGCGGGTGCGCTGGTGGTGGTCGGCGCCGTCGTGGTGGTGGTCGGCGCAGTGTCCTCGCTGCGGGTGCGGGTGAACGCGATGGACAGCCCCACCACGACGAGGATGATCAGGAAGATCGCGGCGGCCGCGAGCGCGGTCGTCGCACGGCCGCTGTGCTTGGTTTCGGTGGAGGATTCCGGGGTGGGCTTCGGTGTGCTCACGACTTCGCCTCCATCCGTACCGCATCGGCAGGGACGGCCGGGATCTCGTGCTGGAACTTCGTCTTGGTGGCGGGGTCGTTGAGCAGCAGCCGCCAGTCCTCGGCGATCCAGACCACGACGGTGTCTGTGGCCAGCACGCTCGCGTCGGGGTAGGTGGTGTAGACGGTGAGCGCGGCGCGCTCCGGCGCCCAGGAGGTGATCTTGTACCCGGCGATCTTGGGCGCCACCGTGGGATCGGTCTTCTTGATCGACACCAAAGGCCTGCTGAGGACCCACTCGTTCTTGCCGGGGCCCTCCGCGAGGGACTGGGCCGCGATCTTGGCCCACGAGTCGTCTGGCGCCAGTCCCAAGCGCACCGAGTGCTGGATCGCGGCCAGCGCGGCCCCCTGTGGGGTGCGCGAGTAGCCGGTGGCCGCTACGTCGGTGCGCTTGGGGCCGTCTTTCGCTCCGATCGGCAGGGCGACGCCCTGCCACTTGCGCCACGTCACCGACGCGGGCGCTTGGGTGATGTCGGGGCCGGTCGCGGCCGGTGCGGTGGGGGTATTCCCGCCGCCGCAGCCGGTCACGACCAGCAGCACGGTGGCCAGGCCGGCGAGTGCGGCCGCGGTGCGGTGCCGTGGTCGGCGCATGGTGGGTCTCCTTGCGGTGGTCATGATCTGGTCGCGGAGAGGAAGGACACGGCGATGCCGAAGGCGCTGGTCGACAGGACCGCCCCGATGAGGCTGCGAATGATCCGGCTGGTCGGGTGGTAGTAGGAGCCGCCCGAGAACTTGACGATTGCGAGGTGGCCGCCGCTGAAGATCACCCAGCAGATGGATGTCATCAGGCAAAACCACAGCCCGTACTCGAGGATCATTCGCAGAGGTTCAGTGACCTCGGCAGGTGGCGTCTTGGCGAGCATCACTGAATCAGCTCTGCGCGGCCGCGATGACGCCGTTGACGATGGCGCCCGCCGACGTTGCGATGACACCGCCGATCAGCGCACCGGAGATGATCTTCGGCGCCACCGAGACGCCGCCGTTGAACTTCTCCCAGCCGAGCAAGGCGCCGCCAGCCATGATGGCGGCGATACCTGAGATGAGCACGATCCACATGCCGATCCGGAGGATCTCGATGAAGCCGTTGGATCCGGCGGGGGCCTTCGGGGTGATGTCGACGTCGATGCCCTGGGCGAGGAAGTCGGTGGTCTGCAGTGCGAGCATGGCGATCATCGGTTGTCTCCTTGTGTGGTAGCGGTTTTGAGGGTGTCGAGCAGTGCTTGGCCGAGGCCGCGCACGCTCTTGAGCGGGTCGTTTCCTTTGGCGGGGGCTTCGTTGCCCGGCGCCCAGGTCGGGAGTTGATCCAGTGCGGTCACCGGCCAGTCGTCCTGCCAGTCGATGCGCCAGCGGCCGTGTTCCGGGACGAGGTCGGAGATGACATCGAGGTAGCGGCGAATCGCGCGCGGTGGCTTGCCTGGCTGGTGTGCGGTGGTGACCAGACCGAGGAGCACGGTGTTGCCCTCGATGAGCCCGCAGTGGTACTGGCGCAACAGGTCGTGCGCGCGGGACAGGCCCTCGATCGTTTCGCGGGCCACGAGCACGGTGAACGGGGACTCGCCACCCATCGCGGCAGGCCAGCGGCGGCCGCTGTCCCCGGCCGGGGCCAGCATCTGGGCCAGCGTCGAGACCCCGGCACCGCCGTGCGCGCCGAGCAGCCACACCGCCGGAGCGCGGCCGGTGTGCGGAACGGGCCTGTCCCACACCGGGGCCCGCCTCTCCGGCGGTGGCGCGACAGCAGCGGCGAAGGACAGGTTGCCGGTCCGCAACCGCAGTCCAGACGCGATCGGCGAGGCCGCCGGATCGGCGGTGCGGGCGTCCATGGTGCTGGTCATTCGACCGCTCCAATCTCGGTGATCAGGGTGTCGGCGCCGACCGCAGCGACGGTCACCAGCTGCTGGTAGCTGCGCACCGACAAGTCGGGGCGGACCTCAGCGATCACGACCTTGAACTGGTCGGGTTTGCCGGAAGGGGTGATGGTGATGCAGTGGCGAGTTCCGGGCGGGATCGTGGCGATTCCGGCGTCGACGACCTCGACTGCGGAGACGCTCGCGTCCGGAGTGGTCACTTTGCGGGCCGCAGCGCCGGAGCGGGTCGTGTAGTAGGCGTGCTGGAACGCGAGGATCGCATCCGGCCCCGAGCCGGTCGACCCGGTTCCGTTGCCGACCACCACATTCGGCTGGCGTGTGGCCGCGCAGCTGGGACCGCCGCCGAGCACTGGGTCGACGACCGGCGAGGTGGTCGCGGTGGCGACCGAAGACGGGGTCGCCGCCGGTGTGGGGAGACCAGGCGCTGTCGGATCCGAAACCAGCACGACCACACCGGCGGCCACCGCGGCCGCGGCCACTCCCCCACCCAGGACCGCGCCGATCAGCGGTCCCTTTCCCCACTTGCTCTTGGTCTTCTCCCCTGCTGCGGCGGGCGTAGCCACGGCGGGCTGTGCCGGGCTGGATTCGGAGATCCACTGCGACCAGTCCGCGCCCTCGGTGGTCGGGATGTGCACGTCGCCACCGTGGTTGATCGCCGGATCGGCGCCCGAGTCGCCGAGCTGGGCGTTCGGCTGGGCGGGCGCGGGGTCGATGGTGGGCGCCAGCCAGGATTGCCAGCCTGTCGACGGCTTGGTGGTGCTGTTCGGATCATCGTTGTGTGGGAACAACATTGCTCACCTCCTACGAGGGTGATGTCGGTAATCCGGGTGCAGGGGCCGGGCCGGAAGTCCGGCCCCTGCACTGGGTCTGCGCAGCGTGAGCTGGCAGAACATGGGTCAGTCAGTTCGGTGAACTCGTCGGCACCGTGCCGCTGGGCTTGGACGGCGTGGGCTTGGCCGGTGACGTCGCCTTCGGCGTCGAGATGTCGGGCTTGGGTGGCTGCTGACCGGCATCGGCCGGGCCGGTCGCCGGAACTCCGGCGGCGTCCTTGGCTGCTGCGGTCAGCCAGTCGGCGACGTAGCCCACCGCAGGCTTGCCGCCGCCGGTGGCGGCGTCGTTGCTGTAGGAGCCGTGCTGTTGCAGGACCTGGGAGTACTTCACCCAGTTCGTCGCGTTCAGCAGATCGCTGTTGTCGGTGATGTTGTCGGTGAAGGCCGTGAAGGTCTGCTGCACCAGCCGCGATTGGGTCGCGGGCGGGACCAGCTGCGGGAGCGCGCCGACCAGCTTGGTGCCGAAAACCGCTAGGGCGCCGATCGGATTCGACAGGCCAGCGGCGGCGATTTCGGCGATGTTGGTCGGAGTGAGGACCGTCTTGGCGACCGTGATCGCGGAATTGATGCCGATCGTGGCGACCTTGTAGAGCGCCTGGATCACCTCGCCCGGATCGAGCTCGGTCGTCGGATCGGAAGCTTCGGCGATCCGCGCGGACAGCGACTTCTTCGGCGAGATCGACAGATTCGCCAAGCTGTTCCCCGAGATGTCCTCGTTGACCACCGATGTCGCGGTCTTGATGCCGGTCAACGCGAGCGCCTGACCGATCGAGGCCAGGGCCCGCAGCGGGTCACCACCGAATTCGGCCTGCCCGCTGATGTTGGCGACGGCCTGCATCAGCGGCGCCTTCTGCGGTGCGTCACAGGCCAGGTCACCCGCCGAGCAGAAACTCGCGACCCGCCCGGTGAGCGTGCCGAAGCTCGGTGTCTTGTCGGCGTCCGGGGAGATGCCACCGCCGGTCGCGCCGGACTGGGTGACCTGTCCGAGAGCCGCGACCGCGTCGCCGGAGGTCCCCGGCACCGATGACGGAGCGTTCTGGGAGGCACCGGGGAAGGTCTGGGCCCCTTCGGCGCGGGTGGGGTCGGCGAACATGGCCACCGCCGCCACGCGGTCGGCGCTGAGCGGGCCGCTGCCCTGGCCGATCTCGTGGGCCACCTTGCTCACGACGTGCGAGCCCTGGCTGTAGCCCACCAACGCGAACCGTGTGCTCGGGCACTCGGCTGCTTTGTCCGACAGTGTTTGTGACAGACGGTCTTTGCCGCCGGTGACCGACACCTGGTAGGACTCGCTGCCACCGGCGACGAACCCGCCGTACCCGGCCGAATACGGGATGTACTCGCGGCCGACGTCGATCCCGGCCTCCTGGGCTCCGGCCAGGAACGGCCGGAACACGTCACTGAGCATGCCGGTGTCGTTGGTCGGTGAGGCGCCCGGCGAGGACTCGCCGGTGCCCTGCACGCCCAGGGCCATCAGCGCCGGGCATCCGCCCGTCGTGGTGGTGTCGTCGCCTTCCTGCGCGTTGGCGATGCCTGGTGCCGCGACCAGCACGGTGGTGCACGCGATGCTCAGCGCCGCTGCGGCGCTTCGTCCGAGGCGGTTCACTGGATGACCCCCTGCACCACGCCCCGCGCCTGATTGGCCACGTCGGTGAACGCACCGAACTGGTCAGCCGCGAACGGTTCCTGCTCGCCGATCACCGCGACGAGCGCGTCCACGATCGGCGCGGTGTCGGGATTGTTCTGCGCCGCGTCGACGACATCGTGGGCGGTCTGGGTGAGGGTTTCACCGGCCTGCTGCGCCCACGGCTGCGCCTCGATCGCCGCAGCGGTGTTGTTGCCCAGGTCCACGGCCCACTCGGTGGCCTGCTGGCCGCCGGGCTGAGCTTCGACCCAGTCCACCGCCTGCTCGGTGCTGTCCGCGACGGCGTCGGCCTGCGCGGCGAACTGGTCGTGCAGTGTCGGCGCGGGTGCGGGCACCGTCTCCTGCGGCTCGACGGGGTCCACCGGAACCGCCGGGCGAGGGGTGAAATCGCTGCCGTCGCCACCGGTTGCCACCGCACCGGCCAGGACGCCGACCGCCGCACCGGCTGTACCGCCAGCCAGAGCGGCCGGAATGCCGAGAGCAGCCGCACCGATCGCAGCACCGGCGGCCGCGCCGATCGCGGTACCGGCGACGCCACTGGTGACGGTGCCGATGACCGGCACCGGGACCAGGGTGCCGACCGCCGCACCGGCGATACCGCCGACGGTGCCACCGATCAGGCCGCCACCGACCGCGCCGATTGCGGCCAGCGGCACGCCGACCGCGCCCGCGCCGATGCAGAATCCGCTCACACCGCCGAGGACCATCGCCGCTGCCATCGCATCAGAGCGCGACGGGTTCAGGCCGGTCGACTGCAGGAACGCGTTGGTGTCGCGCTGGGCAACGGCGATGTGGCCGTTGATCTCCCACGCGACGTCGGCGGGCACCCAGTCGGGCTTGTCGATCGTGGTCTGGCCGAGTCCCAGCTTGGTCGGGTCCGGCGGCATGATGATCTTCGGCTTCTCCGGCAGCGGTGTCGGAGCGTGCAGGTTGGGCAGGTCCTGGGCCAGGCTCGGGGCCGGGGCCTCGGGTGTCTGCGGGGTGCTGTACTGGCCCTCGTCGGCGTAGGGGCCGCTGTAGTAGGGCCCGCTCTGGCGGGGCGGAGTCTGCTGCTGCGGGGCGGGCGCCTGCTGCTGCGGTGCCGGGGTCGGCGAGGACCGGTACTCCTCCGGGGCGTAGCTCGGCGGATCCGGGATCACCGCGCCCAGCGGGCTCTCCTGGGGCTTGGCCGGAGGCGTCGGAGTCGGTGTGACACCGGGCTGTTCGGTCTGCGGGCGCGGGGTGACACCGGGCTGCTGCTCGGTGGGACCGGTGACGCCGGGCTGCTGTTCGGCGGCCGCGGCGACACCAGCCGCACTGAGCGCGACGGCGGCGGCCGTGGCGAAGGCGACGGCGGCGCGGGTACCGGCGCGCTGTCCGGTGTGCGTGGTCGACACCTCGCGGGTCTCACCGGCCGGAATCATGGTGATCGGGTGTGACGGTGTGCTCGACTTTCCTGTGTTCATTTCATCCCCTCCAATTGGTGTTGGTTGTTGCGCCCAGGTCGATCACTGGCGCTGTGTCGCAAAGGCTTTCGGTGTAGACCGTGGTGGTGGCAGCGATGCCTGCCAGCGCTGCGGTGAGCGCCTCGGCGGCCTGCCAGATCGCGGGCGCCGACCGCATCGGGGCGACCCCGATGATCAGCACCTCTTGCGGCGCCTGGTCGACGACCAGCTCACGCACCAGACCGAATTCCGCTGTCCCGGTATCGGTCAGGGCAGTCAGGCCAGAGAGCTGGCCGTCGGTGAACATCCCGACGACCACACACGATTCGGTGAGCTCGCCGCGCAGGCTTCGGCGGCGGCCGCGGATATGCCAGACGGCTCGGTAGCGCGTCAGCTGCAGTCGGCCGGCGGGACGGATCGAATGGGCGCGCGAGGTGGTGTTTCGCCACCTTGACGTGCGCGCAGGACGGGTACAACGCGGGAGCGGAGCCGCTACGCTGGACACAGCAGGGACCTTCTCTCTGCTCACAAAGGAATCAGGACTCGACTTACGCGGCGCCAACCGCTGAGTTCTGCGTCTCTCCGCTGCGCCAACAGTGGGGAGACACCCGATATCAATTACGCGTTATGTTCACACCATATAACCACCGTCCGTGACTCCGCGCCAGTATGCTGATTTCATGATTCGCCGTGACGCCAAGCCGGGAAGTGCTGGTCAGTTGACCCGCAAAGTGGTTCGTGGGTTCGAGCCCGGCGTCTTCCAGGCCGAACGGCAAGCCCAGCCGGGCACCTACCGCGCCGCGGCGGGCCTGCCGGAGATTTCGGTCGCCGACCTCGCGCGGCTCAGCGGCATCAGCGCGACCGCCATCTACGGCTGGGAAAAAGGCGACCGCAGTCCCCAGGCCAACCTGTTGCGTACCGCCGCCGGTGTTCTCGCCGTCCCGATGGACAAGCTGATCGTCATCGCCCCGAAGTCGCGCACGCTGGCCGACCTGCGCTGGTTGGCTGGTCTGACCCAGCCCGAGGCCGCGGCCGCGCTGGGCATGACCACGCAGAGTTTCGGCCGGACCGAGCGCGGTGAACTCGCGCTGACCGACGAGCGCGCCGAGCAGCTCGCCGCTCTCTACGCCGCCGATCCGGCCAGGGTCAGCGCCGACGATGTCGCAGAGATCCGCGCGGCCTGGCAGCGTGCCCATGACCGCCCGGCCGGAGCACCGGCGTAGGGCCATCATCGCGACCGTCCGGTGTGTTTGATCATCAGCATCATTGGCGGAATCGCTGCGCGGAACTTCCTCAGCGCCAGTGCATTTGGGATCTACGACCTCTGCGGCGGCGTGTGGGAATGGACCGACTCCCCCGGCACCGCGGCCGATCGCCGTGAGCTCAAGGGCGGTGCGTTCAGCACGATGCTCGACGATGACACCGGATTCCGGTGCGCGACGGTCACGCTGGCGATCTGAGGCAGGAGCCGGTGTGCTGCAGCCGTCCGGGCACGACTCGACGCCGCCGAAGCGGCGGGTGCAGTAGACGTGAGCGATACGAGAATTCATGGCCGTGACCCCCAAGACACGAAGCACGAAAGCAGCGGAAATACAGCTCCTGCTTCCGGGCTCGGGAGTCACTCTCCGGCCGGCGCCCTCGCATCATAGCGCGGAGTTATGCGCGACGGCAATCACCGAGCAATGTTCGCGAGGTCCAGAATCGTCGGCATCCTGCATCTTTCGGCCACCGCGATGCCCATCCGCTCTGGATCTCGCACTAGTGTTGGCATATGCGTTTGCCGCAGACATGGATCGGAATCGATGTCATCGCCACGCGAATACGGGGTGGGAAACTTGTTGTGCACTCAGCCGCGGGTACGCGGGTCGCTCGATTACTCAATCGCAGCGACGAACTCAAGATCGACTTCACGGGGGAACGACTTCTCACGGGGATGATCGAGGCCGAGCTGGCGCCGGTGCTCGAGGCGATGGACAGGCCGGACTACGACCCTGCCCAGCTGAGACTGGTGGACCTCACTGCCACAGACCAAGGCCTCGAGTTCCGAACCCATTGGGTCTGCGCACCCGACGGCCAGCCGGTCGGCTTGATCGTGTGGCTGGCGCCGGGCCCGGTCACCCCGCGCCCGACCTACAACAGCTGGATCCTCGACGTCGACGCGGTCACCACCCAGAGCGGTGGGGACGACCTGGCCATCATCGGCGACGGACGTAAGCCCGGCCAGCCACGTCCGATCCGGGATCTGCTCCGCTATGTCAATGCAGATGATGCTCCGAACTTCCTCGGCTTGTATTGGGATTCGCGCACCGGCGAGAAGGGACTTCTCGCCGAAGCGATGTGGTCGATCCACCCGCCCGGCGCACCGGACTGGGTGCACTTCTGGTCCAGCGCCGTGGCCGGCGGTGGCCCCGCGACTGGCACCGTGTACGGCCTGTCGGTGAGGATGCCTCACCGCGAACTCAACGCGACGATGGGCAACATGGTGGACCCGCTGTCCACACTCGTTCTCGTCGACGCCCACGAGCGGTTCACCCTGCACACCGCGGGCGCACTGCGTGACGACCTTTCCGACCACCACATCACCGATGTGCTCGACCAGGTCCAGCGCACCCCTGTGCAGGGCCCTGCCATGCAGCTGGCGGTGACGATCAACGAACGCGACTACCACGCACGGGTTTGGGCCCTGCCCAGTTCACAGAAGGGACGGCCGATGAAGCCGACAGCGATCCTGCTCAGGCCCGCTGTCTACGGTCGGCACTGACCACCACACGCACGGTCACCGTGTTGCGGGATAGCGAATCGGTCCGCGGGCTATCCATAACGCGACCTGTCCTATCTGCGACACGGTGACCTCAGACCAGGCCGCCTCGAGTGCGCTGCGCAGACCTAGCTCGTCGTCGCTCTGGTTGTGGAATGCGCTGTTACGGCGGAAGAACGCCCCGGTCGCGCGGCTCAGCAGCGTGGTAGGCGAGGACAGCACCGTGCTGCCGAAGAAGACGCCGTCATCGGCGCTGACGTCGGCAACATGCTGAAATGCGATGCCCTTTTCGGCCCAGGAGCCCGGCACACAGTGCATGAGCAAACTCGCCGCGACCGAGCTGAACCGGCGGGTGGTCGGCAGCGGCCGCAGGACCGAACCTTCGTGTGTTGTCGGCTCGATTCCGCGACCGCGCAGGATGGTCGCCGAGGCCTGCAGTGGTGCTGGATTCAGGTCCAGCAGCTCGACGACTGGCTGTGCCGTCGGGAACTTCGTGCGGCCCAGTAGCCACCCACTTCCCGGCCCGATGTCCAGGTGTACCCCGGATATGTTCGCGTTGTATTGAGCAAGCAAATTCGTTGTGGGACAACGCCATACGAAGGTGTTGTTGATGCCCAGGACGAAGGGGTCGTAGACCCGCAGGAATGCGGGTGTGTAGACGGCGGCGCCGTCGATCTCGGCGCGGGTGATCTGACCATCCATACAAGGAACTCCGTATCCCGGAACGAGGGCAGCCCGAAGCGCGCCTCACAAACTGGGGCAACTGCTTCCGGGCTCGGGAGTCACTCTCCGGCCGGTGCAACTACTGATGGTAGCGCCCATGGAACCGGGTCGACAGCACTACTTGGGCAAATGTCCACTATGTGGAACCCGCTATAACGGCTATGTGGAACCCGTTGTAGCTGCGCAATCCCAGTAGAGCCACGCAGGATTTCGAGTCCACAGCCCGACATGACCGGGAAGGTCCGCGGCGAGCTCTTCCACGACCGACTCGTCGACCGCGGCCCCGCTGGCTGAGATCCCGGTGATCTCGACAATCCACTCGTTCGTGTTCGGTGCAGGTCCGAGATGTGTGTTCACTGCGGGGCGTACACCTGCCAGCTGGCCGAGCTTCGTCCAGACATGCTCGAGTTCGGTCATTGTCGGCCGGGGGTATGCGAGCGATACTCCGTCGAGCTCGCCGATCACCTCGTGCCAGGGCACCGGGGCGTGGAGTTCGCAGACCCATGGGCCGTGCGCTCGTTCTGCCGGGACATCGATGCCGTAGACCTCGCCGCTCCACCCCTGCGGGCCGGGTCCGCCGACCCACCGGCGCGGCTGCTGCGCCCAGGGTTCCACGACCGACCACAGTGAGGCCGGCATGCCGTCGCGGACTCTGGCGACCAGCGTGTGCAGATCTTCCCACCGGAGGTCGGGCCTAAATCCCATCGCCGTCATTCGGCTACTCGCTCCCCGTTCGTCGCCTTGTGCCCGTTGTTTTGCAGCATCACCGCGAAGGAGGCTCAGGGTAGCGGCGGCCGCGAATTCCATACAATGATCACATAATTGGTGGCCAAGCGTGCCCCGCTGAGGTCGTCCGGGGCCATGATGCAGGACGAGCGGACCTCGTCGGCCCACAAGTGCAGCCCACGGGGTCGAATGTCGCTGGTGCCACAGGATCTGAATTGCCGTGCGACGGCGGCGCGTCACATGACATCGCCCCCAGAACGTGATAGTTCTAGGACTATGCCCCGCCGAAGAGAACGTGTAGGCCCGCCTCGGCTGCGTGTCGATCGCGACACCAACAGCGTTGCAAGTCTGTTCGTGGAGATCGACGCCTCTCTCAAGGCGCGGGTGGTAACGGCCGCCAAGGCCCAGAACGTCCACCTGTGGGAGGTCGTCGAGAACGCGCTGCGTGAAGCGCTACCGGCAGGCGACCACCCAGAGCACCAGGATTCGCAGCTGCAGCTTGACGTCTCGCAGAGAGACAGAAAGGCCAGCTGACTACCTAGCCCGCGGGAGACCTACGGCGACAGACTGATGTGACAACTGAACAGCCCTCAGGGCCCGTTTGGACTCCGCAAACGGACTGAGGGCCCCCGGTCGGCAAACCGGGAGCCCTCGAAGTTTGTGGAGGAGGCGAGCGCGAACTCGCCGTCCACCCGGGCCCCTCACCAAATTCGTGGAACAGGACTCCACTTGATGACGAACCACTGGTCCGATGATATCGCACGCCCAAACGTCGGTTCAACCGAATCGCGGCGTGTCTTGCCTTCGGCTACCCCTCCGCTTCCTGCCATCGCTTGCATCGACCGCCCACAGCCCGGCGAAGTCGACAAATGGCAGGCCCTGATCGAAGCAGCCATCGACGGGCCCTACCGGGGATCCAGCCCTCGCAACCAGCGTCGCGGCCGCGTCCAATGCCCGCCCACGATCCGCCGCGGTCACGTCTGCGGCCACCAGTGCACCAGTCTGCCCCCGCGACTGATCGAGATGTGGGGAGGCAAGGAAGCTGCGTGCCGCCGCATCTGCCGGGTCCGGCTCGACCCCCGCAACGACGACCATGACGCTGGCGTCGGGGCCGTGGCGTGCTGGTTCAGTCGCGAGGCCTACATCGAGGCTGCGGACTCCACATTCGACCGGCAGTACAAGACGGTGCGACCGATCCTGATCAAGCGTCGGGGCGGGAAGACCGGCGGCGGCGTCGCCAAGCGCGCGTTCATGAAGGTGGTGGAGGTCATGGCCGCTGCAGCGGACCACGACACTGGTCGGGACGTCTTCCTGAGCAACGCCACCATCGCTGACCGCTCCGGTCTGTCCGAAACCACTGTGACCCGAGCACGTCTCGCCATGTTGCTAATGGGCGTAGCGACCGAGGTGATGCGAGGGCGCCAGCGAACTCGGGTCGAGCGAATGGCCAGCTGGCGCCTGGGCGACAAGAGCCGGGGCTGGTCGTCGGTGTGGTCGCTGCACCCACCCCGGAACATGACGCCTGTGGATAGCACTGGGGACGAAGTTCGACCAGGTCAAACACATATGGCTACCCACCCCTTTAGGGTCTCGGCTCGCGCCGTAGCCGAGACTTCAAGTGGTAGTTACGAAGCCAAGAGGTGTGGAAAACGAGGCGCTTCGCGCCGCATCGACAGGAAGGGGTGGCGCGAGGAACGGCCCAGGCCGCCGCAGAAAGCCCTCGTATTGGCCCTCAGATGGCTCGGGGACGCACGAACGCCGGTGTGGGCGAGGCGATACTCGGCGGACGCGTGGGCGCACGTACTGACACCAGCGGCCGAGCATGGATGGACACCAGACGATCTCAATGACTCGGCGCGCCCCGCCACTCCCCCACGTTGGCCGCTGGCTTACGTGCGCGCGATGCTGGCCGCCGTCGACCTGCCGTACCCGCCGCACGTGCTGCGTGAGATCGCTGAGCAGCAAGCCGCGCAGGCGAAGGCCGAGATCGATGCTGCCGTCGACGCGGCGGTCACCGCGGCGAAGCGGTCTGCCGAAGAACGGCGAGCGGGGGTCCGTGAGGCCGCGCTCACCGGAGACGGTCGCCGGGCAGCTCGCGCAAAGGTGCAGGCGGTCGCCGACACGGTGGCACAGCGCCGCGACAGCGGTGGCTCATTCGACCACCGAAGCTATTGGCGTCGCCTGCGTGACGAGCGGTAAGGGCTCGACACCTGACCGGTAGCCGTCACTCCTGGTCGGCCGTCATCTTGCTGATGATCTTGTGCGCCAATCGTGCTCGGTCAGCAGGGACGCCGTCGAGGAGAACTCCGATGTTGGCGGCGATGCCTCCAGCGAGGCCGGCGCCGTTACGCATTCTGGGCGAAGCTCGCTCCGACTCGGCCAGTTCAGTCAACGCTGTGTGAGTGACGTGGGCCGCGTAGACGGCAGCTTCGCGCAACCAACGGGAACTCGCCTTGATGCGCTGCAAGTTCGCAGCGTTCTCGGTGAGCTCGAGGATGCGGGCGTCGATGGAGGCATCGAGGAGGTCCTCCCCGACCACCTCGGCTATCCGGGCATGCGCGGCACTCGCCGAAAGAGCAACCGCCGCTAGTTCGTCGGCGGTTGCGGTGTCGGACGTGCTTCCTCCGAGCACTGCGGCGGCAATGGACATCGCCCCGAACGCTGAGTGAGCGGTGGTCAACACGACCTCGCCGGGTACATCCGCGGGAAGTCCTTCCACCCGCTCCGCCAATTCCCTCACCAAACCCACTACATCCACCACACATTGAGAGTACGTGCTGTGGTGGCGGTGACGCGGCACCGCGGCGGAGCACTTTCGTCGAGCTCCGACGTCGAGCAGCACAAGGGCGTACTTGATCAGCACGGTGTGTCGGTAAGTGCTCCCCCGCAACTCGCGGAGTTGCTTCATCAGGCGTCGCGACAATTTCGTCACAGTGACGGCCGCATCTGCAACGAGTACGCGAGCGAGATATGACAGCGGCTTGCCAGGTTCCCCCAGCCGATGGTGGAGCTATGCAGCTATTAGCTCGTCGTTGAGAATTGCCGCAGCGCGGCCGAGTACTTGCTCGATGTCTGACGGGTTGATCCCAATGGTGCGTGCGATCTCAGCGACAGGCATTCCGCTGTCGTTTGCGTCGAGGATCTGTTCGATCGTGGTGGTGATCCGCTCGATCCGATCTGGCTGCTGCCAGATGGGTGACTGACGGGCGACCACGTCCTCGACGATCATCACGGCCAACGCTCGGACTTCGATGTACTCGTCGCCGTCGATGTGTTCGGCACTGTCCAGTGCGACTTCAGTGCCATGTGGCGGAAAGTCCGAAGCAAGGTGTTGAGCATTCGCGACCATATCCTCTGCATGGTCCAGCAGGTCGGCATACCTTGCCGAAATCCAGCCGTGGAGCCACATTCCGGCACCGACCATGATCGGGGCCACGCTGAACTGGCCAGCCTTGCCCCAATCGTGATCGGCGATGTGAGGTCCGGCATTGAGGGCGACGGCCGCGGTCACCAGCGCAACCTCGAATCCAATCACCTGTCGCCTGTCGATCTTCACGCCCCAGGTCGCTGCCGTCGTCGACAAAACCATGATCGCGACGACGAACCCGCTCAGCGTTGCCTCTATAAAGAATCCCAACCACCACTGGGGATCGTGAGGGGTCAGCCCGCCGGACAGGTTCCGCTGAACCGTGACCGCTGACCACGCGATCGCACCGACGATGAGGCCCACCAGCACCCGGGACGTCCACATTGCTCGCTGAAACGTGCGGAGTCGACGTTCCTCAATGCTGGCGACTGCTGCCAGCTCCTGTTCGGTGCGTGCCGCACGGACGCGGGCGCGGCGGTTGTGGGACTCAGCGCGGAGCTCGGCCATCGCAGCGTTCATCCGCTCACGCCGCTTGGCCGCCCGCAGTCTTCGAGCAGTCCGACCCTCCTGGAACTTCTCGATCCAGTTCAAGCCGTTGTAGAGCGCAGGGTCGGATTCCAGTGGCTCTCTCAACCTTGCGATCTCAACGCGCCTCTGCAACTCGATGATCTCGGCCGGCGTCTTCTTCTCCACGGTGGTGGTGTCCGTCATCTCGGCTCTCCTGGATAGGAGTGATTCACCGTGAATCACTCGGCTTTTCGGCCGCGTTCCAGCGGGTCGGCATCAGGTGGAATGGCTTGGCCGTTGTTGTACGTCTGCTCGATCTGGCGAAGCAGGAGCGCGAACGCTTCCGCGGTGAATCTCGCCATGTTGTACCGGCGATTGCCCGACGCTTGGACGATTCGGATCGCCGCTCGTGCCCGTGCGTGCAGGTCTCTCGGAACATTGACCGTGGGATCGCGCCGGGCGATCACGCGGCGCGCAGGTGGCGCCGCGGGATGAACAATCCACGCTTCTGCTGATACTCGGTGACCAGTTCGTAGTCGGCCATGATGTCCTGCGTTGCGGACGGCTTGAAGTATGGGAGCGGTGTGCGGGCGGTGAAGGCGTGGTCGACCTGAGTGTTTCTGCGGACTGGTGGGGTCACGCCTCCGACGAGCGCGTCGTCATAGACATCCTCCAACCGCTCAAGCATCGGACGGTAGCCGCCTGAGACTCGGAACTGATATTGCCGGGATTCCCTTTCCGAGGCGCTTACCGCTCCACCTTGGACGGGGATGATCGTGGGAACGATGCTCAGAAGGCTCACGGGGCGGTTGTAGGTTTCGCTCCAGGTGCCCATCTTCTCCAGGAGATCCGGGACGCCCTCCAACTCCTTGCCCGCGGGCTTGGCGCACGTGATCACCCCGTATGCACCTGGACGTGTGTCGTCGTCATCGGCGGTCACCGCGATGGCAGCTACCTCGTTGAGCGTGTTCTCGACACCGCCGCAGTCGATCAGCCGGACGTCCGGCTGAGTCCCTGCACGCTGATCAGCGTCCTGCACAAGAGCTTTCCTCAAACGGTTCATACCCCCGCTCATTGACTTCAACTCGAAGTCCAGCGGCTTGAGGGCTGCTCGCGCAGTCGGCACGATCGAGATGTTCGGAATTTCCTCGTAGACCGGCTCGTTCGTCTCCGGATCGTCACCCAGATGCATGCGCGCAGGGAGCACGACATCGCTGATGGTCGCCTTTTCTCGGATGACGTCAACAATCGTGCGGCCTGCGAAGTACGGGTATCCGAACACGGTGGAGATGTTCGCCTGTAGGTCGAAGTCGATGATCTCAACGGACAGACCTTGCTTCGCCAGCACACAGGCCGTCGCGATCACGGTCGAGGTTTTGCCGACTGACCCGGCGAGGTTCATGTACGCGTAGGTGGGCATGGAATTCTCCTAGAAAGCAATCCCGGCGGAGGGTGATTCACCGTGAATCACCCTCACGATCGGCACGGGGCGAAGGGAGCGGCGATACGGCGCGGAAGTCTCCACGCCCGGGTGATTCACGGTGAATCACCCTCGCCGGACGAGCGGGACGGCATCATCGTCAGCTAGCCTGCACAGAGCGTACTTGCTGGGCTTCCCACTCTGTAGGGGTGAAACCCTCACTCTCGCGCAGTACTTCCAGATAGGCGACATCTCCTCCATCCCACCGGTGGTTCCTGTCCGACGCCCTCAGCTCAGATGCCGCCATCGCGACCGCCCATATTGCTCTCTGCGACACCTTCGGCTCGACTTCGGCCTCTACTGCCTTCTGCCAGCTATCAACGGACTCGGCCGTTACAGCACTCGCGTCGGTCAGCCACCTGAAGGCCATAGACCACGCCCGAGGGTTGTCCGAAGCGCGCACACGCCAGCGGAACTGAGCAGTCAGCCAGGCGCCGAGACGCTCCCGGCTCGCGCCCTTCACAGCTAGCTGTGCAGCAACACGCCGACGGATCTTCTGCGCCTCGGCTCGCCCCTTCTCGTCGTTGGAGTTCTTGTTGTCCTCCTCCCCTCCAGTGCGTGGCTCACGTGTGCTCGGAGCGGAGGCAGGCTCGACAGGCGATGGCCCGTTCGGCGGTGGCGCGATTTCCTCCGCATAGAAGGCCAGGCTGGCTGTGTACGGATCAACTGCGGCAACAATCGACGCCGCCGAGCGATCCTCCGGAAGAGCGGGCAGTCGATGCTGTTCGGAACTGTCGCCGAACTTCTCAGCGGGGTCTACGATCTCGATCCCCAGCGAAGCTGCAGTCGCCCGCGCGCGCCGCTCGGCGACAACTCGCGATGCCGCCAACTCCACCGTGCTTCCAGACTCGATGAGCACCAGAGCTGCCCGCTGATCGGCGGCACGCTCTGGGGTGTCCTGGTCCGGGTCAGGGGCGACGTCGGCCTTGGCGTCTTGCCATCGCCGACGCGGGCCGAACGGCAATTTGCTCGACAGATCAGCCGCAGCAACGAGCGACAAGCGCTTCTTCCGAAGCATCGCGTGAGCTTCGTCGACCAGCAACATCAGGGCGAGGTGCCGCGAGACAGTCGGTTGGCTGATCCCCAGCCGGGTTGCGATCCCGCGCTGGCCGAGGCCAAATTCCTCGCTGTACAGTGCGAATTGCTGAGCGAGCGCAACAGGATCGAGGTCTTCGCGCCCCCAGTTCTCCCAGGTCATTGCATCGAGATCGCCGCCATTCTCCAAGATGGAGTTGTCGATGATCATCGGCATCGTGGGCTGGGCCGCTTCAAGCGACGCCGCGCGGCGCCTGTGTCCGTACACAGCGACGTGCGTAACCGAATCGTCGAACTTGTCGGCAAAGCGGGGCCGGGCCGCGATGAAGGCGTCCTTGGTGACGGCGAGGCCGGGGAGGCGTACGCCGTTCTCCTTCACGGACTCGACGAGGTCATCCCATTTCGTGTTCCCCGGCTGAGGTAGGGAGCGCTCAGGGTTGTTCATCGGGTGGGGCGCGAGCCCCGCAACGCTGATCCTGACCACGGCGAGGCCCTGGGCGGCCGCCAGCGTCGCGATGCTCTCGAACGCGCCCGTTAGGTCACTCGGTGGTGTCGTGTTAGGCGCCGCGTCCTCAGGACCGTGTCCGTTACCGGACAGGCTGTGGTGCAACTGATTCTGTTGGTCGAGCCCGGTCCCGCCAGGGCGCCCATTGAATCGGTCGATGTTCGACTTCCTCAGTCTCTTTCCTGGCACACCCATCTCCTAATACATGTTTTACACGTTATTGGCAGAGTACTCGAGGCGACGAAATTGCGCACCATTCTCCGAGCGACACACCGCATCTCGTGTCGGGGAACCGCTAGGTCGGTGATTCACGGTGAATCACCGACCTCTTTCGCGTGGTGATTGATCGGCCGCATCGGGTGGCGGAGCGTGGGGTATCAGACGTTCGACCCAGCTCGCCCACCGATCGGTGGCTGGGTTGGCCCGGCATAGCCAGGCGGCCAGGCTGAGGCTAACACTGAGCCACGCTGGTTGGGTGGTTTGCCACGAGGGCTTGACGGCGGCCGCCAAGAGCGGAGCGTAGGGGGTGATTCACCATGAATCACCCCCTCATTCGAGTGTCACCCGCGATCGGCGAATTGGCCTCAACGGTGCTCGGCTGCTGTCACAGGTACCGAGCTGCTGCTGACCACCGTCGCTAGAGCGCCAAGCAGTGGCGTCGTCATCGCTGTGGTCACCAGCGCCATTACCACCAGCAGTGAGTACAGGCCTGTGCTGAGAAGCCCGACCGTGAGCCCGACATGCAGGATCACTAGTTCGGTGAGGCCGCGCGTGTTGAGCAGGACGGCGACAGCGGCAGCTGACCGGCTGTCGAGACCGACGAGCCTCCCCGCCAATACGCCGCTTCCGAGCTTGGCGGCAACCGCGGCGCCCACGATGACGGCGAGCTCGCCGACGCCGGTGGCATCCACACTGCCGAGGTCGACGGCAAGTCCGGCGATCACGAAGAAGGCGGGGAGCAGTAGCGCACTCACGACGCGCGCACCGGTTTCGGCCGTATGGCGGTGGCGCCGAGGGAAAATGAGGCCGCAGGTGAACGCGCCGAATATGACGTGCAGGCCGATCCACTCGGTCATCGCGCCGAGCAGCAGTGCGGCACCGAGCCCGAGCAGGATCACTGTCTGTTCGGTGCCCGCGTCGGCCAGTCGCGACAGCAGTGGGCGTACTCCCCACCAGACGAGCACCGCTATCGGTGCCAGCAAGCCCCATCGCCACAGGGTGTCTGTTGGGGCGACGATGGCGAGGACGATGGCCAACGCCACCCACGCCAGCAGGTCCACCATGGCCGCGCACGCCAAGCTGAGCTGCCCGATGCTGGTCCGGATCAGGTTGCGATCGTGCAGGATTCGCACCAGCACGGGGAAGGCGGTAACTGCCAGGCAAGCGCCGACGAACAGCGCGAACGGCAGTCCAGTGTTGTGGCGGGGGAGCGCGACCAGCGCGACGACGCATCCGGCAGCGAACGGAACAGCGTAAGCGGCAAGTGAGATCACCGGGATCGCTGCGCGCCGGCTGGTGATGATTCCTCGCTCGAGTTCGAGTCCGGCGATGAACATGAACGCGGCGACCCCGACATTGGCGAGCACGCTCAACGTCGGTCGCGCATCGGGCGGGAACAGCGCCTGCGAAAGATCGCTGCCGAGGATCGTTGGCCCGGCCAGGATTCCGGCGGCGATCTCGCCGATGACCGGAGGCTGGCCGAGCTTGTCGGCCAGCCATCCGAGAGCTTTCGCGGCCACCATGATGACGACGAGGTCGACGAAAATCATGGTGAGGGTGCTACTGGGCACGATCGGCTCCGTTCACACGGGAGGGAGCCGGGCGAGGGTCAGTGTGTCGAGTTGGGGATGTGGGCGACTTCCCAGCGGATCCCGTCGGGGTCTTCCACGAATACGGCGTAGTAGCCCGCGGCGTAGTCGGGGTATTCGCGAGGGGCGTGGACGACGGTCCATCCGCCCTCGACGACGGCCGTGTGGACGGCATCGACGGTCGCGGCGTCGTCGACCTCGTAGGAGGCGTGCTGCCAGCCTGGTCGGCCGTGGGTGTGTGGGCTGGTGTCCTCACCTTCGACGATCCAGACCAGGATTTCGGGAGCCTGGCCGACCCAGGTGCACAGGTTCTCGGAGGTGTGACCGCGACGGTAGCCCAGGGTTCCCAGGACCGCGTCGTAGAACGGGGCGGCCTTGTCCATGTCTGCGGTGGTGACGGAGAGGTGGTGCAGGGTGAGCACAGCAGTCCTTTCATTGGGCGGCAACCGAATCGGTGGTAGCGCTGGTCTGGGTGGTGAAGTCCAGCGGCTCGACGAGCGACCGTAGCCGCGACAGGGCGGTCGGCATGTCTGGCGCGCCGATGCCGACGGAGATCCCGGCGTCGGGTTGATAGATATCGTCCTCGGTTTCGGCGACGTTGAGGTGCCAACCGAGGATGTCGTCGGCTCCGAAGAGTTCGTCGGCGAGTTCGCTGTGTCGGAGCAGGGTGATCTCGTGTCGTCGCCCTGGCGCGACGTAGCAGCACGCGATGCATGTCGCGGTGTGTGTGCCGTGTGCGGTGGCCACCGCGCCGGGGTGCAGGGGGCGGCCGATGCTCGCGGCCAGGTGGACCATGCGCGGGTCCACCCCGGTGTGGGCGAGTGCTGCGTGGGCCACCAGTCCGGAGCCGGGCCGGATCCCGATGTCGAGAACGTGCCAGCGGCGCAGATGCAGGCGCAGTTCGAGATGCAGCGCGGCGTCGGTGAGTCCGAGCGTGGCCAGGACGCCGGTCAGGACCTGTGGTAGCCGTGGCAGTTCGTCGACGATGCGTGGATCGGTTGGTGGGGAGATCATGACGTTGTCGACGAACGGGTGTGTCGTTGTGGCGGTGCACTTCTCGTGGACGACGGCGTGGGTGATCCGGCTGTCGCAGATCGTCGCGTCGACGCTGATCTCGACCGCTGTGTCCTGGTCGCCGAGGTACTGCGCGGCGATGATCGGGGTGGCGGTGTCGATGTGTCCCGCGCGCAGGATTTGCTGGTAGAGGGCGAGGTTGTCGTCGATCGTCAGCTCGTCGCGGTAGCGGTAGACCCCGCGCGATCCGGCGCCGGTCGCGGGCTTGAGGATCGGACGCGGGCCCAGGTTGTCCAGCGCGGTGCGGATCAGTCTCGTCGACAGGGCGCCGGTGTAGTACGGCGCCACGGCGACGTTGTGGTCACGCAGCGCGGTGTACAGGCGGGCCTTGTCGGTGACCAGTCGGCGAGCGCCGGCCAACGCCCAGTTCGGGTTCAGCGCGGTCAGCGCGGTGTTCCACCAGTCGTCGAATCCGACGGCGCCGATCATGCCTGGACCGTGTTCACGCTCCAGCTGGGCGAGTGCGGCTTCGCGGAGCGCGGTGCTGCCGGTGTCGAGGGCCATCAGGATGTCGGTAGGGATCTGCCGGTAGATCGTGCCCGACTCGCGGGCGGCGGGCAGGGTGAGCGCGCGCGGGTCGAGCGAGCCGTAGATGGCATAGACCGCGCTCGCGGCGCCTGGCCGCGGTCCGGTCATGTCGAGGGCGGTGGCCGTCATGGTCGCTCCTGCCGATTGTTGTCGGTGCTGGGACGTATGGTCGAGGGATGGACGCAGTGATCGCAGAGCGGATCTCGTCGCTGGTGACCGATGTCGAGCGGGGGCTGGATGAGCACGCCGATCCCGACTACGTCGCGGGTACGGTTGCTGCACGCAGCCCCGGCAAACCCGTTCTCGGTGTGCGTATCCCGTTGCTGCGCGACGCAGTGAAGGCCGGGCTCAAGTCCGGCTCCATCACCGGCCGGAGCGAGGACGATGCTGCGGTGGTGTTCGGCGCCGCCGATGCGCTGTGGCACGGCCGTGTCCACGAAGCGGAGCTGGCCGGGTCGATGATGCTGCGGCTGACCAAACAGTGGATGCCCGCTTCGATGGTCACGCGATGGGCGCTGCTGCTGGACAACTGGCTCTCGGTCGACGAGCTCGGCGGTGTCGTCGGGATGTCGCTGGTCGCGAATCCTTCGCTGCTGCACGACCTCACCGCGCTGGCCGGGTCTGCGTCGGTGTGGCAGCGTCGCCTCTACGTCGTGTCGCTGATCCGGCCTGTGAAGGAGGGGCTCTCGCCTGTCGATGTGCCGGGGTTGAGCGAGCTTCTGCGAGAGAAGGACCCCGCTGTGCGCAAGGCCAGCGTCTGGCTGATCAAGGAAGTGATCAAGGCGCGCGGCGCCGCCGCGGCCGCCGAGTTCCGTGAGCTCGTTCCCGATGCGGAGCCGAAGCCGTTGGTCCGGATTCTCGACGCTGCGCTGGTCTGAACGCACGCACTGGATGGTCACAGTGTCCGCACCCGATCCGCTGCTGCGGCAACGACATCGTCAGGCTGGGCGATGCACAGCCGGACACTGCGTGTTGGCCCGTTGAAAATTTGACCGGGTACACCGACGACACCGGCATCGGTGAGGCGACGCCAGGCGTCGGCCCCGTCGACGGCTTCGACGAAGACGTGAGTGCCTTCGGACGCGGGGACTGCGGTGAGCGCTTGTGCTGCGTCGATCGCGGAGAGTATCAGCGAACGGTGCGTACTGAATCTCACAGTGCGCGTGGATAACTCGGCGGTAGCGACAGGGTCCTGAAGGACTCGCAAGGCGAGATCCTGAGCCAGACAGCTCGTCGACATCGACAGGTGTGTCTTGGTGCGCACCGCGGCCGCGAGCAGAGCGGGGTCGCGGGCGATGAGGCACCCGACCCGAGCGCCGGGAAGCCTCAGCAGCTTGGACAGGCTGAACACCGCGATGTCCTGCTCGCTGAATTCCGCCGTGAACTCGGCGATCCGGGTGCCAGCGGTCGTCATGTGCGACAGATCCCAGATCGCCCATCCGCCGCTGCCGCCGACGGCGTCAGGCTCGGCGACCAGCCCGGTCGGATTGTGTGGTGTGCACACCAGGACGGGCATGGTGCCGCGCCGGGGGAGCGCGCCGGGCACGGCGTAGGGCAGCACGCGCAGCCCGAGCAGCCGCGCCAGCTGTTCGAATCCGGGGAAGGCCGGGCGCGGGATCCGGACGACGTGCCCGTGATCGGTGGTGCAGGTCAGTGCGAGCAGCAGAGCCTCTGAGCCGCCGCCGGTGACCAGAACCTGATCACGGTCGACGCCGAACAGGTCCGCCAGCACCGTTCGCAGGCGGATCTCGCCACGGATATCGCCGTAGGACGCGACGGCCGCGGTGGGCAGTGCGATCGGGCGGGCGAACTCTGCCGACAACGGCGGTGAGTTGTCGCCGCGTAGATCGAGCTGGCCCATCGTGACGGGGAAGTCGTTGTAGCTGTAGGCGATCACATTGCTCGCGCGGCCACTGATTACTGCCGGGGGGCTCATCGACGTACCGCCGGTGCGTGTCGGCGCCAGTGGGCGCGCAGGTCGGCCGGGCGAAGGGTGGGCACCTGCGAGGCTTGGGTGAGCAGCCACAGGGCAGCGGTCTCGATGTCGACCGGCTCGACCGCAGCGAACTCCCGGAGGGCCTGTTCCTCGACTGGGGTGAGGTTCAAGGTGGCGCACACCGCGGCCACCAGCGATCCAGCGCGGTGCCCGGTGGTCGCCGCGAGCTGGGATCGGCACTCCAGCAGCTGCGCCGCCGCGATCGGGTCGGCATCGGGGAGCCGGTGGCGCAGCAGGAGCGGCTCCGCGATCAGGTTGCCGCCACCGCGCCCGAGCCCCAGCAGTGAGCAGTCCAGGTAGGTCGCTCCGGCGTCGACGGCGGCCAGGGCGTTGGCGTAGGCCAGTCCCAGGAAGTCGTGTCCGTGGAATCCGATCTCGATGTCGACGGCGGCGCGCATCCGTTGCACGAGGTCGTGGACCTGGCCGGGCATCATCGCGCTGCAGGTGTCGGCGATGTAGACGATGTCGGGCGCGATGTCTTCGGCGATGGTGGTGGCGTGGTCGACGATCTCGGTGGTGGTGTAGCGCGAGGCCAGCGCGATGTTCACCGCGACCTCGAGGTGCAACTGCCGGGCATGGGCGGCGAGCGCGGTGATCTCGGCAGCCCACCGGGGGTGATAGACCAGCCGGACCACGGTGAGCCCAGCCGCCACGTACGGGCGCAGATCGAGGTCCGTGTGCAGCGCGCTGGGGTGGATCATCGCAGCCAGATCGAGCCCGTCGCGATGGGCGGCGCTGATGTGGTCGGGGGTCAGGAAGGCGCCGACGCCGGCGCGGCTGACGCTGTGTTCGAGCGGGACACCACCGATGTAGCCGAGCTCGACGACGTCGACACCCGTGGCGTGGCCCGTTGCGGCGACCATCTCGAAGTGGTTGTCGGGCCAGTGGAAGTCGACCTCGAAGCCGCCGTCGCGCAAGGTCACATCCAGCAGCATCGCCAGCGGCTCGGGCGCCGGGACCGGAGGCGGAGCGAAGTGGTCGAACATCAGCGACTCCGCATCGTCTCGACCACGGCGGCCGCCGCAGCGAGGGGATCGAGATCGGCGCGGGCGGTGCACACCCGAAAGTGTTGTGCGTCCCCGAAACCGGCGCCCGCCGTCAGCCGTGCACCATCGGACGACCTGCTCGGCGCGCGCAGCGCTACCGCATCAGGGATCAGGCACCACAGGTAGAGCCCACCGTGGGACACGACCTCGATTCCGGCGTCGGTCAGTGCGTCGGCGGTCGCGGTACGCCCGGCGGCGACGGCCGCACGGACATCGGTCAGCCATGCGTGCGCGGCGGGATTGGTCAGCAGCTCGGCGGCGGTTCGCTGGGTCAGCACGCTGGTGCACGAGGCATACGCGCCGCGATAGGCGGTCAGCGCGTCGACGACCGTGCGGTCGGCGTGCAGGAACCCGACGCGCAGGCCCGCCACGGCGAGCGCCTTGGACACCGAGTCGACAACGATGTGACGGCTCGGATCTCGCGCGGGGCTGCGAGCCGCCGTGACCGAGGCGTCGCCGAAGACCCGGTACACCTCGTCGGAGACGAGCCAGATGCCGAAGGTCGCGGCGATCTCGACGAATACGTCCATCACCGCCTGGTCCACGCCGACTCCGGTGGGGTTGTGCGGGTAGTTCACGACCAGCACGCGAGGCGTCGGGTCGCAGCCGATGATCAACCGGCGCAATAGGTCCGGGTCGGCGGCAACGGCTATCGGGTCGTAGGTCAGCACGCGCGCCCCGGCCGCCTCGCTCCAGAACCGGTAGGGCTCCCAGCCGGGCGAGGGAACCAGGACCGGGCCGCCGTCCTGCCGATACAGCGCGTAGCGCAGTGCCAGCCCGGCGGCTTCCTTTCCGCCCGCGGTCACCAGGACGGTGGCAGGGTCGGCGGGCCCGCCCGGGTGCAGCTGAGCCAGCCAGGCCTGTCGCAGGTCGGACTCGCCGCGCGGGTCCGAGTACCACAGCTCGTCGATTTCGGCGGTGGTCTGGCCGAGGGCGCTGCGCAGGGCTGGCGGCATCGGATAGCGGGCCTCGCCGACACCGAGGTCGAGCGTGGCCGCCGTCGGTGCGCCGGTACGTGAGTACCCGGCTCCCGGGCCGGTGAGTGCGTCCAGGAGACGGGCGAAGAACGGGTCGTCGCTCACCGTGGTGACCCGACCAGCGGCAGCCGCTTGCGGCGGCTCGAGGCGCCGGGCAGGGCGTTGGCCGCGCCCATCGCAGCGACGCGATCGGCGCCGGCTTTCCACTCGAGTTCGTCGATGACGCCGACCTGGTTGGAGAGTCGGTTGACCATGCGCTGGTAGATCCGCTGCTGGGGGTCGGAGAAGAAGTGCGCCATCAGCTCGGAGTAGACCAGCTCGCCGGGTGCGGTCAGCCGCAGGAGATCGCCGTCGATCTCGGCGTGCCCGGCTGTGACGATGGAGTCGATGCGGTCGCGGTAGACCTCCTCGAGTCCGAGGATCGGCAGATCACGCATGTCGAAGGTCATCCGCTTGGGGAAGAAGACGAGGCCCTTCTCGTAGGCATGGCCGGGCGAGGACTGGATCACCGGCAGCGTCCCGGCGCCGACGGTCTTCACGTACTCGCGTTCGCTGGCCTCGTTCATCCAGGCCAGCCCGCGAATGAAGCTGTAGGCGCCCGAGCCGACGCCGACCGCTTCGTCGCGGTAGCCGCCGTAGAGGGTGGAGAACATGTAGCGGGTCGCGGGTGCTTCGGGAGGCCCGTAGCAGTACATGTTCTGCACGGCCATCGACTCGCCCAACGCCGTGCGGGCGACATGGAACATTCTCGACCGCTCATCCAGCGCCGCGGGCTGGGGCAGATCGCCGGAACGGATCCGGTCCTGCCAGCCCGGCAGGGTCATCACGTAGTCGACCGGGTAGATCGACACCGACGCGATCCCGGACTCCGCCGCCAGACGCGCATCGCGGTGTGCGTGGTCGCGATCCTGGCCCGGGAAGCCGGTCATCATGTCGAGGTTGGTGTTCGTGAAGTACTTTCCGGCCCAACCGATCGCGTCGTAGACCTGTTTCACCGTCGCGGTGATGTTGACCATGTCCCGGATCGTCGGGTCGAAGGACTGCACCCCGAAGGAGACTCGGGTGATGCCGAGTTCGGCCAGCGCCGCGAACTTGTCCTCGTCGACGGACTTGACCTCGAACTCGAACGAGATCTCCGCGTCGGCGGTGATCTGGAAGTTCGCGCGGATCTCGCCCATCAGCGCGGCGATCTGCTCGGTCGTGAGCACCGACGGCGTGCCGCCGCCGATGTAGATGCTGTCGATCTCCCAGCCGCGCATGCGGGGCGTGGCGCCGAGGGTGCGCAGTTCGACGTGCAGCGCCTGCAGGTAGGCGGTCACCCGTTCCGGTGTTCCCACCGATTTGGCGAACGGGCAGAACGTGCAGATGGTGTCGCAGAACGGGATGTGGACGTACAGCGCACGGTGACCGGGGGTGTGGTCGCCGGGGATCGGAGCGTCAGGTGTCGAGAGGAACGCCGACACCAGGGCCAGATGATCCGCGGCGGTGCTCTGGTCGAAGAACGGGTAGGAGAAGGACTCGAACGGAAGCATCAAAACCTCGAATTAGTGTCGGGAACGAAATAGTGATTGAGGATCGGGACATTGGTCGACGGGACCTGTCGGCGCCCTGCTGTAGACAGCGGGCGCCGACAGGATCTCGAATTCAGTCGACATCGTCGACCAGTTGTCTACGCGCCACCGGCGACCCATTCGGACATCAAGATCACCTCCTTCCGCACTGCTCGCGATCGGTATTCGGACGCCATTGATAGTGACACAAGAGACGCCGCACCGGAACCAGTTTGGAAGCGAAATACGTTGCGGCACTTGATATTTCGAAACAGCGTCTGAGCATGGCAAATCCCGGTTCGTGAGCGCTTTCGAACCGGTCGGTAGATATATTGGGGTTCACTCGAATGAGCGATCAAACGCATGCTCGTAGCGAGGCGACAAATGAAGGATCGCCTGACTACGGCTCGTAGGATCGAAGTACCCCAACGTTCTTCAATTCAAAAGTTCCAGCCGAGATTCCTTCCACTGAATTTCCGGTGAAGGATGGACCTCCAATCTTCGGTCAAATCTGATCGGCGGTGGGATCTCGTAGTCCGTCGAGCACGGCGCGGATGAGTGCCGGATCGGTCTGGATCGGGACCGCGCGGCCGGAGACCGGCGCCGGGATAGGCTGCGGGTCGCGGTGTGGCAGGTGATGGGTGTCGGGAGAAGACATTTGATGCTCACGCTTCGAATAGCTGGTGGCACGGCAGCAGGCGCATGGTCGCCGTCACCGCCCGGTCGATGGTGACCTGGACGTCGCCGTAGCGGCGCTTCATGTCGGCGGCGTAGGTCGCGGCGACAGCGGGCTCGGCGCGGAAGTCCAGGACCAGCCCGATCGGAAACGCGACGACGAGATGCACCTGCACGGCTCACACTCCCGCCACCGCGTCGGCGCGCCCATTCCGGTGCAGGGCGGGTAGTGGAAGTTCGCAACGCGTGGATGTCCCACTGCCCCAAGGTGTTCGAACCACCCTCGCGCAGGCCTTGACGAGCTCTGGGTGGGGTGGCGTTCGCGCCATGGCCCCCCGGGTATCCAGGCATGTCACCACGAGTGCCGCCACCGTCGGATCGCGCTCGATGCGGATGGTGAGCAGGTGCCCCTGGCTGGCGAGGTGATCGGGCTCGGTAGCCGGACCCACGAGCTCTCGCATCAGCACATCGAGCGGCTCGACCATGTGGGGGAGCTCAGCGCGGGTGAGTCCGCTGCGGGTGGTGGCGCGCGCGATCTCCTCGGCGAGCGGAGCTGGTGGCACCTCGAACTCGACCACGACCTCCTCGGCGTCGACGACGATGTGGTCGACCGAGCTGGCGTCCATCAGGCTGACGATCGGCTGCAGGTCCGAGATCCGGCGAAGTAGCGTCGGACGCGGCACCACGAACCCGTCGAGATGGGACAGACTCGGCACGATGAGGTGGCCGCCACGTCCCTCCTGCAGCTTTTCGACTGCCGCCCAGAGCACTCGGTAGCTGGCCTGCCCGCCGAGTACTGGGCGGAGGTCGATCGCGTCGCGGGCGGCGAAGTCGGTCAGCGTGGCGATGAGCTGCGTGCCGTGACGATGGTCGATTGCCTCCATCGTGGCCAAGAGGGGATTGCGCGGCGGGGCGGGTTCATGCAGCACCTCGTGCATGTGCAGTCCGGCGCGATCAGCGCACTGTCCAAGCCGATGCTCGACCCTGCCCACCTCGCTCTCGCCGACCAGGGCGAGCCGGAGATATCCGATCGCGATCATCGTCGCTCCGATCGCGGACTCTGCGGCGGCGGTGGCGATTCGGGTTCGCCGGTCAGCGTGGACGATGCATTGACGATCATCGTGTGGTCCTTCCAGCCCGTCGCCGCATCAGTCGTCGACCTCGGCGGAGTCGTAGGCAAACGCGGCCCAGTACGGGAGGCAGTCGGGCCCATGCGAGGCGTGTAGCCGCTGGACGGCGGCGACGTCCCGCTTGGAGGTGAAGCTCGGGGGCTCTGTCGCGCAGTCGGGGTGAACCTGCTTGTCGCGCGCGGTGTCGACCTGTCGCATCTGGGCCTCCTCGCTCGCCGGCATGGTCCTTTCGAGGTGCTCGGCGCCGGGGCGCGGCCCTGAACGGGTCGGGGTCCGGCAAGGGGCGTCGGGGGTGTCGCCATCGCGGGGGTGGAGGGATGACACAGTGCCCGGCGCCGAGCACGAGATGAGCGTCACCCAGCCGCAGCGGACGTAACAAGGTCGGCAGGCGGACTTTTGGCGGACTTTTGGCGGACTTTTCGCGGGCAGTGGCGTTGTCCGCTAGTTGCCCAGCCGCACAGCGGATTACCGTGGTGGAACCGATACCAAGAGGTGGGGACCATGGACGCGTCGGAACCGCGCACTGTGCTCGAGCAGCTCGTTCACCAGTCGAATCGCACCATGGATGAGTGGTGCCAGTACTTCAACGAAACGGCCATTCAGTGCGGCGACAATGCGACTCTGTCCAAGCGGCAATTGCGTCGTTGGATGGCTGGAAATGTGTCGGCATCGAGGGCCTCGTCACAGCGCATCGCCCAGCAGGTGTGGAAGATGAGTTTCGAGGCACTGGTCTCGGCGCCCGAACCGGTGACAGGGGGGCCGCCACCCACTGTCAGCGAGAGTTTGGATCTGGAGATCGAGATGAGCACCGACGAGTCCGCAGGCTGGATCAAGCGCGGTAGAGGCTCCGTTACCCCCGCCGTGCTCGACCAGTTGCGCGCCGAAGTGATCGAACACGCTGGCAACTACCTCACCAAAGCGCCGATCCAGCTGATCCCCAAGCTGAGCCGGACCCGGCGCGAGATCTTCGAGTACACCGACAGCCCCCGCCAGCGGCCTCGCGACCTGGCCACCCTGTACCTGCTCGCGGGCCAGGTGTGCGCGCTCCTCGCTCACGCCTGCGCGGATCTGGGCCGCAACACCGCGGCCGACACCCACGCCCGCACCGCGCAGGTCGCAGCGGACTACGCAGAAGACCAGCACCTGCGCGCCTACGTGTCCTGGATTCAAGCCAACGTGGCGTACTGGCAAAACGACTTCGAGGGCGCGGCCTTCCACGCCAAGTCCGGCCTGGCGAAAGCCGTCGACGACTCCACCCGGCTGCGACTGTCCAGCCAGCTCGCTCGCGCCAAGGCGGCCCAAGGCGAAACCCGAGCCGCTCTCAGCGCACTCGACATTGCGTTGGACACCGTTTCCCGAGTAGGCCCGGCAGCCAGTGCCAGTGAGCCGGGCGTGATGCACTTCGGGCCGGCGAAGGCGCTGTACTACGCGGCGGAAGTCCATCTTGCGGTCGGGGGAGCCGCCCACAGCGCGCAGGCGCTCGAGCTCGCAGACAGTGCCTTGATCCGGCTCGATGACAGTTCCCCGGCCGAGTTCCGCGCTGCCGCTGAACTCGATGCCGCGCGTGCGCACCTGGCGCTCGGCGACGCAGAAGCCGCCAATCACCGCATCAAGCGTGTGCTTGAGCTCCCGGTCGAGCTGCGCACCACCCCGATCGTCGGCCGAGTGATTGCCGCTGGAACCGAATTGCGCGCTCTCGCGGCAGGAACCAGCCTCGCTCGTGATATGACACAACGGATCGACCTGTTCACCACGTACACCGCTGAACTAGAGGAATGACTTTGCCAGCACTGCAGGTAGCCGTCTGCGGCCCGCGCGACTGCACGCCCGAAGATGCCCAGCGCGCGACGAAGATCGGACAGCTGCTCGCCGAAGCGGGCGCGATCGTGCTCTGCGGCGGCGGAACCGGCGTCATGGCCGCCGTCGCCGTAGGCGCCTCCAGTGCAGGCGGACTCGTCATCGGCATCCGCCCCGACACCGACCGCACCAAAGTCTGCGCTGGCCTGACCGCCACAGTGTTCACCAACCTTGGTGAGGCACGGAACGCGGTTATCGTCGAGTCCGCCGACGTGGTCATTGTCGTCGGCGGGTCCTGGGGAACGCTGTCCGAACTCGCGCTCGCCAATCGCCGCGGGAACGTTCCAGTGGTGTCCATCGGCGGCTACCGGATTACCGACGACGCCGGAACTCCGGTACTCGAGTCTGTGCGGGTCGGCTCTCCGGATGAAGCTGTTTCGACGGCGCTTGCTCTCGCGTCACACGCCTAGTCGCTGTGAAACAACTTGTTCAGTTGCGTGACACACCGTAGGTCTCCGTTGATCGCTCCAGGGACCGGCGTCCGCTCGGTTTGCTGGCCCAGAGTGTGCTCGCGTCGATCGACGTGATTCTGCACTGTTCACCGCCGGGAACTCGCGGCTACAAATTCCCAGATGGGAATGCTTCACATTTGCTGATCGAGGCGTAATGTGGTCGGCGAGGGCCGATTCCCCCATCGGTCCGCCGCGTAGGTGGCGTCCCGCGCCAATACCTACGCCCACATCGAGCCGCTGATACCTTCCTCCCCCCCGGAGGTATCAGCGGCTCGTCCACTTCACCAACGGTTTTCCGGCTCCGCGTTCGGTCGCCGTGTGGCACCGGCCGATTGCAGAGTGATTGCCGCTACGTGATGTGCGGCATATAGTGAGGGGGCGCCGGCCGGAGAGTGACTCCCGAGCCCGGAAGCAGAGCAATTCATTGCTGCTTCCGTGAGTTCTCAGGAGTACCGGGATGAGTGCACACAATCACCTTGACGGCAGAGTCTCCAACAGTGCTGCCCTGTCGCGCTTTTCACGTGGCAGGAGCCCGCCCTAGCGGTCACCCTCGCTCTGGTCCAAGCGGTTCTTCGTACTGACTCTCGTGCTCCCGGACCGGCTGATGCCCGCGTAGCGGCGGGCTGAGTTTGTGGAGTACAGGGCGATTCGGCGTCCACTCCGGACAGTGAGATGTCCCCCCGCTGCAAACGGGGGGACATCCGATACAGATGCCTCAAGTCGGCGGCTACCGCTTGGGGCTGATGCAGACACTTGGAGAGCCCCTGCCATGACAACAGTAGATGTCGCGCGCGCTCATGCGCGAGTAGAAGCGTCCACCCGACCGGAAACCAGCGATCCCACCACCACATCCCTACGGGCCGCGATCCTGGGGCCTCACCAACTACTGCACCAGCATGTTCGCTCCGCTGTCGTCGGGCTCGACGACAGCCCGTGCTCGGGCACGACCTACGGCGAGGAAGCGGGCCAGGCCCCGGCGCTGCTGCGCGCGGTACTCGCCAAGGTCGGTGGTTCGTCGTCGGCGGTCGCTGCAGAGCCCCGACTGCGGGGGATCCTGTGCGAGTGGGCCGCGGTGTCCGCGCCGCACCTGATCCCAGTACTCACCGGCCATCTCGACCTGTCGGTCGGGGCGATCGCGGCGCTGGGTAACGGCTCGGACTATCAGGCCGCACTCGCCGCCGAACTCGACGACGGCAGTGCGCTCGGTGAGCTCGCGCTGACCGAGCTCGGTGGGACCAACGGCGCAGACCAGCAGACCACCGCCACCTGGGACGGCACCCGCGATGGGTTCTGGCTGGACTCACCGACTACCGCGTCGTGGAAGTTCATGCCCAACATCGCGTTCCCCACCGCCCGGATCGGCGTCACCACCGCCCGGCTGATCATCGACGGTGCGGATGAGGGCGTGCTGCCGTTCCTGCTACGTTTCCGCCACCCGGACGGCTCGCTCGTGCCCGGCCTGCACGTCGCCACGCTGCCCGACAAGTCCTGGGCGCCCATGGATCACGCGATGATCCGCTACAACGCGGTGTTCATCCCGCGTGATGCCCTGTTGGGCGGGGACTGGGCGGTGATGAACCCCGACGGCCGTCTCGACTGCGCTATCGAGCCGCGGGCACGCTGGCACCGCGCGATCGGGATGCTCGGCGAAGGCCGCCTCGACCTGGCCAACGCCGCGGCCGCGGCCGCCCGTGCGGGTGTGGCACTGCTGCACCAGTACACATCCACGCGCAAACCCGGCTCGGTCCCGATGGCGGAGCGTGGCACGGTGCGCCGTGATGTGGTGTCGGCGCTGGCCGCGGTCACTGCCACCAGCGTGCTGGGTCGCCGGATCCAGGACATGCGTGCCGAAACCACGGCCGGAACTCCGGTACAGGCGATGTGGTCGATGCTGGCCAAGCCGCTGCTGGCCTACACCGCCCACGAGGTGCTTCTGACCTGCCGTCAGCGCGGCGCTGCGCAGGCCTCGCTGCGGGTGAACTGGATCGGCGACTGGATCGGTGTGGTCGAGGGGATCATCACCGCCGAGGGCGAGTCCCAGGTGCTGCTCAAGCAGGCCGGGTTGGCCGTGACCGCCGGTATGGACATCACCGCGTTGCGACTACGGAACACTCCGCCGCATCTGCCCTGGTACATGCGGATGCTCACCGACCGCGAACTCACTCTCGCGGCAGGACTACGCAGCGGCAACTACGACGCTGCCGGTACCGCGATCGACCGCGACACCGCCGCAATCGAACTCGCGACCGCGACCGGTGAGCGGCTCGCGACCGTCGCGGCGCTGGCAGCATCCGCCCACGCGACCGATCCCACCGCCAACGCGGTACTCGAATCCGCGGCCGCGGTCTACGCCTTGGAACGGATCTATGCCCGAGGCGGCTGGTATGTCGCGCACCGGCAGATGTCACCCAGGCGCGCGCGGGCGGTAGAGATCGAGCTGCTCCGAAACCGCCGTGTGCTCGCCGAGCACCTCGACCAGCTCGTCGAGGCGTTCGAGATCCCGCTGGAGGAGTTCGACGCGCCGATGGCTGCACCGAATTATCTGGACTGGTGGCAGAACTGGGCGCAGTGGCCGAGTTCCTCGTTCGGTCGCTCGCTGCGTGAGGTGTCCTGGGAGGTGCCGGGATGATCGAGCCAACGCGCAGACACAAAGTCGTCATCGTCGGCGCCGGATTCGGTGGCCTCACCATGGGCGCAGAACTTCTCGCCGCCGGGATCGACGATTTCCTCATTCTCGAAGAGGGTCACGAGGTCGGGGGAGTGTGGCGGGAGAACACCTATCCGGGCTGCTCGTGTGATGTGCCCTCGCACCTGTACTCGTTCGCGTTCGACCGCTGGCGCGACCGGCAGATGCGCTACCCGGACCAGGCCACGATCCTGCGCTACATGTGCGCGGTTGCCGACGACAACGGTTTGCGCGAGCGCATCCGTGTCGACACCGCGATCACCGCGGCCCGCTTCCACGATGCTGACGGCACATGGACGTTGACCACCACCGGCGGTCATCACATCCATGCCGAGGCCGTCGTGTGGGCCATCGGCCAGCTTCACCGCCCAGCAGTGCCTCAAATTCCCGGGGCGAGCGAGTTCGGTGGTCGGGTGTTCCACTCCGCGCGCTGGGACCACACCGCCGATCTGAGTGGGCATATCGCCGTAGTGGGCACGGGTTCGTCGGCGACGCAGATGGTTCCGGAGCTGGCGCGCACCGCTGAGAGCGTCACGGTGTTCCAGCGCACCCCGGCGTGGATTTTGCCCAAGCCCGCTGCCGGGTTCGGGCCCCTCACCCGCACCGCGCTGCGGGTGCCGGGACTGCACGGGCTGTATCGGTCCGCGCTGCACCACGGCGCCGATCTGGTGTTGGCGCCGATCATGCACCGCGGATGGTCTGCACGACCAGCGGAATGGATCGCCCGCGCGCACCTTCGTCGTCAGGTGCCCGACGCTGGGCTGCGCGAGCAGCTGCGACCGCGCTATCGCATCGGCGAGAAGCGCATCTTGCTCGACAGCGCGTTCTATCCGGCGCTGGCGCAGCCTCACGTTCGTCTGGTGACCGATCCGATCGAGCGGCTCACTCACGACGGTGTCCGCACGTCCGACGGCCGCCACCACCAGGCCGATACGGTGGTGTGGGCGACCGGGTTCCGGGCCACGGAGTTCTTCGACGGCGTCACCATCACGGGCACGGGTGGGGTCGACCTGCATTCGCAGTGGGCCCGCGCGGGGCGGCCGGAGGCGTTCTTCGGTCTGGCGGTGGCGGGGTTCCCGAACATGTTCATGATCGCCGGGCCGAACAGCTTCACCCCATCCAGCTCCAACCCCTCGATAAAGGCCATTCAGGCCCGCTACATCCGAGCCTGCTTGGACCGCAGTGTCGAACTGGGCCGCCCGGTCGAGGTCACCCCGGCCGCGATGGAGACCTATCGCGGTTGGCTGGACGCGCAGTTGGGCGCCAGCGTCTGGCCGGACGGGGTGCAGACCTGGTTCACCCGCCCCGACGGGCAGATCACCAACGCGTGGCCGGCGACGGTGCGCGAGTTCGGCCGCCAGCTCGACCGCTACCGTCCCGCCGAGGCCTTCGCGCGCGTCGATCCGGCGCCCGAACAGCTGGACGTGACACAGGTTCTCGCCGCCACCGCCTGACCGGCCAGGCGAGAACGGGCGGTGTCGCTGGGACCGTCGACCCGGCGGCACCGCCCGATCTATCGCCCGGCGGCGGGTTCGTTGGCAGTATGGACACACACGATCGGCCAGCATGTGAGTTCGGAAGCCCGGCAACCTGATTCCCGTCGACAGGAACGTGATCACCTTGACCTCAGCCCACGTCGGCGGCCGCGCCGAGAACTTCGACGAGCAGCTCCACGAGCAGGTGCTCGCGCACTTGACCGCCGCCGGAGCTGCCGATGCCGACCAGCAGGCCGCGGACTTCGTCGAGCGGGTGCAGACCGGCCGGGCCAGTAGGCCCCCGGCCAACGACGCGCAGCTGTGGGGCGCGACGTCGGTCAGGCTGGGCGCGACGTTGTCATCCGAGGCCCGAATGATCGTGGCGCGGCAGCTGATCGCGATCCTGCGACGCCTGCGGGAACCACACCGCCGGACCTGGGCGCCCGGCGACGAGCTGCCGACTCCGGCGCCCGCGAAAATCTCCGACCTCGACGGGGACGTGTGGATGCACCAGAGCGACGGGAACGGCTGCTATCGCATGAGCTCGAGGGATCGCCGCAGGAACGCCGGTAGCGTCGCCGACTACGAGGGTGTCCAGGTGTGGCCGTTCCTGCTCGAGTCCGAGGGGCCGTTCACCGAGGTCACCTCCGCGGTCTGACACCGCCAGCACGGTTCGGGTGATGCGCCGAGTGGTCGGCACCGGCGTATTCGGCCGCACCCCGCGTTTTCCCGTTCATCGGATCGAATGGCGTTGTGTCGCAAACTCCGGACGCCGGTTTCCGACACATGCTGATCTAGCGGTGTCAGCGCAAATCCTCTGTCGGCTTGCGGTGCGGGGCTATCAGGTCTGCCCGAGGCATACAGCGCCGACCGGATAGAGCCCAGGTCAACCAGACCCGATGTCGTCGACGTCGCGGGTGGGTAGACCGATTTCGTCGGGTCGCTTGTCGGTGCGGATCGCCTGGAACGACGGGTGCCGCAGGCCCGCGGAGGTGGCCTCCCTGTGGTTGATCTCGGCCACGATGACCGCGTCGACCCACCACACGCCCGCGCGTTGCAGGTACGTCGGCACCGGGTCGGCGAGCGGGCTGGAATCGCGACGGATCTCGTCGAGAGCGGCGCGGATGTGACGCCGTGCGGCGGTGGTGAACCCGGTACCTACCATGCCCGCCACCTTCAACCGGCCGTCGACGTCGTAGCCGCCGAGGACCAGCGCGCCGAACGTACTCGCGTGCGCGCCCGAACCCGGGAGAGCACCTATGACCAGCAGATCGACACTCTGCCGAAAGACGCTCTTGATCCACGATTTCGAGCGCTTTCCCGCCTCGTACGGGGAGTCCAGCTTCTTACTGACCAGACCCTCCAAATGAGCGGCCGCAGCCGAGATCAGGAGCTCGTCGGCGCTGACCTCGCTCAACAGCCACATCGGCGGCACGCGGACGCGGTCGCCGTCGTCGAGGCCGAGCCCATCGAGCAGCGCCCGGCGCTCGCTGTAGGGCCAGGACCGGATCGATGCGCCGTCGGCCACCACGTCGAACACAATCAACTCGACGCGGATGTCGTCGATCAGCGTCTTGGAGGGCCTTTGGACGTGCAGCCGCCGACCCAGACGCACGAACGACGGCGCCCCACCGGCGGCCGGATCAGGAGCGACGATCTCGCCGTCGAGGACCAGCCCACGACCGTCGGCGACGCGGCGCAGCGCCTCGACGATCTCGGGGTAGGAACTGGTGGTGTCACGCAGCGTCCTGCTGGCCAGCATGACGGTCCCGTCCGGCGCACAGCGCGACAGCACTCGAGCACCGTCCCACTTGAATTCCGCAGCGAACCGCGCTCCGGACGAAGGCGGCTGTCCGGCGCTCGCCAGCATGGGCAGGGGGATCGCGAGATCCACATTCCCCAGCCTAGGCCCGGTGTTCATGATCTGGGAGTAGTGGCGCAACCGGCCGGGATCCGGCGCTAACGTGGTGATCTCGCGCGGTCAATCCAGAGTCAGGCGTAAATGTTTGTGGCCGTGGCTATTTGTTGCAGGCTCGGCCGTTGGCGAAACCCATTGGCCACGGATACCACCCGGCGGCCAGGATGGCGGGCATGAGACTGATGAAGTACTGGTCCCTGGCCGGTCTTGTCGAGCGCTGAGCAGTACGCCGAGCAGTGCCACATGCACCACAACGCAGCGGAGCTGACAGTTCTCTCACGATAAGAATGCCTAAGTATCGAGCTCGGCGATTACCAGAACCTTGACGTGACCGCGGTACCTATCGTCGAAATTGTTGTCGGCGTACTGGCACTGGACGTTGAAATTAACCGTGTTCCCGCCAAAGCCGAGGACGGTGGCGTCGATCTGGATCATATTCAATGGGCGTTGACTGTCACTCGCACCGTCGAAATCGAACCTGAAACCGGCGATCGCGATCGAAGCATCCTTCACAACGCCGCCATTGAACTGTACAGAGCCCTGGAAGGTCCGGGGATTCCCGGAAGCTCCAGTCGTAGACGGCATCAGGATAGTCTTGTGGGCCCATTTAGTGATTGACATTATTTTCCTGCTTTCTTTGTGGAATCGGAGCGATAATCCTATTTCCGGGTCTGCGGCATTTGGCGTGAGTTCAATCCTGCCAGTGGCGTCAATCAGGAAGCCACTCACCCTAGGGTTAAAAGTTCACACCCCTTGATCCGAAAATGACGGGTTCATTATTGGCGCTACGATGGTGGCCCGAATGTGATCGAATATCCGCATTCGACGATCACTACTGGATCAGGCCCGAACCGATCCCGCCGCCCGGCGACGCCGCTGAGGTGCCTCATTGACCGGACGGCGAAGGTCCGAGCTCGGCACGCAGTTCAGCGGCGAGAGGGTTGGGAGCATCCGCCCGAGATCCGGCGCTTGCCGACTGACCCGCTGGTGGACGGTGCTTGGTCGCGTCTGATGCGACTGGCGAGTCGCCGCGACTTGTGCACTACGGCAGATAGTTTCCCGAGTCGCGTCGACTGCGTGCCGTGTTTGCCTGGTCGACTCCTCAGTTATGGCAGATAGTGTGCCGCTATCTGCCATAACTCCTTAGCGCCGGATTTCCCGCCGATGCTCCCCGACCCGCCGATCTCTGCCGAACCCCGGACCTGCCTCTTCCGCGCCTGAGGGGCTGGCTGCACGAAAGAGCCGTCTCTTCTATTCATCCACCTATGGCGATGTGCGCATTATCGCTGATACTCGGCCCGAGCACCTACGGGAAGGGCTCGACCATCGAGGCGGTCAGGGCCAGTCGTCCGGGCCGAGTGCTCGGACCGAGGTCCGGAGTGCCGCAGACCGAATCAGGTTGTGCGCGTGAAGATGATGTCGATGCGGCCGGGCTGCGGTATGAAAGTCCGGCACACCGCACCGATTACCGAGGGGGACTTCCGTGAGCTTGCCGCAGACCGTAGCCCAGTTCTTCGTCCTGCTACTTCTGGTCGTTCCCGGCATCACGTTCTCGGCGGTCCGGCGCTGGATGCGTGGGCCGGGCGCCGACGACAAGGACTTCAGTGCTCGACTGGCCAACGCCATCGCGGTCAGCATCGCCCTAGCCTGCCTCTACGCGCTGGTTCTCGGGCCGTGGCTGATCACGCTGTGGACCAAGAATGCTCAGGGAGTCCCCGGATTCGTCCAGCGTCCCCAGCTGGCCGCGATCACCGCGGCCGCCCTGGCCTTCGTGATCCCTGCTGCGATCGCCGCGTCCCTCAACCTCCGCAAACTGCAGTGGCCTCCGAAGCCCTGGTGGAAGCTATGGACGATCCTGGTGTGGCGTGAGATCGGCTACGCAGCACCCAGTGCCTGGGACGCGCATGCCCCCAAATTGGCGGACTGCTTCGTGCGGATCCGAACCGCGGACGGCTACTGGGTGGGAGGCTACATTGCGGGCGCAGCTGGCTTCATCTCCACACACCCTCAGCCCCGCGACATCTTCATCCCCGAGCCCTGGGAAATGGACGAAGACGGCGGGTTCGTCAAGGCCATCCCGGAAGCGATCGGACTCTACGTTCCCCTGACCGGCTCGGAGCGCGTCCAGTGGGTGAACGAGCAGCCGTAGGGCAGTTCACATCACGTCCCCCGTTGCCCGTTGCTCAACCAAGCCAACGGGCAACGGGGACGCCTCCGCTACTTTGCCTTCGCCTCACCGGCACCGCCGGCGGGCGGCTTGCGAACAGGCCGCGGAGTAGCCGGGGCGGCCTGCGCAGAGGGGCTCGTGCCGTGGTTGCCGCCTCGACGGTCCGACGCGGCGCGAGGCGCGGCGCCACCGGTCAACGAGCGGGGTTGTCCTTGTCCGTTCTCAGGCAATTCGTCCAACTTTCCGTCAGACCCCGGGATGGGGCACCGCGCATACAACGAGTGCGCCGGGCTGAATTGTTCCGCCGAAGATCGAGATCGGCCAGGCTATTTCGCCTTGCCCTCACCCGCGCCGCCCCCGGGCGGCTTGCGCGGCGGTGGCGGCGTGGGCTGGTTCTTCGGGCGCTCCGGCGAAGAACCCGGAGTCATCGGCGCCCGGCCGCGATTCTCGTCCGGCTGCTTGTCTGCCATCAGTAGTCACCGTCCCTGTATCGGCCGCGCGCTCACGACGCGGACAAGCGATCCTGCAGGCGGCCATCCCTATGTCGCAAATCTGGAATGGGGTTTCCGACATTCCATTCGATCAGGGTCGCCGCTGCCCGCTGGTAGTGCGCGATCTTCTCGGCCTTGCGCCGCTCGTAGTCCTCGCGGCCGGGCAGGCCCCACACCTCGACATAGGTCGGGGTGGTCGTGTCGGTGAGCACGTAGTCGGGAAAGACGGCGTCGCTGGCCGCGTCGTAGGTCACCGGCTTGATGAACGAACGGCCCGCAGCGTGCAGCGCGTCGGCCATGCGGACCTCGAAACTCGAATCACTCGGGATGTAGCCCGCATTCGTGAGCATCACCGCGGCGTCGACGGCGATCGCGTACCCGCCCCGGGACCGCTCGACGTAGAACAACCCGACCTTGCGCCCACCCGCCTCCTCACCCGCCTGCGCGAACGCGTGCCGGTACGACGAGCGCAGCCGCGCGTCGAGGTCGGCACTGACGAATATCTGCCGCTGGCGGCTTTGATGGGCCAGCTGGTAGCGCAGCCCGTACTGGCCCTCGTCGACGGACTTGATCTCACCGAGGACAAATCCGCGCCGAATCTGCTTCTGGTCGGCCCGCAGGGTAGCGACGAAGTCGTCGAAGGCGGCGAGGTTCGCCGCGGCGCGTTCACGCCGGTAGGCCGGGACGGTGAACAGGACGCGGGTGGCCGGGTGTCGGCTGATGGTGAGTGTCGGCGCGTACTCGCCGATCGCACGCGCGACGTCGGCCCAGGTACGGGGCCGGGAGCCCGCGGACCAGGCGGTCAGCCGCGAGGCCTCCCAGAGGTGGTGGACCAGCCCGAGCAGCCCCATCGACCGGCGGCCGACGCCGGGGTAGGTGTTCTGGTCGACGGCCGCGCGCGTGGTCGTGTTCTCGGACGGGTTGCTCACCAGAGGTGCGGCGAACCGAATGCTGGTGCCGTCGGCGGTTTCCCGGATCGCTGAGTCGGTGTAGGCGCTGGCGCCGGAGGTATCGGAGTCGAGCCGGTGAAAAGCACACTGCGGCAGATGCTTCGGCCCGGTGCCCGGCCAGCACGCCAGGTGATGACGGCCGGATTGGGTCGCGCGGGTGACCAGCTGCAGGGGCTCGGGCCGGCACAGGCACTCGGCGGACTTCTCCAGGCGCGCGGCCGCCAGCGCGCGGGCGTAGTTGTCGGGGTCCGTGCGCACGTCCTCGAGGGGGAACTTGTGCCCGGACAGGCGCACCCAATCTGTGTACATACGATCCTCCCCGAGACCGGTGATGCAGGCGGCCTATCAACGGTAGCGGTTCGGGCCGACAATCTCGAGTGCTCGCACAGAGCCTCACCCGGTGCGCGAAAGTCGCTGGTGCGCCGCCGCGACCGGCGCCGCGTACGGCTCCCACCGAACGATGCCGTCACCGGCCCCGGCAATGGTCAGACGAGATCGACGCGGCGGGCCCGCGCGGTCGGCGACCGTCACCGCCAGGTGCACAGCCTGAACGCGGCCGCGGCCGCGACGTAGGCCGCTGTAGCCGATCGGGTGCGCGTCCACGCTCAGGTTCGTGCCCGACGCCTCAGCGATACGAAGTGCGTCGATCCCTAGCGGAGGCGCACTGCCGCCTGACGTCCGATAGGCATCGGCGCGCGCGGTTGGTTTCTTCATCATCCCCTCATACGGGACGCTGAGGGAAGAGCCGACAGCGACTTTCTTGGTGCGGAAGTCTCCGAGCGCTCCAATCGGGATGTCGCCTGTGATGCCCGAACCCCGACTCGCCGCAGAGTCACCTAGTGCCAGTCGATCTCGACACTTTCGGGGTTCGATTCGCCTTCCGCGACCGATCAGACTGTTATTTCAACTGTCCTGAGGTGCCTGATCGCGAAACTCGCCGAACTGAGGTAGTGCTGTACTCGTTCTTTTCTGTCGAACGCCGCCATAGGCTCAGGACTGGTTCGAATCGTGGTCAATCGGCCATGCCCACCATCCCGCGGGACTGGCAGGGTATAGGCCGAGAAACGATCGAACAGGTTTCGTGCGACACCACCACCATCTGTGAAAGCTGATAGATATGGAATTGCGGGTGCATGGAATGGGGGATCACGACCCCTTGAGCGCACAAGGGTCTGCTCGGGTGGTCGAACCCGACGAGCTGGCCGAGTCGGGTCCGGCGGGTGTGGAGTCGATCGAGGCGCGCGAAGACCCGCGGGCGCGTCCGATCCTTGGGGTCGAGTTGTACGAGGTCCCGGAACCGCCGCAACATCCGGTGCAGATGTTGAGTTGGACGCGCTCCTCACGCGCCAGGATCCCGCTGATGTGGTACTTCGCCTTGCCGTACACCCTGATCAATGTCGCGGGCTTCATGCGATCCAACCGATCGTGGGTGCGTAAGCCCCAAGCGGTCCTGGTGTGGATGTGGGGCGCTTTCTCGATCATCGGCACATTCCTATGGGCGACACTGGCTGCCGAGACAGCCATCCCGTACTTCGTCGACGCGGATTCACAGCGTATGGCCGGTTCGATTGCCGCCGCGGTCATCGCTGCGTTGATTCTCGCGCCGATGTGGTGGCGAAAAATGATCCGGCGCAAGAACGAAGGACTGACCGGAGCTACGGAGGAAAATGACGACTCGAATGCCGCCGCGGTGATCGCTGCGTTGATTCTCGCGCCGATGTGGTGGCGAAAAGTGATCCGGCGCAAGAACGAAGGACTGACCCGAGCTACGGAGGAAAATGACGACTCGAATCCAGCCCCCGAACTCGACCGGACCCTGCTCGCCAACGTAGTGCTCCACTCGCTGGCCCTACTCGCGGTCGCGGCCACCGTGATCGTTATCGCACCGGCGACGAACCTGGACAGTCAATGCGTACTGCATGCCGCCTCGCCCCCGGACTGCGTCATCTACCGACACGACTGGGTGACGATCTTCGCGCTGGCGACCGCGGCACTGTCGGCCGTCATCGTGCTGATCTGCACCGTAGCGAACTTGGTCTGCGATGATCGCACCTGGAGCGACACCGACGCCGACCCGCTGATGGCCATGTCGGGGCTATTGGCGTTGAGCCTGATGGTGGTCAACCTCGGATGGTCAGCCGCGGTGATGGCGGTGACATGGGCCATGAGCTATCTCGGCAGGCACGTTCCTTGGATCGATTCCCCCAGGAACGTCACCGAGGCCGCTGGTCTCTTGCGACCCGCCAACGATTTCATCTATGGTCCCGAGATCGTGGTGGGCATCGCCACCCCCTTCATCCTGGTGGGGCTGTTGGGCGTGTTGATCCTTGTGGTGGTGCGAGTGATCCGACGAGTCAGGCAAGGCCCGTCGGCCACCTCTGGCGGAGCGCCCGGAAAGGGGCTCACGCGCTTCAAGAAGGCCCAGCACGCCGTGATTTGCGACGAGAGCCGGGTTCGACTGACCTTGTTCGTCATCGGGCTGCTGGCAGTGACCTACCTTGTACCGCTGTGGTTTTTGGGTCGGTTTCCCGGTTGGGAGGGGGCGGTCGAAAGATCGGGCAGCGGGCAAGTCGAGGGCCCGGTGGTCTGGACCGCGCGGCTCAGCGAAGTTTCGGTCGATGCGCTGCTGGTCTCGGTCACTATCGCCCTGCTGATTCCCTCGGTCCGTCGACCCTTCGCCGTTTTGGGTGACATCGCCGGCTACTGGAACGTCAAGTGGCATCCCCTAGCAGCCCTGCCCTACCGAGGTGATGTCGTCAGAGTCCTCGAATACGAAATCAGCCGAGCAGACGAGCCGTACGTGCTGGTCGGTCACAGCCAAGGCAGCGTACTGGCGTTCACCGCCGTCAAATGCGCGAAGGTCCCGGCCGGCAAGACGAGACTCGACATCTACCTAGTCACGTGCGGCTCGCCATTGCTGTCTCTGTACTCACGGTTCTTCCCCTTCTACTTCAGTACGACCGCACGTGAAGAAGTCGAGCAGAAGGTCATCGAATGGGGCAACTTCTGGCGCGACTCCGATCCGATCGGATGTCCCCTGTTCGGTTCACGCCGTAACGAATTCGCGAGCGCACCCAACACCTTCGATCGCCCGGACCCCAGATTCGTGAGCGGCCAAACCAGCCCTGTCGCCTCGGAGGCCGCCAACGCTGATCCCGACCTCACACCCGCCGATGTCGATGATCTCACCCTCGGACACAGCGACTACTGGCTCGTCCCTGCCCAACAGGCCTACCTTAAGGCCACACACTCGCCGGATTCTGGGCAGTCTCGATCTGTGCCCGCTGTGTTGCAGGCCGACAGACGGCCCCACACCCGTCTCGGCCCCGCGTAGCGAGACGAACCCGATCAGGCTGTTCGTCGCTATGGCCTCACATCTGCGGGAGCGTGGGAATTCGCTCGATGACTCGCGCGGCACCGAGAGCCCGTCGACAGACGTTCCCGGTCGCCGACCGAGAGTGGTGACCGTCGGAAACAGCGAGTGCTCGCACAGAGCCTCACCCGGTGCGCGAAAGCCGCTGGTGCGCCGCCGCGACCGGCGCCGCGTACGGCTCCCACCGAACGATTCCGTCACCGGCCCCGGTAATGGTCAGACGAGATCGACGCGGCGGGCCCGCGCGGTCGGCGACCGTCACCGCCAGGTGCACAGCCTGAACGCGGCCGCGGCCGCGACGTAGGCCGCTGTAGCCGATCGGGTGCGCGTCCACGCTCAGGTTCGTGCCCG